>CAYGJI010000016.1:0-38759 GCA_964350125.1 uncultured Paludibacter sp. | reverse complement strand
ACCGGCCATTCGGTGCCCAAAACAGCATCTTCAATAAAAACAGTGTACGATTTTTACGGGCAATACCTCTTGCCTCCATCCATCGACGACACTACCACCGGTAATCTGAACTCTGATTCGGGCAATGAAGGTACATTGAATCTATCTGTGTCCCGGATAGGAACTAACCTGCAGCTACAATTCAGCATCCACGAAACTACTAATCTTTATATTAGCCTGTTTGATTTCAGTGGGAAGGCACTTTACAGCAATTTAACCTCAAACTTCGAAGTCGGCACCCATCAACTTATGATCCCTTTGGCTCAACTCCAAACCTCCAACAATGCTCTTCTGCTAAATGTACATACCGGACCAAATCAGCAAACGCTCAAGCTCATGTTTTCTAATGTGACTTATGTGGATAATAGACATTGAAAATCAATTTTCAGGAATATGATGCTTCTTCATCTCCCTTCGTAATTGATTGGTTTTACCGTTAGTCACCGCATCCATCTGTTTCCAGAACTTATCGCCGTGGTTCATTTCCCGGGTATGACACAGCTCGTGCAGAATTACATAATCGATGAGGTGTTGCGGTAAAAGCATCAGGTAAACCGACAAATTGATGTTTTGCTTACCCGAGCAACTGCCCCAGCGGGTTTTGCCCGACTGAATTTTCAGGTTCTTGTATTGAAATTGATGTTTTGCTGCCAGTTCGGCAAGACGAACAGGCAGGATGCGTTGTGCGTCTTTCTTTAAAAAGTACCGGATGCCATCCCAGCAAATTTTCTGTAGTTTCTCGCTTTTGATATCGGCATCAGCAGGATATTCGATGGTCAGCAGATCGTCTTTCAGGCGGAAATGCACATTGTCGCGTGCCGCTTTCTGCACTTTTACACTGAAGGTGTGGGTTTCTAAGCCGCTCTCATCAGTAATTAGCAGCTGATGCTGCCGCTTTTTCATTTTTTCCTGTTTACGCAATATCAGGTCGCGGTTTTCAATCAGCCAGAGCGTAGCTTCGCCCTGTGTGCTGCGGGGTGGCAGACTTACACGCAGAGAGCCGTTCAGTATCCTGACCGTAATGCGGCCTGCACGCTGACTTTTAATAAAACTCACTGTTCCGAAAATGCTCAAATCGGGCATGGCTACTGTTTTGGGCACAAAAATAAGCTTTTGTGACTGATTTATGCTTTTTATATCTAACTTTGTGACCGCGAAAATCAAATTTATTTATGATAGAGGCTGTAAATATTCACAAGCGTTTTGACTCGCTCGAAGTTTTAAAAGGGGTGAACCTGCATGTTGAACAGGGGGAAATTGTATGCATTGTAGGCCCGAGTGGTGCTGGTAAAACCACGCTTTTGCAAATTTTGGGAACCCTCGATGTAGCCGACCAGGGAACGGTAAAGGTCGATGGTGTCCAGCTCGGACTGCTCCGCGAACAGGAATTAGCCATTTTCCGCAATCGGATTATAGGATTCATTTTTCAGTTTCATCAGTTATTGCCCGAATTTACCGCCCTCGAGAATGTGATGATACCGGCACTCATCGCCGGAAAAGATGTTGCACCGGTGAAGCAGAAAGCGAAGGAACTGCTTGCTTATCTGAAGCTCAGCGACCGGCTCGAACACAAACCTTCTGAACTTTCGGGAGGAGAAAAACAACGTGTTGCTGTTGCCCGCGCCCTCATCAACGAACCTAAAGTAATTCTTGCCGATGAGCCTTCGGGCAGCCTCGATACCAAAAACAAGGAAGAACTTCACAAATTGCTTTTCGACCTGCGCGATAAATTCGGATTGACCATTGTTATTGTGACGCACGACAAGGAACTGGCAGGCTTGTCGGACCGGGTAATTGAAATGCGTGATGGGTTGATTTGCTGATGGAGAAGAAGTTAGTAGCCCCGCCGGGAATCGAACCCGAATCTAAAGTTTAGGAAACTTCCGTTCTATCCATTGAACTACAGGGCCAACTTTGAAAAGCGATGCAAAAGTACAATTTTTATGGGAAAATCCAAAAATAAATTTTTTGTGGTGTGGGAAGGCATCGAGCCGGGCATTTATCGTTCGTGGGAGGAATGCAAAAGACAGATTCATGGGTATGCCGGAGCCAAATATAAAGGTTTCGAAACCGAAGCTGAAGCCCGGGAAGCCATTCTTTCTCCTTATTGGGATTATGTGGGGAAGAATGCCAAAGAAAGGAAGCCCGATCCGGAGCTCATTGCACAGTATGGGATGCCTGATATGGATAGTGTTTCGGTGGATGCTGCCTGCAGCGGTAATCCCGGCACCATGGAATATCAGGGTGTGAATACCTGCACCGGTGAAGTGATTTTTCATCAGGGCCCTTTTCCCGACACAACCAACAATATCGGGGAGTTTTTAGCTCTGGTGCACGCCATCGCGCTGATGAAACAAAACAACGACCCGAGGCCTGTGTATTCTGATAGCCGCACTGCCATGGCCTGGGTACGCAATAAAAAAGTGAAATCGGAACTGCAACCTTCTGCCGCAAATGCAAGGGTGTTTGAGATGGTCGAACGGGCACTGAAATGGCTGCAGGCTAATGATTACAATACTGAAATTCTCAAATGGCATACCGAAGCATGGGGCGAAATTCCCGCTGATTTTGGCAGGAAATGATATTTGTCAGTATCAGAATTACATCAGTGTATTTGAGCAATTCAGGTCTTGCTATCTCAGGGTATATACTGCTTCCAGAATTGCCGCAATTCAGGCGTTTTAAACCATCCGTGGCAACCGAAAGGCAGTCTTCTGTCGGTTTGCAAAACAGCAATTTCGGGATGCTGATCCCACGCAAATCGTAAAGCCTGATTGTAGTCAGGGTAACTGAATTCCGGATTTTCGGTGGCCCAGAAAACATCTTCGTGATACAAATCGGAACTTGCCGATTTTTGAAGATATAGGGCAATCAGGTCTTTTTTCGAAGAACAAGCCTGAATAAAAGCCGGTATCCTGCGAAGGGAAAAACCTCCGTTGCCTGATTTGCCTCCCAATTTTGACGATTTGAGTGTTATTCCAAAAACACGAGCCATCAGCAAACTGTAAAAACGGTAATAACAACGCTGATGTTTCGGTTTCACAATCCACGGTGCACCTGCATAATCGTAGCTCTGACTGATCCAATGTGCAAGTTCATCGCCGAAAACCCAGGCATCAGTCTGGTAGATGAGCATGTAATGAAAGTCGGCAAAACGTTCGTAAAACTCTTTGCTCAGCATGAGGCTGTTATATGCTTGAATGTTAGTGAAATAATCATCTGCAAAAGACTCAAAATGCAATCCGGGATATGCTTCGGACAGTGAACTCATATCGGTGTTTTCCGGCTTTACTATACAAACCGGATAATGCCCCAACACCTCCATGCAGCGTGCAAGAGATTGCATTTCTTCAGGTCTAATTCGGTTGGTGTGTAACGGGATGATGATGATTACTTCCTTCATACCAATGATTTATATAAGTTCATCCAGCGATTGGCAATTTTATCTTCGCTGAATTGTTGCGAATGCGCAATCCCTTTTTCAATCATTTTCTTCTGCATTACGCTGTCGCTGCAAAGGCTTGCAATGGCTTCGGATAAAGCTGCCGGTTCGGAGGTGTTCACATACATTGCTGCATCGCCGCCGGTTTCAGCAAAGCAACTGCCTGATGAGGTGATAACGGGCACTCCGCTACTCAGGGCTTCGAGTATTGGTATGCCAAATCCTTCATATACTGATGGAAAAACGAAGATAAGGGCCGATTGATACAGTGCCGGTAAGTCTTGGTTGTTAACTTCATGAAGAAAGAGAACCTGATCTGCAATTTTCAGTCGTTGTGCTTCTTCCTTTAGCTGTGCTGCATGTCGCGTTGCCCTGCCCACTATCACCAAAGGTATGCCGGTTCGGCCCAAAGCATGGGCTTTCAGTAAATTAAGCAGATTTTTCCTGGTCTCCAGAGCTCCAACAGTTAGCATATACTCGCCCGGCAAGCCGTATTTTTGTGCGCAAATGCTCTTTTCTTCTTCACTTACGGCTTTTCCGAACGAAGCATTGCATCCCTGATAAATGACTTCAATATTTTGCTCGGCGATGCCGAAAAATTCCATCAGATCGAGTTTCGATTGTTCGCTCACAGCTACAATGCGGTCGGCAACTTTCAGAGAATAACGGTTTTTGTGAATGAAAGTATGGCGATAAAGGGCATCGTATTGCTCAGGAAAACGCATGAAAATCGCATCGTGGAAGCTTAGAACAGTTTTAACCTGCTTTCGGTGGATGCCAAAAGGTAATTCCTGACTCAGACCGTGATAAATATCAACTTTTTGTTGCTGAATAGCATTACAAATGCCAAAAGTTCTCCACAACGACGGCGCAGAGCGATAGATTATTCCTTCTGGTCTGATTTCCTGTTGATTGAAGGCAGGATGAAAAAGTGATTCAGGTGCAGTTTTGGGATTAAATAATAGGTATTCGTGTGCCGGATGTTGTTCTGCCAGAATTCTCAGCAGGTCGCGGCTGTAATTGCCGAGTCCCCTTCGGTTGTGAAAAGCCCTTTTAGCATCAAACCCTATCCGCATAAACACATTGTTCTATCTTGTTGATAACTTGCTCTGGTTCAATAGTCTCCATACAGGCATAATCCTTTCTGAAACAAGGCTTGTTGCCGTACACCGAGCATGGACGGCAGCTCAGGTTCTGTTGAATAACATCATCGTATGATTGATTCCATCCCAGGAATCCGGCAAATGGGTGGGTTGCCCCCCAAATGGAAATCACCCGGATTCCGACCAGTGAAGCCAGATGCATGTTGGCCGAATCCATGGTAAGTATAATATCAGCCTGCTTCATCAGAGCAAGTTCCTCATTCAGTGACAGTTTTCCAACATAGTTTTTCAAGTACGTATATTTTCGGCTCCATTCACCGGCAATCATTTTTTCTGTTTCTCCACCTCCGAAGAGAAATATTTCGGTATTTTTCTTTTTGCCGAGAACTGAAATAATGGCTTCCATTTTATTTAAAGGATACATCTTGGCGCGATGTTGAGCAAAAGGAGCAATGCCGATGCGGGTGATTTTTGCTGTTACGGGTTGTTGTTTCGATAAAAGAACTTCGGGTTTGATACGCAAAACGTCAATCATGTTGAATGAAAAACCAGCGCGGCGGAAAACATCCCGGTAGCGTTCATGCCCGGAGATTAGTGGTTTTAATTGCTTGTTAACTCTTTGTGTCAGCTTTTTCTTGTCGTTTCGCCCTTTGTTAATCGAAGCAGTTTTTACTCCTGAAATACTGAAAAGATTTCGCAATAGGTGGGTGCGTAAAACAGCATGTAAATCGATGATGTGGTCGAACGAATATGCCCTGAGTTCCCTGAAAAGACTAAGTATGCCTCTAATTCCCCGGTGTTTACCTCTCAGATCGGCAGCAACAAAATGGATGTTGGGAGCCAGACTGAAAAACAAATCACGAACTTTCTGAATACTCAAAACGTAAAAATGGGTATCAGGATAAGCCTGAGCACAGGAAACAACTACCGGAACAGTCATTGCAATGTCGCCCAGAGCTGAAAAACGTACGACTAATACTCGTTTCAATGGCTATTGGCTTTTGTTTGTTTTACTTACATACAAAACAGGATTCAGTTCAGGGTCGTTGTACATTTTCATTTGTTTGTACGCTTTCATGCGCTTTTTACCCAGCGAAATGTCGGTAAGCAATTCGTCAATCGACTGCGATAAATCGGCCTGCTGATCCTTCAAAATGGCTAATTTACTTTTTGCATTGGTTAAATGTGTTTCCGAAACATCGGTTCTCTGGGTTTCAATCTTCCAATGGTAAATTTTTAATTGCAGGATGGAAAGCCTGTCGATAGCCCAGGCCGGACTCTCGGTGTTCATGGTTGCGTCGGCTTGATGCTGCACATCGCTGTGTATGTTCAAAAAGTAGCTGTCGATTTGCTCCACCAGATCGGTGCGGTCCTGATTCGACTTGTCGATGATGCGCTTGATTTCCAGTGCTCTGGCGGGTGCTATTTCCGTATCCCTTATTATATCCTCCAGATGCCACTGCACAGTATCAATCCAGCATTTCAGGTAGAGATAATATTCGAAGGATTTTGCCGAATACGGATTTTGTATTGGTTGATTTACAGAGTCATAGCGGTGATAATCGGCTATAGCTTCGGAAAAAATCTGTTTGCAAAGCGTGGAAGTAGTTGTCATTTTTTTCGTAATATTTTATTGAGTAATTGAGTTTTGATAAGAGACAAATCTGTTTTGAGTAAATAGTACAGGAAAACAGCAAGGAGCAGGGTTTTGAGCAGGATGTTAAGTGTTGGCCAGGGAGTGTTAATTAACAGACTGATTCCATACAAACCCAATGTGAGTAAAGTATATTTTCCTATGGTTTTTAATTCATACTTGATGGGCATATGTTTCTGCCCGTAAAAATATGAAATCAACATCATCACAAAATAACAAGCAAAGGCTGCCCATGCCGAAGCTATATAGCTGTAAACGGGGACAAAAATGATGTTGATTGATAGTGTAATAGCAACTCCTACGACCGAAAACCAGGCACCGTACATGGTTTTATCCGACAGCTTGTACCACAGTGATAAGTTGAAGAATATTCCCTGAAAAATATAAGAGAAAAGCACTATGGGAATTATCCGTAGTCCAGGTCGGTAATCGCTGTGTAGGAGATACTGCAGTATGTCGAGGTAGAATACCATGCCCAGAAAAATCAGGTATGAAAATATGATGAAGAATTTCATGGCATCGGCATAGGCCGCTTTGCTGTTTTTATCTTTGTGTTGCGCAAATATAAATGGCTCGTAGGCATAACGAAAAGCCTGTGTAAACATCATCATTACCATCGAAATTTTGAAGCAGGCCGAATAAATACCAAGCTCTGACTTGGCGAGCGCAGGATCATCGATAAGATAGGGGAAGATAATTTTGTCGAGGGTCTGATTCATAATTCCGGCCACACCCAATACCAGCAAGGGCAAAGAATAACGCAGTATCTGCCTGAGCAAAGTAGCATCGAATCTGAACTGCGCCTTCAGTATATCGGGCAATAGTGCCAGTGTTACAACCACTGTTTGAATCACATTGGCAACAAACACATACCCAACACCATACTCAGGATTGTAAAACCAGCTGATTAGTCCGGGAGCAGTTTTCATCAGCCATGGGCAAACAACCAGAAAGAAAATATTAAACAGGATATTGGTGAAAATCATTAGCAGTTTGAGGGCTGCAAACTTTACCGGGCGACTTTGAAAACGCAGATAAGCAAAAGGAATGGAGCCAAAAGCATCCATCGCTACAACAGCTCCGAGCATAGCGATATATTCAGGATGTTCGGGATATCCGAGAAAACCGGCTATCTGCTGAGAGAAAACAATGGTCAGGATGGCAAAAATGAGCGAAGTGCTACCGACTGAGATTAAAGCGTTTCCATATACTTTGGGGGCTATGTTGCTGTTTTTGTTAGCGAAACGGAAAAAGCCGGTTTCCATGCCGTAAGTCAGGACAACCAGCAGCAGGGCGGTCCATGCGTAAAGGTTAGCTACTATGCCGTATTCGGCCGGACTGCTCAATACATAGCTGTACAGAGGCACCAACAGCCAGTTCATAAACTTGCCAAGAATGCTGCTCACCCCGTAAATGGCAGTCTCTTTCGCCAGCTTTTGCATCTTATGTTCAGCCATGCCTAAACGAAATTTTTCTCTTTTTTCAGCTGTTCGTATGCCTCATTTACTGCCCTGAATTTTTCAGTGGCTGATTTTTTAATATCTTCTCCCAGGTTATGCACTTTGTCGGGATGATACTTCATCGCCATGCGCCGGTAAGCTTTTTTAATTTCGTCGATGGTAGCAGACGACTCAATTTCAAGAGCTTTGTATGCCCAGTTTTGGTCGATATGTTTTACATAGGGCGCCTTCAGCGATTCGAATTCGGCTCCGGTAATGCCAAAAATGAAGGCTATTCGTTTTATTTCGGAAAGCTCAGCGTCATTGACAGTACCATCTGCATAAGCTACATCGAACAGAAAACGCACCATCTGCAATTTGGCCGAATCGTTCATATACATTTTAATCTGATTCGCAACTTCCACCACATCGATTGGTTGGTCGAGCAGCTTTTTCAGTACCTGAAGAGCTTCTCTGGCACCTTCCTCTCCGAAATTAGTTGTCAGAAAGCGCTTTACCACTTCCAGTTCTGCTTTCATTACCCGACCATCGGCCTTCATTACACAGGCAATCATTACGAGCAGACTCGCTTTAAAGTCTGCTTCAGTAGTGCGACGGTTGCGGTGTACTGTTGCCTGTGTTTGTGCACTGCCCAACATCGAACCCAGCGCAAACCCAATGATGGCGCCTATGGGGCCACCAAAGGCCCAGCCTAAACCACCACCAATCCATTTTGCAAAACTCCCCATAATATTAATTTTCTATCGTTGAAGCGAAAAATATTTTACTCTAAGTTGTCATTTCACCGGCGATACTGACACCTAATTTTTGTCGGACCTCGGCCATGGTCTTGTATTCGCCCAACAAATACATCAACTTGGTAACGATGGCCTCTGTAGTGCAGTCGTTGGCACTTATTACACCGGTATTCAGTAAATTAATGCTCGTTTCGTAACGTCCCATTTCCACACTTCCGGTGCTGCACTGGCTCCTGTTTACCACCACAATTCCACGGTCGTTGGCATTTTTAAGCGCGTTGTAAAGCCATGCGTGTCGCGGCGCATTTCCCGCTCCAAAACTCTCAAGCACCAAAGCTTTCAATCCTTCGATGCCGAGCACAGAAAGTACAACATTCTCCGAAATTCCCGGAAATAATTTCAAAACTGCGATATTCGGATCGGTGTTGAGCCTGAGTCTCAGGCGTGTTCCGGGGTCGGGATAATGTATGCAATTTCTGTAATATTTAATATGCACGCCAGCTTTAGCCAATGGAGGATAATTGAATGAGTTAAAAGCATTGAAATGCTCGGCATTCTGCTTGGTGGTTCGATTGCCCCTGAAGAGAGTATCTTCGAAGAAAATACAAACTTCGGGCACAATGGCATGGCCGTTTTCCCTGGCCGAGGCTATTTCAATGGAAGTCAGAAGATTTTCCTTCGCGTCGGAACGCATCATGCCGATTGGTAACTGTGCTCCGGTGAAAATAACCGGCTTGGCTAAATTTTCGAGCATAAAACTCAGTGCCGATGCCGAATAAGCCATGGTATCGGTGCCGTGCAAAACAACAAAACCGTTGTACTTATCGTAGTTTTCATGGATACACAATGCTATTTTCTCCCAAAGTACCGGGTGCACGTCGGATGAGTCGATGAGCGGCAGGAAGGGAATACTGTGAATGTTAACCCCGGTTTGCCTGAGTTCAGGCAGTAATACCTGTAGTTTATCAAACTGAATAGGCCTTAACACACCGGTTGAAGGATCTTCCGACATTGAAATGGTGCCCCCGGTGAATATCAGCAAAACAGACCCTGTATTGTCAATCATTTTTAGTTTTTATTTAAGCAATACAAATGTACGAGTTATTCGTGAAAAATGAATAAAGAGGTTTAAAATAAAATCCTATCTTTGCAGTACACAACAATACAGGTATGCTTCGTATTTTTCTGGTTGGTTATATGGGTTCGGGCAAGTCAGCAATGGGTCGGTTGCTGGCCAGGGATAAGGGACTGAATTTCATCGATCTCGATACTTATATCGAAGGAAAATATCATCGAACCATCGCCGAAATTTTTGCTCAGGAAGGTGAAGAAGCATTCCGTATGAAGGAGCGCAATTGCTTGCTCGAAGTAGCCGCCTTCGAAAATGTGGTGATTGCCACCGGTGGAGGAGCACCCTGTTTTTTCGATAATATGGAAGTAATGAATTCGCAGGGAGAAACCATCTATTTGAAGCTGAGCCCCGAACATTTAGCCAGGCGACTGTCGTCGGCGAAAGCCGGTGTGCGTCCCCTCATTAGTAACAAAAAAGGCGATGAACTATTACGGTTTATTACCGGAATGCTACACAAACGCGAACCCTTCTACCTCAAAGCGAAATTCATCATATCGGGCAACGACATGGAAATTGAAAGTCAGATCAGACAATTTGTTTCCCCCGAATAATTTCTCTATCTTAGTGCTGGTTTTTTAACTGCATGAAATACATTTCAATGTACAAACTAAAATGGTATGAATCAAAACTTTTGCATTATCATGGCCGGGGGAGTGGGAAGCCGTTTCTGGCCCTTCAGCCGGAATGACAGACCCAAACAGTTCCTCGATTTCTTTGGTACCGGACGCTCGCTAATACAAATGACCTACGACCGGTTTCGTCAACTTGTTCCCGCCGAAAATATTCTCATTGTTTCGAATGTCATTTATAGAGACTTGATACTAGAACAATTGCCCGAAATTAACGAGAAACAGGTGTTGCTCGAACCTCACCGGCGCAATACCGCTCCTTGCATTGCTTACGCCATTAACCGCATTAAGGCTATCACCGAAAATGCCAATATCATCGTGGCTCCATCTGATCACGTGATACTGAAGGAACAGGATTTTATCGAAACCATCAAACACGGACTGCATTTTGTGGAGGAAAACGATTCGTTGCTCACTCTCGGGATTAAGCCCAGCAGACCTGAAACAGGTTACGGTTATATCCAGATTGATGAGGGTGTTGGTAATATGCGGAAAGTGAAAACATTCACCGAAAAACCAAATGCCGAACTGGCCAGGGTTTTCGTTGAAACCGGCGAGTTTTTCTGGAACTCCGGAATTTTTCTGTGGAATTTGAAAACAATTGACGAGGCTTTCAAAACTTTATTGCCCGATTTGGCTGCCCGGTTTCAGGCAGGAGAAAAAGTATTTAATACCGACTCTGAACAGGCCTTTATTGATAAAATTTATCCTACCTGCATGAATATCTCTATCGACTATGGGATTCTCGAAAAGGCCTCGAACGTGTATGTATTGTGCTCTGATTTCGGTTGGACCGACCTTGGTACCTGGGGTTCGTTGTATGAGTTATCTGAGAAAGATCAGCGTGGCAATGTTACACTCAAGTGTAAAACACTGCTGTACGAAAGTACAGGGAATATTATTGTTTTGCCACAGGGTAAACTTGCGGTTATTGATGGCTTGTCGGGTTTTCTGGTGGCCGAATCGGATAATGTGCTGTTGATTTGTAAAAAGGACGATGAGGCAAAAATCCGACAGTTTGTGAATGACGTGTTTGTGTCATTCGATGGAGCATATATTTAAAATGGATAATTTAATAATGGCTGAGTCATGAATTTTTTCAAGCTACACAAACCATTGGTTTACAAGTATAAACCAATTTATTATGACCCAAAGAAGGAGGCCATGAAGGAAAGGCAGAAGCAAAAGGAGGCAGCTGAAAAGTCGGCTGAAGACGGTAATTACCGGCCTTCGGTACTTCGCAGAGGAGCTTTCAGGGAAATGGCCGATAAGAACAGGAATTCGCGTGCATCTGACATTAAAAAATCGAATGTCAGATTAATTATCATCATCCTGATTTTATTTCTGATTGCCTATTTTCTAATCATGTAATTTCCAGACATTTTATTGCTGCATGAGTGATGTCATTCATCTTCTACCCGAATCAGTGGCTAACCAAATTGCTGCTGGTGAGGTTATACAACGTCCGGCTTCGGTGCTCAAGGAATTGGTAGAGAATGCTATTGATGCAGGTGCTTCGATCGTGCAGGTTGTAATCAGGGATGCCGGTCGCACCCTCATTCAGGTAAGCGACAATGGGAAAGGGATGAGCGAATCCGACGCACGAATGGCATTCGAACGGCATGCTACTTCAAAAATCAAAGATGCGGTAGATCTTTTTGCGATTCGCACCATGGGTTTCAGGGGCGAAGCGCTGGCATCCATTGCGGCTGTGGCACAGGTCGAAATGCGTACCCGCCGTGATGAAGATGAGTTGGGCACCTTCATCGAAATTGCAGGTAGTCGGGTTTTCAGGCAGGAGAGCGTGCAGTGCCCCAAGGGGACCTCATTCATGGTGAAGAATCTTTTTTTTAATATACCTGCCCGCCGCAGATTCCTTAAATCCGACAGTGTGGAGAAAAATCATTTGCTTAATGAGTTTTACCGCATTGTGCTTGTTAATCCCGAAGTTGAGTTTACCTTGTACGACGGAGAAGATGAGATTTTTCAACTCCCTCCAACCAATATAAAAGTACGAATCGAACAGGTGTTTGGGAATGCCCGCCGCAAGTTGAGCCATCAACTCCTCAATATAGAAACCGACACTTCGCTGGTTCGAATCAGCGGGTTTATCAGCCGACCCGAATTTGCACAGAAATCGGCCCAGCAGTATTTCTTTGTGAATGGCAGGTATATGCGCCATCCGTATTTTCACAGGGCTGTGACGATGGCTTACACGCAACTGATTCAGCCCGCCGAAAATCCGCCTTACTTCATCTATTTTGAAGTTGACCCTCAAACCATCGATATCAATATACATCCTACCAAAACCGAGATTAAGTTTGAAAACGAGCAGGCAGTGTGGTCAATTCTCTCGGCTGCAGTCAAGGAATCGCTCGGAAAATTCAATATCGTACCTTCCATCGATTTTGATACCGAAGGAGCTCCTCAAATGCCGGTTCGTCCTTCCGGTTACCCTGTGGATCCGCCGCGTACAAACTTTAATCCCGATTACAACCCTTTTGCAGGAAGCTCATCGACCTACAAGCGTACCAACCCTGATTGGGAGCAATTGTATAAGGGTTTTGAAAAAGATATTGAGCCTGTGCAGGCAGGTATGTTTGGGATAGAATCGTCTCCTTCAAAAACACAAATGCCTGTTGGTGTGCACGAACGAAGCCGTCAGCATCTTCAGGTGAAAAATAAATACATCGCTACTTCCGTGAAGTCGGGCATGTTGCTCATCGATCAGCGGAGGGCGCATGTGCGTATTCTTACCGATCAGTTTTTGCGTGAAATACAGCAAAGGCAGGGGCACTCACAACAATTGATTTTTCCTGAAATAATTAGTTTTTTGCCCGATGATGAATTGTTTTTTAATCAGGTAAAACAAGAGTTAGTGAATGCCGGATTCGATTTTGCTTCCGAATCATCCGGAAATTACCAGATTATGGGAATTCCTGCTCAAATGAAAGCTACAGGCAATGTAATTCCTCTGCTTCAAATGATTGTGGAAGATGTAAAGCAGGCAACCGGTGATGGAATTACGGCAATCCGCGAAAGTATAGCAAGGCAGTTAGCCGAATCGGCATCCATCCGGGCTGGTCAGAGTCTTTCCGAACAGGAAATGAGTGATTTGGTTGATCGGCTGTTTGCCTGCGAACAACACCATTATGGCCCTGATGGCAAACCTGTGATGGTGATAATCAGCGATGACGATATTCAATCCAGATTCAAATAACAAAAAAACCGGAAAAATGCATTGAAGCATTCATCCGGCTTTGCTGTTCGGTTTGATCTTCTGAGAGTTACGACTCAGTGCCCTGTGGAGTAATCAGCTTGTAACCCTTACCATGGATGTTGATAATAGCTACATTCGGATCGTCCTTCAGTAATTTGCGTAATTTGGTGATATACACGTCCATACTTCTTGCATTGAAGTAATTATCGTCTTCCCAGATCGACTTCAGAGCATAATTCCTTTCCAGGATATTGTTGGCGTTTGAAGCCAGTAAACGCAATAGCTCCGATTCTTTCGTAGTTAGTTTGCGTGTTTCTCCATCGAAAGTAAGTATTTGTTTTTGTGCATCGAAAGTAAAATTGCCGATGTTGAAAACAACCACATCCTTCACTTTTTTGCCTTTTACACGACGCAGGATCGATTCGATTCTCGAAAGTAACTCTTCCATGCTGAAAGGCTTCGATATATAATCGTCGGCTCCCAGTTTGAATCCCTGCAGGATATCTTCCTTCATTGATTTGGCAGTCAGGAAAATAATTGGCACTTCTGAATTGATGTTTCGGATGTCGGATGCCAATGCAAACCCGTCTTTTTTGGGCATCATTACATCAAACACACATAAATCATATTTTCCGCGTGTAAACGCTTTGTATCCGGCTTCACCGTCGGGTTGCAAATCTGCGTCGTAACCTTTGGTCTGAAGATATTCTCTGAGTAACATGCCGAGGTTCTCGTCGTCCTCGCACAAAAGGATTTTTACTTTGTCTTCATTCATAACTGATGCTTTTAAGGGTTGGAATTGAGATTATAAATTTTGTTCCTATGTCAACTTCACTTTCGACCTTGATAGAGCCTTTGTGCTCGTTGATGATTTTTTTTACATATGCCAGTCCGAGGCCAAAGCCTTTTACATTGTGTTTGTTTCCGGTTGGTACCCGATAGAATCTCTCAAAAATTCTTTTGTGATCTTCCTTAGGTATTCCTATGCCATTGTCCTCGATGCTGATTAATAGTTTGTCTTTTTCATTCCAGGTTTCGAGCGTAAGCAATAAAGGCTTATCGCTGTACTTCAGCGCATTGTCCACTAAATTGTGAATCACATTCGTAAAGTGAACTTCATCGGCGAAAATAAGGTCGTCGGTAGCATTCAGGATGGAGGTCATTTTACCTCCTTTGTTAGCCACTTTTAGCGAGAAAATCTCCGATGTATGTCCAATAAGCTCATTCACATGCATTTCTCTCATTTTAATTGTTGACCGCTCTGTGTCAAAGAGCGACAACTTGAGAACCTCCTCCACCATGCGACTTAATCTTGTTGTTTCGTCGCGAATCACTTTCGAAATGTGATTCAGGGTTTCGGGTGTTTTTCCAACGCCACTATCCTGAAGCATCTGCGAAGCTAATGAAATGCTCGAGATAGGCGTTTTTAACTCATGTGTCATGTTATTAACAAAGTCATTCTTAATATTGTTCAACTGTTTTTGCTTAAAAATAACAATTAAGGCCACAACGAATATGCCTAAAATTAACACAATTAAGATTATAGTCGGATAAAGCAGTCCCATCGAACTTATGATGAAGTTTTTCTTAGTCGGAAAGATTACCTGCAGAAATGCTTCTCGACTGGACTCTTCCTGTGGGAAAAACTTCTGAGTATATACATTATTTGTAGAAGCCTCTTCCTGCGATTCGGTGATTTCCTTGTGGCATTCGTATATCACTTTGCCGTGTTTATCCACTACGCTGTAATGGAAGGGAAGAAGGATGCCATTGTTGCTGAATATGTTTTCGAGAATTGAGTTAAGTTCTACAAAATCAACTCTTTCGCTTACTTCCTTTGTATCGCTTTCTCTCAGCCACCGGAATACAGCCTGGTCGAGGATGGTTTTGGATCTCGAGAAATTTTCTCTGAACTTATCCTGAAGCATTTTGGAAGTTTCTTCAATGGTGGCCCTTCCGTGTCGGGTGGATATGCGGATTGAGGGCTTTTGAATTTTCTCGGTGCTGACTCTGATTTCCTCTTGGCCCATAATCACTGCTGATTCTGCCTCACTGTTCAATTCGTTCAGCCCGGGAACTTTATTGGTGTTGCGCCGTGGCTCGATTCCTTCAAGTGTTAATGCGAGGTATTCGAGTGCTTCGTTTTCCTCGACCAACATAACTGTTTGCAACAAACTGCGTTCAACGCTTTCATTGAATTGATTTTCAATCATTTCGACGTTTACGCGTAGATATCTTGCCTGGATGATAATCAGTGCTATGAATGAGATTACCATCGAGAAAATAAGTAAGAATATCGTGTTTCGTTTCATATGGCAACAAATATAACGTTTAGTTAAATGTTAAACTCATAAATATGTTATAAATTAACAATAAATAAGAATCTCAAGTATGGCTATTAATAAAATATGTTTAAAATATATTAATAATCGGATTTATCGGGATTATACATTGTCCCATATAAATAACATTTTTTTAATATATTTGTTCCCTAAATAATGATTTGATGAAAAGTCGGTGGAACGGGTTATTTCTCGCTAATCTTTGGGGTGTTTTTAACGACAATCTATTAAAGAATGCAATTATTTTTATTGCTGTAGGATGGAGTTTGCCAGAATGGATGACTCAATCGCAACTCATTACTATTGCGTCGGCATCTCTGGTATTTCCTTATCTGGTATTTTCCCCGCTGGCTGGTAAACTCACTGTACGTTATTCGGGTTTACCTGTTTTTAGATTTTTCAAGTTGGTTGAGTTTCCGATCATGATGCTGGCCGGTTTGGCTTTTATAATGCAGTCGGTTGGTTTAGCCATCACATCCATGTTTCTGATGGGAATTCAGAGTGCCCTTTTTTCTCCTGCAAAGTATTCGCTGATTCGGCAGATAGGCGGAAAAAGTGGCAGTGCTTTTGGAAGTGGTATGTTCGAAACCATGGCTTTTGCGGGTATCCTGACCGGAACGTTGGTTGCAGGGTTTTTGGCTGATCATCAAAGCGTGGTGCTATTGGTAGTGGTATTCATGCTGCTTACTATTGCGGGATATGTTTCAACCTTGTTTATCAAAGTGCAGAAAAAGGAGCTTCCTGATACTAATTACCGACAACTTACAGTGAATCCCATAATATTTCTGCGCGACACATTTTTACTATCCCATCAATTTCCGGGGGTCAACAGGGCCGTTGTAGGAGTGGCTGTTTTCTGGGGTATAGGGGCGCTATTGCAAATGAATATCGTTTTGCATGCTCGTGTTACTCTTGAGGCATCGGCTACAGCTACCGGCGTGGTCATGGCAACGGCAGCTATCGGTATAGCCCTTGGCGCCTGGCTGGCTGGCGTACTGGCCAAATTTATCAGCGATCGCCATTTAATTATTTGGGGACTAACAGGGATGATACTTGCCTTGCTGATTATACTTGTGGCCAATCTGAATATTAGTGGTTTCTCTGCTGCTGTATTTGTTACGGCATTTTCCGGTGCTTTCTTTCAGGTGCCTAATCTGGCCGTCATTCAGCGCGCCGACACCAACAGAATTGCCGGGCAAATATTAGCATACATGAATCTGGTGGTTTTTATTTTCGTTTTGCTCGGAACAACTCTGTTCTCCATAACAACTTCCATAAGTGCGGAAAACAGCATGGCCGTTTTTGCTGTACTCCTGTTGATTTGTGTTTTTGCACTCGTGTTTTACCGGCGTAAACCACATCAAAATTAAGTTTTCTTTTGTGGTTCAATGTTAGCGAGGTAATCAATGCAGTCCATCCGATTCCGTTTACCAAAAGCGCAACCACTGTTATTAAAAGGAACAACGGTGATACATTGTGAAAACCGGCCATAAATACCGGCATGGATGCAATCAGAGCTGGAATAATTCCGATGAACATGCCACCGGCAAACAAGCTGACATATTCGCGGAAGTAAAAATTGAATATCATTTTATTACTGAAGCCCAATGTTTGATATAGTTTAGTTTCTATACGCCGTTCCAACATGGTTTTTGCCATCATCACCGCAA
Organism: uncultured Paludibacter sp.; assembly: GCA_964350125.1. Lineage (GTDB taxonomy): Bacteria > Bacteroidota > Bacteroidia > Bacteroidales > Paludibacteraceae > Paludibacter. The sequence goes on along the minus strand of CAYGJI010000016.1, from coordinate 21,331 downwards.
AACCAACTGTTCCAAGCAGGATGCCCAGCGCACCAAGCAGGAAGAAAACGCTCAGGTAGGTATTCTCCACTGAATTGAAAGCGGCCAGCCTCTCGTTGCTCTTCTCCATGATCCATCCATAATCACGGAAGGCAATTGCAAACTCCTCAGTGTGAAAGTCGCTTGTGTGATCACTGCCGATGAGGAAAAGGGAAGCTCCGTCGGTGGCAGGGAAATGGCGGTTGAAATGACTGATATCCATGATAACATTGCCTTGCAGTACTGTGTTGTTGAGTGCTCCCACCAGCAGTAGTTTTAATGTTTCGCCCGGGTAATTGCTGTAAAACAAGGTGTCGCCTACCTGTTTGCCCAGACCCCATTGCATCACAGTTTGGTCGGCTACTACGGGGATAATTCCTGTGTCAATTGTTTTGGAAAGAGATGTCCAGGGTCGTTCAGCATCTAAAAATGGGTGCTTTGCCACAAAGCGGAACCGTCCTTCGAGATTGACTGTGTTTGTAGCGATAATGCGCGGATTGGCCACCCGATTGAGATTGTGACAACTTGCATTATCATCATAGGTAGAAAGGAACGACACGATGGTTGCATCTTCGGGCAGGTGAAATTCGGATTTGACCTCCAGATTATTCAGGTCGCGCAGGATGGGGATGGTGGTTTCGGCCACATAGCTGAATCCCCCGGTGCCGCCAGTCATATCGTTGGGGTCAATGGACATATCTTTGCGGTTGGCAGCCAGCACCAGAATAAGAAACGCGCCACTCGCGAGCAAAGCTGTAATGCTGAAACTTCGCACAGGGTTTCGTTGCAGGTTGAGCAAGCTCAGGAGCTTGGGGGTGAGGTTTTCAGAAGGCTTCTCAGCAGGAAAATAGATTAACTTATGTGCCATCAACAGCAAATTAATCAGCAAAGAAATCCCTGCAATAAACCAGTGAAAGATACCGCCTGTGAAAATGGCGAAACACAGGGAAAGTATGGTTAAGAAAGTCGTGACTCTCAGCAGGATAAGAGCTGGTTTTTTATTGTGGTGAAATTTTTTCGTTTCATCAGTCTTTAATTGAGGATTGCTTTGTTGACGAACACTTTTTTTGAGACTGAAGTACACCACGCTCAAAGCGGCTATACTGCTGATAATTATACCTCCTGCGATTAGTAACGGATCGAAGTATAATGTAAGCACTTTGGTGCGAACCATGTCGTACCAAAGTTGGTTGAGTCCCCAAAAAACAGCTTTTGAGTAAACGATAGAAAGCAAAGTGCCGAAAATGGCACTAATGCATACGAGTATAAGAGCTTCGCCAAATATAATCCGGTAGGTCAGTTTCCTTCCAAATCCCAGTGAACTGAATAGTTGCCACTGTTTTTGTCGTTGCAGCAAACTAAATTGAAGTAGCAGCACTGTGAGCATGAGTCCGGCAGCGATGATAAATATGCCCATGCCAGCAAAGAGCTGTCCGAAGTCGACCCCTCCCCGTGCAGCAGTAATTCCCTCTTCGCGTACCGGTCGTAACATATATTCGACTAAAAACGGATCGATGCTAGTTCCCAGTAAACTGGATAATTTCTCACGAGTGGCGGTGGTTTTGATTTCAAGGCTGGTGAGGTTGCCAAAGCGGTTTCCCCAGAGTTGCTGACCTTCTTCCAGCGCTATCCAGGCCTTGGGTGTGCCTTTGTATTCGCGCCAGTAGTCCTCGTCTTTGGCGCGGATCGTCTCCAGATCGATGGGAATGCCGGCGTTCCAGTCGCGACAACTCCCGGCATCGGTCAAACCGGGCAGGTGTGGAATCAGGGTTTTATCGGGAATGGCATTGTCCATACTTACGATTTCCTGCACCTTGAAAAATGTTTTTCGCAACTGAAGGTTACGCATCAGTCCTACTTCAAAAAATTCCATTTCCACGCTGTCGCCTACCATTACCTTTAAGTCATCAGCCATCCAGCGATTGATAAAAATATTACCCGGTTGCAATTGCGGGAAGCGGTTTGTTGCATTCACGAAAGAATAGGGAGTGCTTTTGTTGCCGAAGCGAAAGCTGTTGGCGAAATAACTCAATGTAGGTTGTGCCTCAGGAAAGATATTCCTGATTTTAGTGCTTAGGATGGAGTCGATAAAGACCCGCTCAGAGCGTATGAGCCAATGGTTTTCAGATTGCTCCAGTTTAAGACCCATATCTTCGGCTCTGACTATCTGTTTGATTGTTCCGTGCAGATCAATATTTTTACCATCAGTATTGATTAACACCAGGTTACAACGGTCTTTCAGTCCCATCACCCGGTTGAGCCAGTCGTAATTCACAAACACATTGTAGGGGGTGGTTTGAGTTGTTTCGGTGCTGAAATGCCCGCCGTCCATCCTTTCCACAATGCGCGAAATCCGCATACGGCGGGCAACAGTCTGCCCTTCATCCGACACGAAAGGCGTGTTGGGCGGGATGGGGCCAATGGTACGCATCAGCAGCATCAGCTCGTCGCCTGCCCGCAATCCGAGTCTTGCAGCTGTATTATCGTTGATGATTATTTCACCCGGTTTTATTTCCTTGTAAATGTCCGAACCTGTGAAAAATGTAAACGTGCTGTCCACCCCCCACACCTGTATATTGTTGAGGCGAAGTTCTGTTCCCTGCACAGTTAGTATGGCTTCACTTTTCAATACTGGTGTGGTTATGATGCCCGTTTGCCTATTCAAGCTGCGGGCAAGATTACCGGTTATAAGTCGTTCGCCGGCCGTAAGTGAGTGGGTGGTTTGTCCCAACCTGAAGTCAACGATTTTCACCAAACTGCGTGTAAGGGAGTCGCCAACGATAAGTGCACCGATAATCACTGCAGTGGCAATGGCCATGCCTGCCGCAGTGGCCAAACCAGACCAGGGGTAATGAGCCAGAGTGCGAAATATCAGTCGGAGTGAATGCATCTATACAGTCATATTTGATAGTTTCATCTCCTGCAAAAGGTAAATTTTGTGCATTTGCTTTGCTACTTCAGGAGCATGGGTTGCGATTATCAGCGTTACATGCAGCTTCTTGTTTATTTCAAGAAGCAGTTGCATCAGTTTATCAGCATTTTCCTGATCTAACGAACCGGTAGGCTCATCGGCGAGGAGTATTTCGGGCTGATTAATCAATGCTCTGGCTACTGCTGCACGCTGGCATTCGCCTCCCGACAGAGCATCGGGTTTCTGATGGCGGTATTCCCATATGCCCATCATGCGTAACAATTCTTCGACGCGTTGCTGAAGGGTCTTTTTTGATTCATTGCTTGCTATAGTGGGAAGCAATACATTTTCGAGCAGGGTGCATTGTGGTAACAGAAAATGAAATTGAAAAACAAAGCCAATGTGTCGGTTGCGCAGCTTTAGTATTTCGTCATGCGAAAGGATGTTAAGTGCTTTATCTCCAAAAATCACTTCTCCTGAGTCCGGTGTGTCCAGTGTACCAAGTATATTCAACAGGGTGGTTTTGCCCGAACCCGAAGGTCCCATCAATGCAACCATCTCGCCCTGATTTATTTGTAAATCAAGGTTTTGAAGCACCGGCCTCACAGGTGATTTCGGACTGTTTTGGTAGGATTTGTGAATGCTGTGGAGTTGAATGTTCATGTTTGATGTATCAATTGTCCTTAATTTTGCTATTTTCGCTTTTGTTTGCTGATTGCGCGACTTCAGGTTACTTGCAGCAGGCTTTCGCTTGCTTATTTCCTGAAGCAGCTCAATTCACAACCTGTCGTTTATTGCTTCTTTGCGCTTACCGCTGGCCACAACCTCCTCGTAAATCCCGATCATCTTCTTTGCCTGTTCATGCACGTTAAAGGTTTCGATGGCGCTTTGTCTGGCATTTCGACTAAGTTCCGATGCCAGTATATTGTTGTTCAGAAGATTATACAGTGCCAACGAAAGTTCCATTGGGCTGTTTTCAGGATAAATTATACCTCCCTGTGATTGTTCAATGATTTCCGGAAATGCACCCAAAGCTGGTTGCACCACAGGAATGCCTGCTGCAAGTGCTTCGGCCAGATAAATGCCAAAGGCTTCACCATTGCGTACCGGCACCGATAAAGTTTTAATGCGACTGAAATAATCATTGCGGTGACGCGGGTCGAAATCGTGTATCCATTCAACCATCATATTCAGTCCTGCTTTGTTGATTTTCTTTTTCTGATCACGGATATAAGCATTGTCATCGGCTGTTTTGCCGCCGGTAATCAACAGCTTTACATCTGCCATTTCCGGTCTTTTTTTGAGTAGGATGAAGGCATCCACCAAAATATCGAGTCCGTTTTCGTGGCACATGCGCGACAGATACCCGATGTTGCGCGGCTTTTCTGAGGCATTCTGATACACATATTCGTCAGGGTCAACACCAAGGTAGAGCGTACTGATTTTTTCGTCGGGCAATTGTAGTTTTTCCTGCATAAAACGACTGAAATAGCGACTGACCGGAATAAAACGATCTACAAAAGCAGCTTTTTCCTGCATCAGTTTCCATACTGCAGTGGCTGTCTCCGGGTGCATAGGCTCCACCCAAACATCTTCGTCCTGTAGCGAACAAACCACCGGCACCTTTAACCTGTCACGCAACTGTTGTGCGAGTCCAAGCAGCAAAGCGTTTGAAATATGAATCACATCGGGCTTCAGGTGAATTCCCAGCCATTCGGTGAGTTTTTCGAGTTCATCTTTTTGCTGTCCTTCCTCGCCCAGCAGCATTGAAATGGTCATTTCTTCGAGACCACTTGCCCGGGTCGAATTGGCCATGTGGGCTGCAAAACGAAGCATTGGAGCGGAGTTCAGGGCTTTGTCAACCCACAACGGAGCGCGGTGCAGCCATGGAAATTGTTGTTTGAGATAAAGGCTGATGGCACCGTAAAACACAGGCACCCCGCGACCGGCATGGTCATGAGCAAACAGGGGCAGATACATGGGTATTTTCACTGCATCATGTCCTTCAGCGCGTATGGCGTCGAATAATTTACTATCGCGCAGGCAATTGCCGCAATAAAAACTCCCCCCTGATCCGGGGATTATATGGGCGATTTTCATAATTTATATTTTTTTTTGCAGGGGCTGGCTATGTGTTCGTCCTTTTATTTGAGTAAACACAATGATTTGCCACTACGATGATTTTAAACAATAAATATTACCATCTTTGGCGCCAACGATAATATGGTTGGGGATGATGGCCGGACTACCCTGTACGGCACTGCCCAACTCAAAGGTCCAAACTACATCTCCATTTTGCAGACTCAGTAACATCAGGTCGCCCCGCATGTTAGATATTAAAACATTTCTGCTGTCAGCTATCGGCGATGATTCCACTGGATTGCCGGTATTACGTTGCCACAGCACTTTGCCCGTTTCCTTGTTCAGACAGTACACAAAACGGTCGCGGTTGCCAATTAGCACTCTGTTTCCTACAACTACAGGTGAACCGATAAAAGGTAATTTTCTCGATTCGCGATCGAAGCTCCACACAATTTTTCTGGTACGCAGGTCGATACACGAGAATTTCCCATCGTAATCGCCAATATAGGCTTTGTGGTTATCAATGGCAGCAGCACTGGCAATATAGGTTGCAACCGACACAGTATCGAGCAAGCTGCCGTTGGTCAGATTTACCACGTGTAGCAAACCATCACATCCACCGAAAACTGCATGACCGTTCCAAAGTGCAGGAGTAGTGTGCAGGTAGTTTTGTGCTTCATAACGCCACATCAGTTTCCCGGTTTTAGCTTCGAGGCAATAAAGAAAAAAATCGTATGAACCTGCTATAATAAATTCTCGTCCTGTTCGGTCGCGAAACCAGTTAGCTGAGCCACTAAACTGATTATTGGCTTCAAACTTCCAGACTTGTTTGCCTGTGTGCAGGTCGAGGGCGTAAAACATACCACTCAAATCTCCAACATAAACCTTGTTGTTGCGGATCAAAGCAGGAGCTTCTACTGCATTGGTGGTTTTAAACGACCACAGCAGTGTTCCTTTCAAATCTAAACAATACACATAATTATCGGTACTGCCAACCACGATGCGGCCCCCCCACACAACCGGAGACGATTTTATCTCACTGCCTGTTTTGAACGACCACGCCATTGTTACCTTTTGGGGTATAGATGCATTGGTGCGCCCGGGGAGGTGTTGTCCTCCGCGGAACTCCGGCCAGTTTCCGAAAAGTGGAATAGCCCAAAGTAGAAGTATGTATAGCGATAATTTCTTCATGCTCTTCTGATTTATAGTTCCTCCAATGCCCCGGTTGGGCAAGCGTGGGTTACAATTTGTACAGTATCCTTGAGGGCTTCCCCCAATTTCATATCAAACGGAATTCCGATTTCCACATCGAAACCCCGACCAATATAAGTAAATCCGAACTCGTTTTCATGTTTTTTACAAATGCGTACACAAATGCCGCATTTGATACACTTACCCGGTTCGTAAATAATCACACCCTGCTGAATATGTTTCTTCAGATTTTTTCTTTCTGAAAATAAAAAACGTTTTCGGTTTGCTTTATATTGGTCAGCATATGCGCGTAGTTTGCAATCATCGGCATCGCGGCAGTCGCAGTGCATACATCGCGCGGCTTCTTCCACAGCGACTTCTGGATTGAACCCTGCCCCGTCAGTATGTGGTGAAAAACGTTGTGCTGTTGAAGCTTCCTTCAAATATTCCACATATTCCGCAGTATACAACCTGCCAACAACCGAATTGAAGCGGCGGTACTCTCCTTGAACGGTATCTCCTGCCAAAAGCTGTTCGATGGAAGTGGCAACTTCTTTACCCTGAGCCGCAGAACGAATGGCCATGCGGGTGGTCAGGTTGAGATTACCAATAGCAAAAACCCTTTCCAGATTGGTGAGATAGGTTTTTCGATTTACGATTACCTGCTTCTCATTGCTGTTTAATCCCCAGGAAGCAAGGGTGCCATCGTGGGTTCCCATGGCCAGTACTACGGCATTATAATTACTGCGCAATTCGTCAAATTTAGCCGCATTTACGTTTTGAGCACCTTTGAATTTTACACCAAGTTGCATGATGAAGTTGATTTCATTTTGTAGCACGGCTTTGTCGAGTATTTCTTCCGGAACATCGTAATGCAATGCACCTCCGGGGAGCTCATAGCGGTCGTAAATAACAGCTTGAATGCCTTTTAGTTGCAGATAGAGGGCTGCAGCCAGCCCCGACGGACCGGCACCCACAATGGCGACTTTTTTATCAGTAAGCACTTTTTGCAGATAAACAGGTTTTTGCACTGCTTCATCGGCTGCGGCTCTTTTCAACAGGCAGATGGAGACGGCTTGGTCGATGGGTTTGCGTTTGCAGGCATTTTCGCATGGCGCCGGACAAATCCGCCCCATGACCCCGGGTAGTGCTATGTCATGCATAACTACCTGCAATGCCTTGTCGAATTGCCTATTAGCCAACAGCCTGTTCATCAGTGGAATATTCATAAAAGCCGGGCAGGCAATGCGGCAGGGAGCTTCACAATCGCCGATATGTTCCGACAGCAGCAATTCAAGCGCAGTGCGACGCGCTTCCATTACTTCTTCATCGTCGGTGAGTATATCCATACCCTCTTGTGCCCTGGCCGAGCAGGAGGGAAAGAGCCTTCCGCTGTGCTGGTCTTTCACCAAACAAACCTGACAGGAGGTGAAATGTTCCAAATCATCATCATGACACATGGTGGGAATTGAAATACCCAGTCGGCGCGCCGCCTGTAGCAGGGTTTCGGTTTCCTGTACCTGTATGGGGATGTTATTTATTTTCAGATTAATCATGGGTTGTAATCATTAAATGATGTGGATGGCATCGACAGGACAAGCAAGTCGGCATATATCACATTTGGTACATATTTCCTGATCAATGCTGTGTTTTTCGTGCGGCAGGAATGGGATGGCATCCACAGGACAATCCTGTGCGCAAATCGTACAACCAATGCAGCTATCATCGATTTCATAGTGTATTATCGGGGTGCATTTTCCGGCTGGGCAACGTCCCTGCAGGTGTGCTTCATACTCTTCGCGGAAGTACTGCAAAGTTGATAAAATTGGATTTGGAGCCGTTTTTCCGAGTCCGCACAAGCTGCCTTTTTTAGTCCATCGTGCTAAGTTTTCCAGCTCATCCAAATCGGCTGTTTTGGCTTTTCCTTCACACAGTTTATTCATGATGTCGAGCATTCTTTTTGTTCCGGTGCGACAAAAAGTACATTTTCCGCACGATTCAACCTGGGTAAACGACAGGAAATACCGCGCAATATCGACCATGCAATCATGTTCGTCGAGTACCACCAATCCGCCGGAACCCATCATGGCGCCGGCTTCTTCAAGCGATTCAAAGTCGATCGATTTATCGACCATATAATGCGGAATACATCCTCCTGATGGTCCGCCTATTTGCACTGCTTTTAGCTTTTTGTTGTTTTGCACACCACCGCCAATATCTTCAATGATGCGTCGCAAGCTAATACCCATAGGCACTTCTATCAGTCCACCCCTGTTGATTTTTCCGGCCAGAGCAAAGACTTTCGTTCCTTTACTTGTTTCAGTGCCAATTGCTGCAAATTGTGCATAACCCAGACTTAATATGTAAGGTATCTGTGCGAAAGTCTCGGTATTGTTAATTAAAGTAGGAAAACCCCACAGTCCGCTTTCTGCAGGAAAAGGCGGACGCATCACCGGAAATCCGCGTTTACCTTCAATGGAAGCAATCAGTGCAGTTTCTTCACCGCAAACAAAAGCACCGGCTCCTTCTTTTACTTTTATATCAAAAGAAAATTGCGAATTCAGGATGTTATTTCCAAGATATTGCCTTTTGCGGCAAGTTTCCAGTGCTTCATGAACACGAAGCAAAGCCAGCGGATATTCTGCCCGGATATAGAAATAGCCGTGTGTAGCACCGGTTGCCAGCGCACCTATCAACATGCCTTCAATCACTCGAAAGGGATAAGATTCGAGCAACATGCGGTCCATGAATGCCCCGGGATCACCTTCATCTCCGTTGCAAATCAGGTATTTGCGTTCAGCTTGTTGGTCGGCTACTACTTTCCATTTCCTTCCGGTCGGGAAGCCACCTCCTCCTCTTCCGCGGATACCACTCAGGTGTACTTCATGAATAATTTGCTGTGCTTCCATCTGCAATGCCCGTTTCAAGCCGTCGAAACCTCCAAGTTGCTCATACTCATCGAAATCAACCGGACTGAGCACTCCCCGATGCTCTGTGGCAATCGGTATTTGTTCATCCAAAAAGGCTGCGACCTGTGTTTCGCGGATATTGATGCCGTATTTTTCCACACCATCCCAACGATCGTCGTGCTGCATACTTTCGGTGAGTTTCAATGCATTGTTTTTCAGTTTCCGGAAAAATCCCCTGGGCTTGAAATGCTTCTCAACAATAAACCGGATGTCATCAGGTTTTACTTTAGCATAAAGGAAGGGTGCCTTTCCCTGTTCCAGCACTTCGATGAGTGGCACCTGATGACACATGCCAACGCAACCTACATGCTTGATTTTCAGGTCGAGACTGTCGTAACTGATGGTTTCTTCGAGCGCCCTGCGTATTTCATCGCTACCGCTTGCCACACAGCAGGAGCCCAACCCGATGCGAATCTCGCCTCGAAACTCCCGACCATCGGGCATTACAATGATTTTTTCTTCTTTGTTTTGTTGCCTTTGAATGAAATCCTGAAGAATGTTACCCGCAGTGATTGGAGTAACATGTCCGTAGGTAGTATTGTCGATTTGCACGGCAGGAGCCAGCGAACAGCATCCCAGGCAGCTCACTTTTTCGAGCGTAAAAGTGCCTTCTGAATCGGTGTCCTCATTGTCGGAAAGTTGTAATTCCCGCTTGAGAGCATCGTGAACGAGCGAAGCGCCTTTCACGTGACAGGCAGTTCCTACACACACTTTTACCTTAAATTTTCCTGCCGGACGAAAGCGGAATTGCTTGTAAAAACTCGCTACCCCTACAATTTCGGCAGGGGTGATATCTGTGCCTTCACATACCTGATGCAGTAATTCTTCCGGAAGATAATTGTATTCCCGCTGTATCGACTGCAAAATCGGTATCACCGCATCTTTTGCTTTGCCGTGTATGTTGATAATATTGGTTATAAATGCTTCCATTTTGTTTTTTTCAACCACTCCCGAAGATTATCGGGAAGTCATAGGAGATAATGTTAGTTTCTGATATGACTCATGTGGTTTAACAGTTATTTTTGTCCTATGCAAAATAAATGATTCCTTGTTCTTACATACATACGTCCTGCAGCAAATGCAGGGTTGCTGTAAACCCCTTCACCCAGTTCCGGGCTGGCAATTAATTCTATTTTACGTCCCGGTTTAAAGATATAAGCCTTTCCTGAAGTGTCGAAAACGTATAATTTACCATCTGCAATAACCGGCGAAGAGTAAAATTGATCATTTGCGTCGTATTCCCACACCAAATCACCAGTGTTGGCATCAAATGCGGCAACTACTGCAAATGTGGTCGCTATGTAAAGCAAACCATCATAATAAACAGGGCTGGCTACTTCGGGCAGGTAATGTCTGCTTTCCCAAACCTGGTTTCCGTTTGAAGCATTCACAGCCACCATTTTAGCATGTTCATTAGCTGCGAAAATCTTCCCACCTCCCGAAGTGGGCGATGGACCTACTTCACCCGACATGCATTTTGTACTCCACAGTTGTTTCCCTGTTTCAATATCGTAGGCCGACAAATCAGGATTGCCCAGCAGAATGAGTCGCTGCTTGCCCTGAACTTCTGCGATGATAGGAGAGGCCCACGAAACCTCGCTGGTTCTGCGGGTTTCCCATACCGATGCACCTGTTCCAGCATCAAGTGCCAGCACTTTTGATCCGGCCTGGGTGTCGTATTGAACCAACACTTTCTTGTCCCAGATAAGCAGTGAGGATGAATGTCCGTAATGGTTTTTGGGTACACCGAGGTTACGTGCCCAAATCTGATTGCCTTCGAAATCGAAACTGATGATGTCGCCGGTACCGAAAATGGCATAAATTTGCTGTCCATCGGTGGTGACACTTGGGGCAGCCAATCCTGTGTCGTCGGTGGTTTTCGGAGGTGTGGCAGGCGAACCTGGAATATTTTTAACTTCCCTTTCCCACAGAATTTTACCAGTACGGCGATTGATAGAATAAACAACCCGTTTCGAAGCATTAGCTCCTGTCAGAAAGATTCTGTCGCCCCAAATAACCGGAGAATTATAGCCATGAACTGGTATCGTTGTTTTCCATATAATGTTTTTAGCAGTGGCTCCATCCCATTCAACAGGAATACTTTTGTGATGCACCAAAGCATTGCCCCAGGGTCCGCGGAAACTGTTGTGGTTAGAACGAATGTCCTGAACCGTGATTTCTTTTACAACGATGGTGTCGGCAATGCTGGTTGTGTCTGCAATTTCTGCCACAGTATCGGTTATTATGCTTATTTCTTCGATTGCATTCCCTGCAGTTAAAGGTTGTTCATGTGATTTCCGATCTTCGTATATCTTTAGATAATCAATGGTGAAAAATGCTGATGCAGCTCCCAATATCAGTATTATTATACCACTGAGTACCACCCAGCGTTGTGCCAGAATGCGGTTTGTGAAACGATCTTCGGCGGTTTCGGCAGGCTTATCGATACTGAAACGCAGGGTGTTGTAGGTTCGCAGTGAGCCTACAAGCACGATTGTGCCAATTAGTAAAAGAATTCCTCCGGTGCGAATCTGCCACAAACTGCTGAAATATGCCTTCCTCGCTAACATATCCATCTGTCGTAATTCAGTCATAAGGGCCTGACTGTCAGATTCAGCCGACAAACGGTTCAGTAAAACAACCAGTGTTTCGCTTTCAAGGGGTTTATGCGACTTTATCTGGATGAAATTGAGCAACATCAGCAATGCAACAAGTACACTGAAAGTGGCGGCAATCCAGGCTGTTTTTCGCGCTATCAATATTTTTTCGTCTTTATTCATGTCTCTTCTGTTCGATTGTTTTTCAACTGTTCAGGATGCTCTTTGTGCCATGGATGTTCGGGTTTACCCACCGGACAATAATCCATGCAACGGGCGCAACTGTAACAATTGCCGCGGTTTGGCTCATATATTACCTTTTTTCTGAAAGTCAATTGATTGAGTAAAGTTAAGGCGATCACTAATACGATAAATCCTCCCAGCCACCAGCCTCCTGTGCGATATTGCTGCTCAATTGCCAATGAGTCTTTTACAAGTTCATCCAATGTTCTGCCCGATGCAATAAAAGTTTGAATATCAATATCAGCGGTATTTTTCAAAATCTCAGGATTAGCCACAATCCGTCGGGCCAAATGTACGTCGGGATGTACCTGCGAGAGTGTTTTATAAGATGCTGACATTGCCCATCCTCCAACAAAAATCAATACCGGCATTAAGAGGATAATCCACAAAAAGCGCCCTCTGAACTGTCGGGTGAGTTTTTGTTCTTTCTCTTCGGTGGGCTTGTCGATGGCATCGAACGGACAGGAATCTTTACACAGATTACAACTTATGCAGTTGTCGGGCGTAATCGACAGGTGTTTCCGGGAAAAACGGGAGGTGATACTGAGTAAAGCGCCATAAGGACAAATAAACCGACAGTACGGTCTCGCAATAAACATACCGGTTGCAAGAAACAAAACTCCCAGCACAATCATGTGAAACTCAGCTCCCATCCTGAAAAAACCAACAAATGGATCGTAGCGGCAAATGATAAAACCCGAACCCGTAGCTGCAAACAAAACGGCAAATCCCAAATACAGAAATGGTATGATGCTCAGCGCGGTTTGCAACCATCCCGGCACCTTGATCGGTTTTACTATGAAAATATCCTGAATGATACCCAGCGGACAAGCTGATGCGCAGAAGATGCGGCCATAAAACAAACTGACAATCAGCGGAATAAGAAACATTGCCAGCGCGGTAAGCGGAATCGTGTAAGCGTTGTTGAAAATGGCTAAGGAAAGATTTTGCACTGCCCCGACTGCGCAAATGCAACCCTCACGGTAAAATCCAAAGTAGGCGAGGCTGAAAATGCCTGTCCACAGAATACCCTTTCGCGATCGTTTCCTGAATATAAACCAGATGGAAATACCGAGCACCAATATCAGTACCGCAATATCAACATAATCCATAAAAACAGCACGCGGGTCGGGTGCTGTGGGTTCAGGTATTTCATATCCAGACTGAAACTCAGGCTGAGGAAAACGCTGCTGCTGAGCAATTAGTCCGGCAAAAATTACAATCAGGAGGCTTAATATGAGTATTGTTTTTTTCACTGTATTATTTTATTTCACCGACAAAAAATATGAATAGTGTATATGGTTCTTACATGCTATATATGGTTAAAAATCATTTTTCAAACCCACCTTTCATCAAATATGGCTTCGAAGCCGGTACGCGTCTTATCGCATCCGACGGACACACAGTGGCAATCCCACATTCGTTGCAATTTTTGCACAGGTTATGCCTGATTTGCAGGTGGAAGGACCCATTGCCAAAAGCAGTACAACCAGCCACGCATTTTGCGCATCCAATGCACAAATCCTCGTTGATTTTATATAAATAATAAGGGTCCTCGATAAATGTGCGCTCGATGGCTGCGGTTGGACATAGCTGGTTTTCGGCCGCTGTGTCGCGAGCAATATGTCCGGGCTTCAGATAACCACCACACAAATCGCAGTATCCACATAGAGCGTAAGCATGTACACATTTTACGGCTGAAGGGTTTAAAACGCAATCGGTGGCGCATCTGCCGCAAAAAGTACATTTGAAAGGATCAATCTGCCAAACATAACCTTCATGATTGCTGCGGCCAATTGCCATTCCCGTTATTCCTGCGAGTCCGATTCCGGCACTAATACGACCCAGATTCCGCAAAAATGTTCGTCTGTCGGTTTTGCTGCTCATAACCTAATTCGATTGATTTTTTTTTGTGGTAAATCACAGGCTGAAGCAATTTTGCATCCTCCGCACTTATTAAGATAAACACAGTGATCTTTTACTATCTCGTTTTTACCTTTGATGCCAAGAAATGCTGCCACCGTCAATCCGCCGAATAATAACGACCGCATGCCGGTTTTGAAAAACTCACGCCTTGAATTGTTTATTGGTTCTTTCATTCCTTTCTCCATTTATTTCAAGTGAAAAATCCTTACCATCAACTGATCAAAATCCAGCAAAATAATATTATCTTGCTCGTCCACTGCAATTGCCGGTGCTGTAATGCCGTTTTCGAAAGCTGCTGGTGGAGCAATATAGGATAGGAATTCCCCCGATTCGTGATGGATTTTTACCCTAACAAGTCCCTTTTCGCTCGTAACAAAACGACCATCATTCAGAAATGCAAAAAAGGAGGGATTACAACATCCGCTGAATCCCCCGGGTCCGAACGAAGCTTCGCCCCAACCACCACGCAATCGGCCTTCTTCGGTGTAATTCTGTAACTGATGAACTCCGGGGTTGCTTATCCATAGCTCATTTTCCTGGTTTATTGCCAACGAAAACTGATTGCCGGGGAGAATAAATCCATGTATCGATGATACGCCCGATTCTCCTTTGAAAGAAGATTTTAGCTGCAATTGCCGGTCGAAAATCAACACCTCACGCCTGCCTCCATCAGCAGCAAAAATATTTTTTTCGCTTACAGCAAGAGATGTAATAGATGAATTTTCGGGTAAGTTTTCTGTTTGTTGCAGTAATTCTCCATCTGTATTATAAATTCGCAGGAATTGGGAGTAAGCTATTAAAATTTGGTGGTCGGATAATGCTTTCAAACAAAGTGCTTCAGCATCAGTCCAGCGAATAGTTTTCTTCACCTTTCCATTTAAATCAATGACCTGAAGATGCCCCTTAAATAAAATGTAAATATTGCCGGCCTGATATGAAATGCCCTGAGGATCAGCATCACTTAGTCTGATGCGCTTAATTTCCTTATGCGAAATTTGTTCTTCTTCCACCTGTTTAAATTCTTCCACGGAATATTCAAATGGATTAATGCTCCGCTGTGCTTCTTTTCTTTTCATCAGAATAAAGAATAAAACGATAAGCAAAATTCCGGAAATAATGAGTATCAGCGTTGTAGTTTTCTTCATAATATTTTACTTGTTCAGATTGATACAAATCATTTTGTCGGCATCGCGTAAAACCATGAAGCCATTGGCAATGGCAATCGGAGCCCATGCATCATGGCCATCGAACAATTTAATCCGGTCGAGTTCGATGTACTTCTGCGTGCTTTTCTGAACGATTATCAGGGTGGCATCATCATCGAGAATGTAAAATTTATTGTCGGCCAGAATGTATGGACCCAAACCAAATCTTGCACCTGACCCACTTGTCCATACAAATTGAGTGGGATCATCAGGTTTTACACACACCAACTGATTGCGAAGTGTTTTGGCATCTTTGGGTAAAATGCCGAACATGTGACCATCGACAAGCACCGGTGTTTGTTGTTCACTCGATAAACCTTCGCCAGGAGTGAAGGCTTTTAATATTTCCACATCAAACTTTCCATTTTTTGGATGAAGTTGTATCAGCATACTCCCAGCTCCATAACCGGCAGTGATGAAAATCTTTCCGTCAGGCATGCAAACCGGAGATGCAGCCACTACCGGATGATTCCATTGTGAAACGGACCATAGTACTTCGCCTCCATCTTCACCTGCCGATACGCCAAGCATACCTCCCGAAGCGCTGTACACATACATTTTTATTCCCTGATATTCATATGGCATTACCGACGAATGCGACATTTTCCAGTTGTTTGGATTGGGAGTTTCCCACAACACTTTGCCTGTTGCACAATCAACCCCGATAAGCAATGCTTCGCCGCCGGGTGCAATTACTGCAATGTTATTATCAATCAACGGACACTGGCCGGTGTACCAAAGTGGAATTTCCGTTTTGTATTCTTTTTCCAGATCAATACCCCAAAGAAAATTACCAGTTTCCCGTTCCACACACATTACATGACCACGCGGGCCAATCGTTACAATATATTTTTCGTTAACTGCCGGAACGGTACGCGACATACCATGGTTTCGCCTGATGTGGATATTGTACCACCTGCGCCACATTTCCCTGCCATCTTCCAGCCTAAAGCAACGCAACACATCGGCGCGGGTTTCTTCATTATAGTCAAGCACATACACCAAACCATCATAAATAGCAGCTCCTGCATGTCCTTCTCCCATTTCAACCGTCCAAACAATTTCCGGAGTTTTTCCGCCGAAATTATCTTTCATTGGAAAACTGCCTTTGTAAATATTGTCTCTTTGGTTTCCGCGAAAAGCCGGCCAGTTTTCTCCGGGTACATTTACAACATCCTCAAACCTTTCGAAATGCTCTCCGATAACAATAAGTTCCGTGTTTTCAGTTGCAAGCTCTTTCGCATCCTTACCTGGTTCAGAAACCACAAAATTTTGCGTTGGGTCGTGCAGTATCCACCAAACGACCGCAATGATGCCGGCAATTAAAAATAAAGCAGGTAAATATCTGAATATGCCAAGGGATTTTTTCACCTGATATTGTAAGCCATGAGGGCATTGCCGCGTCGAACGTAAAGTGTGCCATTGCTGATAACCAGATGTGCCCAGTGTTGGTTGCTCCCATGTGTAATATTGGTTTTACTCACAAGCTCGAACTTTCCACCGAGAGGCTTCAGCAGGGCAAGCTCGCCTCTTTCTGTATAAGCGTACATCATACCATCGGCTGAAATTACAGTCCCTTTGTCAATTTCTCTCGATTCATGGGTTACAGCTCCCGTTTCCCAATTCACGACAAACCACCTGCGGTTACGATCGCCTGAACCATAGATATATCCGTCGATTAAAACAACTCCCCCCAACTGGTTGTCCAGTAATTTATTTTCCCATATTTGGGTGAAGTTTTTTCCATCTTCACTTATTTTGACTTTATAACCTCCCAATCCGTAGCCACTGAAGAAATAAAGTTCACCATCTTTGTAAATTGGGGTGTTTGGGTGCACACTATAACGGTTGGCATATGGAAACGACCAAAGGAGCTTGCCTGACGTAGCATCAAGCGCAACAACATCTTTGGCCATCATCGAAACGAGAATCTTCTTTCCATGATGATTGATGATTAAGGGGGAACCATATGCTGAAAGGCCTTCTTTTTCGTCATTTGACCACACTACATTCCCG
The DNA here is from genome assembly GCA_964350125.1 of uncultured Paludibacter sp. Taxonomy (GTDB): domain Bacteria; phylum Bacteroidota; class Bacteroidia; order Bacteroidales; family Paludibacteraceae; genus Paludibacter. The sequence goes on along the minus strand of CAYGJI010000016.1, from coordinate 4,173 downwards.
GTTAGCCTGTTTAGAGCAACGATATTGTTTTTCTTCCCTCCGGGAGATACATAAATAATATCACCATCGATAATCATGTTTTCAGTAAAACTCCAGGTGATATTGGCTCCATCAAAGTCGCTAAACAACCCTTTCGACCAGATTTTTTGTCCGGTGTTTAAATCCATGCAAAGCAATTCGCCCTGACTGGCAGCCAGATACATGAGATTTCCGATGATGGTAGGCGTGCTGCGTGTGCCTGGAAATTGCCCCTTGTCCTCTTTTGCATAGGGATATTTTTTTTCAAGAACTCCCTTTTCGGACAAAATATAGAGCATGCCCATATCTTCCTCCATTCCGGTAACATATATTTTTCCATTGGCAACTACGGGCGAAGAGAAGCCGATTCCCAGATTTTCATACACCCACAACATTTTTGGACCGCTCTCAGGCCATTGCTTAAGCAAACCTTTGTCGGGGTAATGCCCGTCACGTGCAGGTCCGCGCCAGTTATTAAATATTTGGGATGAAACCGTACTTACTGTAAGCCAGAATAAGACAGGGAGAATGAGTTGCTTGTTCATGTTATCGTTATTTTATAAGTTAGTTGCGAATGTTGTATGCCATAACAGCATTGCCACGTCGTACATACAGAACTCCATTGTTAATAACAAGATGAGCCCAGTGTTGATTGATTCCGTGTGTAACCATTGTTTTACTTATCACATCAAATTTTCCATTATTAGGCCTCAGTAGTGCGAGTTCTCCTCTTTCAGTATAAGCGTACATCATGCCATCAGCAGCAATAACTGTCCCTTTGTCTATTTCACGCGATTCTGATATCACTGCTCCGCTTTCCCAGCTAACTCCAAACCATCTTCTGTTACGATCTCCTGAGCCATATATAAAACCATTGATGAGCACTACACCACCAAGCTGATTGTCGAGCAGTTTGTTTTCCCATACCTGTGTTACACTGTTACCATCTTTACTGATACGCAGTTTGTAACCCCCCATGCCATAGCCACTGAAAACATAAAGATCGCCCTTGTGGTAAATCGGGGTATTAGGATGTATGTTGCGCTGATTGGCATATGGAAATGACCAGATTAATTTTCCTGTAGCAGCTTCAAGTGCCACAACGTCACGTGCCATCATGGTTATCAGCATTTTCCTGCCCTGGTGGTTTATCATCAAAGGAGAACAATAAGCTGACAGCCCGTCTTTTTCATCATTAGACCAAACTAATGCTCCGGTATGACGGTTAAGCGCAACTATGTTATGCTTGATGCCTCCTGGCGAAACATAAATCAGATTACCATCAATTACAATATTTTCAGTAAAACCCCAGCGGATATTCTTTCCATCAAGATCAGTAAATAAATTCACCGACCATTGTTTTTTGCCGGTATTCAAATTCATGCAAAAAAATTCGCCCTGACTGGTGGCCAGATACATCAGGTTGCCAACTATTGTGGGAGTGCTTCGGACTCCTGGGTAGTTTCCAGTATCCTCTTTTCCATAAGGAAACTTTTTTTCAAATCTTCCTTTATCAGATAAAATGTAAACGTAGCCCATGTCGCCCTCCATTCCGGTTACATAAACTTTTCCATTGGCAATCACAGGCGATGAAAACCCGATACCCAAACTTTCATATACCCACAATAATTTCGGGCCACTTTCGGGCCATTGCTTCAAAAGTCCTTTGTCAGGATATTGTCCGTCACGCGCAGGTCCACGCCAGTTATTGAATGATTGCGATAAAGTGCTGGTTGCACAAAATACCAGCATGCTAAAGAGAATCAGTAGTTTGTTCATGATATTCTAGTTATGATAAAATTACTCAACTAACAATTTGCAATGATAACAATTTTTTGTGGTTTATCGAATTTCTTTAAGGTAAAAAACCTTGATTATGCGCAATTTTGACATTCTTTGAAGCTATTTAAATGGATTTTAACAACATAGTAGGTCATTAGCCCTGATTAACAAATAAATTAAAGATTTTTTTCACTAATTATTGTTCTGACTCGAATGTTATTCAAAAATTATTGGTTACCTTTGCGGCTAAAATTATAAAACAAATAACAGGGCGTGTAAGGGTTTGTTTTGCAGTTGTTTAGCATGTGTTTGCAGATTTCTTTCATGCCATTTTTACATAATCAATCTATGTCGAGGTATAAAATTGTTAGTGCCAACGAAGCAGCAGCTTTCGTTAATCATGGAGATGCGGTAGGATTCAGTGGTTTTACCCCTGCCGGAAGTCCCAAAGAAGTTCCCACAGCCATCGCCCGCAGAGCAGAGGCTTTTCATGCTGAAGGGAAAGAGTTTAAAATTGGAATTTACACAGGGGCATCCACGGGTGATTCGCTGGATGGTGCGCTGGCCCGTGCCAATGCAGTTCTTTTTCGCACACCATACCAGTCGAATCGCGATTTGCGCGATGCGCTTAATAAGGATCATGCCCCCTATTTCGACATGCACCTTTCGTCGATTGCTCCGCACCTTCGGTTTGGTTTTATGCCCAAACCCAGGATTGCTGTCATCGAAGCTGCTGAGATTACAGATGACGGTGAGATAGTTCTGACTTCTGCGGTTGGTATTTCGCCTACCATCGCCAATCTTGCCGATTACATTATTATTGAATTAAACACCAAACATCCCAAAGAACTGCGTGGTTTTCATGATATTTTTGAACCTTTGGATCCACCACATCGTTTACCGCTTACGCTGATGACACCTTCCGACAGGATGGGTACTCCGGTAATCAAGGTCGATCCATCGAAAATTCTTTGTGTCGTTGAAACATATCTCGACGATGAAGTTGGTGGCTTTACTCCAACTGATGATGTAACAGACCGCATTGGTCAGAATGTGGCCAATTTTCTCGCCGAAGAACTAAAGTCAGGCCGTATTCCGAAAGAGTTCCTGCCAATACAGTCGGGTGTGGGAAATATCGCTAACGCTATCATGGCTTCTTTGGGAACCAATGATGAAATTCCACCTTTCCAGATGTACACCGAAGTGATCCAGGATTCGGTTATCGATTTAATCAGAAACGGAAAGGTTACTTTTGCCAGTGGATGTTCACTAACTATTACCACGCCTGTTTTGCAGAGTGTTTATAAAGACCTCGATTTTTTCAGAAGTAAAATAGTGCTACGTCCGCAGGAAATGTCGAACAGCCCTGAACTTGCACGCCGCTTGGGTTTGATCACCATCAACACAGCCCTCGAAGCTGATATTTTTGGCAATGTCAACAGTACGCACGTCATGGGTGCCAAAATGATGAACGGAATCGGTGGTTCTGCTGATTTTACACGAAGTGCATATATTTCGATCTTTACCACACCATCTACAGCCAAGGGAGGAAAAATATCATCTATTGTGCCCATGGTTTCCCATGTGGATCAGAATGAGCATTCAGTAAACGTGATAATCACCGAACATGGAGTCGCCGATTTGCGTGGTAAATGTCCGGTCGACCGTGCCGCTACCATCATCGAAAACTGTGTTGATCCTTCATATCGCCAGGTGCTGCGTGATTATCTGGCCTTATCAGGTCCATCACATACTCCCCAAACGCTGCGTGCCTGTTTTGGAATGCACATCGCATTTGAAAAAACAGGAAATATGATCAATGTAAATTGGGAAGATTACGTTTAATCGTGCTTTGTGGTAGTTTAGATAAAAGAGCTGTTCCTTTTGGGGTAGCTCTTTTTTCAATCTGATAATATGTAAAACAAATTTCTATTTATGAGTATACAGAAATCTGCCATCACGAATAGTTTTATCCTTGATCTGAAAAAATAACCTGCGTTTCGGGCATTCATTTACGATAATTTTTGTTTCCCAAATGAATATTTTCAAACTTGCGGAGCAACATTTGTTGCTCCCGGACACATAAATTTGATGTTACTTGCTGAATATTATGCCTGTTCTTGACATAATACTAAAGCTGTACTCGCATGGAAAATCCGGATTCTATGTTGAATCAATGTGTCCGATTCAACTACTATTCATCAATTCACATCAAAAATTCATATGTTTTAATCATCGATTTACAGAAATGATGGAATTTTATTTCATTTCCATCCTCTCATTATCAGGATCATACAAAAAAATATGTTTTACAGCATAATTTTCTTTCCAAAACATTTGGTAAGTATTAAAAATCTCTCTACTTTTGCACCC
>CAYGJI010000015.1:0-40174 GCA_964350125.1 uncultured Paludibacter sp. | reverse complement strand
CTCAGAAAGGCAAAAAGAATTATTATCTGCTCATAGCCGATTGATATACAACACGATACAATAATTTTTGGTAAGACCTTGCGAAAAACGAAAAACAATTGTATCTTTGCCCCGCTTTTCAAAAAAAGCACATGTTTGTCCCATGGTGTAATGGTAGCACTCCTGATTTTGGTTCAGTCAGTCTAGGTTCGAATCCTGGTGGGACAACTTATGGAACGCCTTTAGTCTGATTTACAGGCTGATGGCGTTTTTTTTATTTGAATTTGCACTACATTTGCAAAACCCGATTTTCGGGGATTCTTTTGATTTTGTCGACTGGCTATTTTTAAGTTTACTCAGTCTGTTTCTTTTCCGCAAACTTTTTGAAAAAAACAGATTGCATCGTTTCATCAGCAAGTAATGCCGTTTCGGACGGGAATAAACTGCTTAAGTCATCACTTTCGTGAATGCCGATTAAGTCGGCTTTGCTTGCGTGTTCTACTCTCCATTCAGGTTTCAATTGAATGTTTGCAAAAAGTTCTTCTTCAAACTCCTTTTCAGCTTGTCGCATTTTGCCAAGCATTTCGGCTAGTTCTTTTAATGATTTATCTCTTTGCAAAAGTTCTGCATATCTTTTTAAAATATCAAGATTTACTCTTTGCCAATTGCCTTTGCTCATATCCCAAAGCCGTCCTAATTCATTTGTAAACGGCTCAAGTGCTTCTTGAAGCTTGTTCAGTTCTTCAATACGCTTGTATAATTCTTCACAGAATTTTTTCCTCTCTGCTTCGATTTGGTCAAGCTCCCATTTAGTTTGTTTCTTGTAAAGTAATTCATCCCACTTTTCATTGAAGTGCTCTTTTACGCTTTCGAAACTTGGCTTGTCTTTATCAAATTTAATTTTTTCATCCAAACTTTTCTTGAACTCCTTTTCATAGAAAGTTGTATCTAACTCTTTTTTGTCGTAGTTATCTTTAACGATTGGATTTACTTTCGCCCACTTATTTTTAAATTCTGATTTATTGCTTTGCTGAAACTCTTGTTTTAGCTCGATTTCATTTTCAAACGGATTTTGAGTTTTGTTTATCTGTTTCTTGGTCTTGTTTACGAAATCAAGAATTTCTTGTGTTATTTTTTCAGCCAGTTCAGGGTCTTTTGAACATAACTCTTTCATTGTGGGATTGGAAATAATTTCATCAATAGAGTTAGCAAAATTATCAGTATCAGCATTGGCGAAGCCAGTGCCTTTTTCTGATTTCTTTTGCAGTTGTAAGTAAATGCTTTCGGCTATTTTTTTTCTGGTATCTTCATCAGCAATTGAACCGAATGTTTCAAACCTATTGAATTTACTGTCCATTGACTAATTTGTTTTGGAAAGTTTCCTTGAGTTCGTTATAAAGTTCTTCGTCTATATCAGTATTATCCAAATAAAAATCTATGTCTTTACTTAGAAATTCAGAAGATTTGGTAATCTCATGATTTTGCAACTGTTCAAAAACCCATTCTTCAAATTCATCTGTCAACTCTGAAAGGTCAAAATCATTTGTTCCATTTGATAAACTTAGTAGGGGAGAGTCAATGAAAACATCATGTTCAACATTCTCGTAAAAATGTTGAATTCTACTCACTTCTACTTCAAGCTTTTCAATTTCATTTTGAAGTTGTTTTAGGTTATCTTCTACAATTTCTGCATAAATTGAACTTACAAACAAGTTTGTTCTAATGTGCTTTAAGTCATTATTTTTAAAACTATCAATTCTAGATTTAAGATTGCTTGTTGTTGTAAGCACAACTTTTACTCGCTTATCCCAATCTTTTTTTACCGCAGGGTGCGGTCTTTTTGTTGCAGGTTTTTCACTGTCAGTTGTTTCAATTTTTCGTACATTAAATCAACTGCTTTTCTGTCATTAAGAAATGCAGAAGTTCGAAGTAGTCTTACAATTTTTCTCCATCTACGGTCTGAAATGTAAATCGGATTTAGTTTATTTTCTTCTCGCTGATTGTGTTGGTCTATAAAACTTCTGATAACGTGAATTACATTGAATAAATTTTCTGGAATTTCTATTTCATCAATTTGTTTATTCCATTTTTTGTATTCGTCATCAGAGATTTTTAATGCTTCAACAACAGTATCACTATATGAATTCAATGTCTTTGAAATCATATCATTGAAACTCTGTTTGTCTTTTACTCCATCCACAATTAAACGAACAAGAAATCTGTCCCAAAGTGCTTCAAGTCCTTCGCCTTTGCTTGGCAGCTCATTTGAAGCAGAAATAAGTGCTTTCATTGGAACTTGAATTTCTTGCTCTCCGTTACGGTATATTTTTTCGTTAAGAACGGTTAGTAAAGCGTTTTGTATTGAAGGTCCCGCTTTCCAAATTTCGTCAAGGAAAACAACCGTTGCTGTCGGCAAGTAATTTTTTACAATTCTCTCGTATTTGTCGTGGTCTTTTAATTGTGATATTGAAACGGGTCCAAAAATTTCGTCTGGCGTGCTGAAACGGTTCATTAGATATTCAAATGAACTGCCGTCTTTGTATGCGTATTTAAGTCGTCTTGCAACCAAGGATTTTGCAACACCTGGTGCACCCAATAGAAAAATACTTTCTCCTGCAACAGAAGAAAGTAATGATAAAGCGATTACTTCTTTCTTTTCAATTACTCCGTCATTTAGTTGTTCGAGTAGTACTGTTGTTTTAGGTTTTACTGTTATTTGTTCAAAATTATTATGTTGGTTAAATATCAGCTATGTCGTTGATTATGTTTGCCAAAAACTATTCTGCATGCAGAAATCAATGGTTGTATTTGAATAGTAAATTCAATTGTCAACTTCGCAAATCTACAAAAAACCTGATAAAAAATGTCAGGTTTGTCAACTTTATTTAAAAAATATTATAGAACTGCTAAAGTTTTGGGTTTGTAGCAGAGAATTCGTGATAAACCCCGATAGTATTCAACAGAAATGTGACGTTTTATTTCTGTTCCATCATGAACATTTGCAAAAAAACCTGGTGAGAATCATAGACGAAAACCTGGTAATTTTTAATTTGCTAATTACAACCCGATTAAAATTCTGTTTTGATTGAACCCTGACATTATCAAATGAGCCATCTTTTCAATTTCCATTTTAACCCTTGTAATGGTAGTGGCGATTTTGGGTGGTTTATAACCTATTTATCAAAAATTACTCACAATAATATAATACAGCGGCATCCCGATGGTTATATTAAACGGGAAGGTGATGCCCAATGCCATGGGAACATACAGGCCGGGGTCGGCTTTGGGAACTGAAAGTTGCATGGCAGCAGGTACTGCAATGTAGGAGGCGCTTGCAGCGAGTACTGCAAACAAGAAGCGATTGCCAGGGTCGGAGGTCACAAACTGGCTGATGTAAGCCACAGCACAGCCATTTACAAACGGGATGATGATTGCGAATATGGTGACAAACCAACCGTATTTGAGGAAAGTAGTAAAGCGCCGGGCTGTAATCATTCCCATTTGAAGCAAGAAAATGGCTAAGAAGCCCTTGAAAATATCGGTAGTGAAGGGTTTGATACCTTCAGCCTGCTTAGAGTCCGCAATGATGCCGATAATAAGGCTCCCCATGATCATCATCACGCTGCCGTTGGTAGTGGCATGGTGAAGCACCGATTTGAATGTTGCATTTTCACCGGAATGCTTGTCTTTATCGAACCGCATGATAAGTAATACTCCTACTATAATGGCCGGCGATTCCATAAGGGCCATCACTGCAACCATATGACCGCCCGAAGTCAGATTCAGCATCTCCAGAAATGAAACGGCTGCCACAAATGTTACAGCACTTACCGAACCGTAGGATGCGGCTACTGCTCCAGCATCACTGATGCTCAATTTTCGCTTCAGAATAAAGAAAGTGTAAAGCGGAATTAATGCCGACAGAGCCACACCAAATGCAAGCGAATAAATAATTTCCGCATTAAATCCACTGTGCGCCAACTCCTGACCACCCTTAAATCCGATCGAAAACAATAAGTAGAGCGACAAAAATTTATTGATGGAGGAAGGTATCTCCAAATCGCTTTTCAACCAGGCTGCAACAATTCCCAAAACAAAAAATAGTAATACCGGATTGGTGATGTTGCTGATTAAAATTTGAAATTCCATATTTTATTGTTTATTTAAATGCTTTTTAATAAACGCCCTCAAACCCGGATAAGTTTTTGAGAAGCATTTATTTTGTCAATGAACTTTTTAATTTAAAAGAAAGATTTTTATGCAGGATGGCTAACTGCTTGATGTTGTTTGACTTATCAGTATGAATATTTCATATAAGATAATATGCAAAATATTTTCATTTTTTCATACAATTTGAATAATTTTGCAACTTCAAATTTGTAATATAATTGCATGAGATTCATATTGCTTCTTATTGTTGGCTTGTTTGTATTCGCTGTGTCATTTTCACAGGAAAGGAAAAGAGTAGAATCCTTCCGCATTGCAACTCCGTTGCTGATTGATGCGGTACTCGATGAGGATGTTTACCGACTAGCTATGCCGGCTGACAACTTCGTACAACTACAACCCTACAATGGTCAACCAGCATTTCAGCCATCAGAAGTTTATTTCTTTTTTGACGAAAATGCTGTGTATGTAGGGGCAATGCTGCGCGACAGTGAGCCCGATAGCATTTACAATTATCTGACCCAAAGAGACAATATCGGGATGTCAGATTATTTCGGAGTTTACCTCGATCCTTATAACTCAGGATTGGTATCTTATGGATTTTTTATCACCCCTGCAGGTGTGCAAACCGATATTAAGGCATCAAAAAACGATGGCGACAAAGAAGATGGCAACTGGAATGCCGTATGGGAAAGTAAAACACGCACAACATCTGAAGGTTGGATTGTGGAGATGCGAATTCCGTTTTCAGCACTGCGTTTTTCGGAAAAAGCCGGTGACGTGTGGGGTTTGAATATGTTCCGAAATATCAGGAGGTACAATTCGAACAATTCGTGGAGCTATATTGACCGGAAAGTGTCGGGTTTTATTCATCAACAGGGCGAGCTGGTTGGAATCAGGGATGTGAAACCTCCTTTACGATTGTCGTTTAGTCCTTATATTGCAGCGTACTACGAACCTCAGAATGCACAAACCAAAACAATATACAAGGGTGGATTAGATGTGAAATATGGCATTTCAGATGCATTTACGCTCGATATGATGCTCATACCGGATTTTGGTCAGATACAGTCTGATGATCACGAACTGAATCTTTCACCTTATGAAATTCGTTACAACGAAAAGCGGCAGTTTTTTGCTGAAGGCACAGAATTGTTTCAGAGGGCTGGTATTTTTTATTCGCGCAGGATAGGTAGCCGTCCGGTATTTGCAGGAAATATTGACAAAAGGGAAAATGAAACAGTGACCTATAGTCCTTCTGAAACACAGCTGATTAATGCCACAAAAATTTCGGGTCGCACCAATAAAGGTTTAGGAATCGGCATATTGAATGCGATGGCACTTGAATCCAATGCCATTATTTTGAATGAAATAACAGGAATCTCCAGAGAAACTCAAGTACAGCCTTTCAGTAACTATAGCGTTGTGGTAGTGGATAAGTCGTTGAAAAACAATTCGTTTATCAGCCTGATAAATACTAACATCAGCATGGCCGGTAATCCTTTTTCAGCCAACGTCACAGCAACACAATTTGAGTTTAGGAATAAAGCAAAAACCCATGCACTAAAAGGGATGGGTGGATATAGTACGCGTGGATCAGAAACGAAGGAGCAGGGTTATTTTATGAATGTTTCGTTGGAAAAGAATAAGGGCGAATTTTTATGGGGATTGGAGCAGGAGCTGTTTTCCGATAAGTACAATCCGAATGATTTGGGTTACCTTCAGCACAACAATTTTGTGACATCAACAGCCTGGATTTATTATCAAATGATAGAGCCACGATGGATTTTCAGGGAGTGGAATGCCGATTTTCAGTATCACTACAATAGACTGTACCAACCCTCGGTATATGTAAATAGTGAAGCAGAGCTTGACTTTGATGTGCGATTCAAAAATAATTTCTACTTATCAACCGAGGCAACGCTCACAGGCAGGAAGAAAGATTATTTTGAGCCCAGAGTGGCAGGAAGATATTACATCGAACCACTGATGTATGATTTTGAGCTCAGTCTGAGTACTGATTTTCGCAAGCCACTACATGTTCAGTTGTCAATGGAGCATATGCGTCAACCCGAAACTAATTTGGTTTTTCATCAATATTCCATCGAAACGGTTTGGAGGGTAGGTCAGCGATTGAATGTCGATTTTTTGTTTGGCATAGAGGAACGAACTGGCGAATATGGTTTTGCTGCATTGCCCGATGATGGAACTATCGTTTTTGCCAAACGCAATGTGTCCACCATGCTTAATGCCCTCGAAGCAACCTATGTAATAAATAATAAGATGGGCTTAAGTTTCAGAGCACGGCATTATTGGTCGGCTGTTGCTAACAAAGCCTGGTTCGAACTAAATAACGATGGATCCCTGAGTAAGTCGGTAAAGGCTATCAATCAATCCGATCAAAATTACAATGCCTTTACCATCGATATGAATTACCGCTGGGTTTTTATGCCGGGATCGGAGTTGTCGGTTGCGTGGAAAACCAACACCTTCATGAACACAAGCACCCCGGAGTATTATTATTTTAAAAATCTGACCGATTCCTGGCAAAATCAAACAAACAGCATCTCGGTAAAAGTATTATATTATCTCGATTTTAACAGTTTAAGGAAGAAAGGGTAATGCTGTTTTGGTAATTGCTGAGGTCTCGGGTATAAAAAATTCTACAGGATTTTTTGGATTATCAACAATTTGAAATTGTCGCTATTGATTATCAGCGCTTTAGCCTGTTGATAACTCCTGTTGATAACTTGTTGGTATATACATGTCAAATTATTTGGAGCGTATATATATGCTTACCTATATTTGCATCGTGAGTTACGGCTCACAAGCAAAAACCAAAAGTTGAAAGATCTTTGAAATACTGAGAACATCCTGAAAGTCGAAATGTGAAATGAACCCGGACACAGAGGAGAATCCGATGTTGTGTGCAGTTGGCCAACGGCCTGAGATTCATGCTCATCTTCCATACCGTTCACGCAAGTGAGCGGAGGATAGTATGGCTGAATACATGGTTGAGGCGGGTTGCCGGAGTGTCGCTCCCGAGGTGTCGCAGACTCAAAATCAATTGGGCGTTTGAATAAAACGCGTACTGTCTGCAAAGACAGGAAAGCAGGGTTATTGGGAACAGGAATAAGCAGGCAGATAATTCGTTATCTCAACTTATCCCGGTTCGCAAAGCAGAAGGCAGCAATGCCGGAAGCTTACAAGCAGAAAGCAAAAAAGCAAGATGAACAGGCCGAAAGCAGTAATGCCTGAAGCCGGTACAGCAAGCCGAAATGCAAAAGCCAAAGCCCCGAAATGTCGCAGGAAGCCAAAACAAAAAGCAGCAATGCCATAGGTTGAGGCCTAATGCAGGAAGCCGGAACAGCAGGCAGTAATGCCGGTTGGATAAAGCCGAAAGCGATAGGCATGAGGTGAAAATGAAGCGCAGCAATGCTCTGATATTTGCCAAGAGCCGACAAGCAGACCATTCGGAAGCTCGAGCCCAAAGCAGCAATGCCTAATGCGATGCAAATTAAAAGTCCCCGATAATGCAGCACAAAAAATTAAAGTCAACGGATTTCGTACTCCCGGAACAAGGGTTGGAGGATAAAACCGACAACACGAAACCAAAACAATGCAAATTGCAGCGGTTGGCCGGAGGCGCCCCATCATCTTCTCCAAACCCGGAGGTAGATTAAAGGCTATACAAACGACAAGATGAAAAGGTAGTGCCACATGGCGGATCCATTAAAAGGACAAAGCAATACGACTGACCGGTAAAACGGACGGGAGATAGCTTATCCCGGAACATGGTGAAAATGAAAGGCGGTGTAACAACAGCCCGACTGGCCGGTACAACCAAACACTCAACAGGTAATCAAAGTATTCAAACGATATATCAACATGGCGGTTTTTGCCCGGAGAGGATGTCTGCATAAGGCATCCTCTCTCTTATTATATATTCTTCAGTTCCCCATTCAGGACCATCCAGAACAAGACATCATCGTATTTGGCGGGGTCTGTTGCAATCTCAAAATCCTCCTTCCTTTAAAAACGATGCAGTATCTGTATCGGATCATCATCAATATATGCCGGAACATTGTATTTGCGGTACCTGTCTTCAAGCAATTCGTATAATATTTCCTGTTCGGGAGTCATCGGGGATTGTTTTTTACGTTTTGCGTACATAACGATTCTGTGAACAGCTTGTTCATTGTGTTGCAAAAGTACAATTATGAGCACCATGGCAAGCTGTTTTTTTTTATCTTTGCAACACTTATTATTATCATATGAAGACATTGGAAGAATTGAATGCCTTGTTGCCTAAAACCCTGATGGGGCATTTGGCGATTCGGTTTACAGAGGTGAAAGAAGGAATGATTGTGGCCGAAATGCCTGTCGATGAGCGAACTGTGCAGCCTTTCGGGCGTTTGCACGGAGGTGCTTCGGTTGCCCTTGCCGAATCAGTAGCCAGCGCAGGCTCGTGGGCTATGCTCGGGGATGAAAATACGGCTGTTTATGCCACTGAGGTGAGTGCGAGTCATGTGGGTGCTGTGCTTCAGGGCACAACCGTAACTGCCAAAGGTGTTTTGCTGAATGAAGGCAAACGACAACATGTGTGGGAAGTTGTTGTTTATGCTGAAACCGGAAAAATGGTTTCGGTTTGTCGCATTACAAACTCGCTCGTAACCCTGCACTGAATGTCGCACCAAAAATCCATAGAAACAGATATTTTTGAACTACTGCGCAATCGAAACATTCCATTTGCGCTGTTTCGCCTTCCTTATGGACAGGAAGTCAAATTGATGATACAGTACAAATCCCATCCACAAAAAATTAATGATTTAAATGATTTGCCCTCTAAATCAGGTTTTTTATTAGCTCCGTTTCCTGTTAATGGTGGTGAACCGATAATGCTGCTTCAGCCTGATTTGGTTTGTTCTCCGAGTGAAGCCATGGCTCTGGTCGGTAATGTCCTGAAGGATTGTAGTTTATTTATCAATGATACATTTCCAGCGAACAGCAATATTACAACTTCGCAGGATGAATTTAAAACTCAGGTTCAAAATGCTGTTAAGGCCATCAGCGAAGGAGATCTTTATAAAGTAGTGATTTCGAAGAATAAGGTGATTGATAAGCCTGCTGATTTCAGGCCCGAGTTTTTTTTCGATCAGCTTTGTAATGCTTATCCTCATGCCCTGATTTACTACTGGCAATTGCCAGGTATTGGGAGATGGATGGGGGCCACACCCGAACCCCTTTTGAAAGAGCAGGATGGCCTGATTTATACTGTATCACTGGCGGGTACGCAGTTGTATCAGGGGCAACCGCTCGAAGATGTTTGCTGGAGAGCCAAGGAAATTGCCGAGCAGGCGATTGTTTCGCGGTTTATTGTTCAGTTGCTTGATAAAATGGGTGTAGAGGAGATGGGGATTACCGGGCCTCACAACTTTTTGGCCGGAAATCTGGTACATCTGAATACGGGTTTTAGTTTTCATGCAGATAATCTGCGGGTTTCACGGGGGAAGTTTATTTCAGCACTTCATCCCACGCCATCAGTAGCCGGTTTGCCGCGTGAAGAATCACTGCAACTTATTCGCAGGCTTGAACATTACAATCGTTCTTATTTCAGTGGTTTGCTGGGCCCTTTACAGCTTGGTGGCGAAACTCATCTGTATGTGAATTTGCGCTGCATGCAACTTTTCGACTGCAAACTTGTTTTGTACAGCGGTGCAGGAATTACCGAAAATTCGGATACTGAAAAGGAGTGGATAGAAACTGAAAATAAAATGAAGACTTTATTAAATATACTGCATGTTCAGACAGGAAATTAAAAACCTCGCGCAAATTGCGGCTTCCCTGGGGGTGCGCCGGGTGGTTATTGCTCCGGGCTCCCGCAATGCTCCACTTACGCTGGCTTTTACAGCTCAGGAGGGTATGCATTGCTATCCCGTGACCGATGAACGATCGGCTGCATTTTTCGCACTGGGGATGGCGCAGTATTCGGATCATCCTGTAGCAGTTGTTTGTACATCAGGAACTGCTGTGCTCAATGTTGCACCTGCTGTGGCCGAAGCATATTATCAACATCTACCACTTATTGTAATTACAGCCGACCGTCCTGCTGCCTGGATCGATCAGGCTGATGGACAAACCATTCGTCAGCAAAATATCTTCGGAAATTATATCAAAGCTTCTTTTCAGCTTCCGACTGATGTTGAGGGAATCAGCACATGGCAATCGGATCGTACTGTAGCTCAGGCTATTGATTTGTCTATGCAGTTCCCCCGCGGACCAGTGCATTTGAATGTACCGCTCGATCAACCACTTTATGTGGCTCTGCCCGATAAACACAGCAATCCCCGGGTTATTCGCAGTCTGGCTACAGAAATTAACCCCGACAAGCAAACTTCAGAGCTATTTGTCGATTCATGGAACAAAGCTTCGAAAAGAATGATTCTGGTGGGTATAGGACGACAGAATAACCCTCTGAGCACAATGCTCGAATCCATCGCCCGCGAAACAGAAACAGTGGTGATAGCCGAGAATCTGTCCAATATCAGCGGAAAAAACATCATTGCCAATCCGGATATGTTTTTTGCGTCACTTTCTGAAGATGAGAAAATGCAGTTGCAGCCGGAATTGCTGATTACCATTGGTCATTCGATTATTTCGAAGCAACTCAAGCAATATCTTCGGCAATATAAACCTCAGGAACACTGGCATTTGCAATCTGAATTGCCCTATGCAGATACCTATCAGAGCCTCGATTATATTCTTCCTGTAAAAGCAGAGAAATTGCTCAGTTTGCTGTTTGATAGTGCTGACTTTGCTCAGCCCGGATTGTGGTTCAAAGATGATGTTCGTAGCTATTCGAGATTATGCAGTGCAATTCATCAACGATCGTCTGACAAAGCCGAAGCATACTTCAATACAATCGCTTTATCGGATATAGCCGTTATGCGGGAATTATTACCGCAGGTTCCTTCTGGTTGGGTGTTGCAGATTGCCAATAGTACCCCGATTCGCATGTCACAACTTTTTGATACACGTGCCGATTTGGTGTATTTCAGCAACAGGGGAACTTCAGGCATCGAAGGAAGTTTATCGACTGCAGCTGGCTCGGCAGTGGCTTCTGCTAAACCCACACTGCTCATTTCCGGAGATTTATCGTTTTTGTACGACTCTAACGGATTGTGGAACTGTAATTTCCCTCCGAATCTTAAGATTCTGGTATTGAACAATGGCGGGGCCAATATTTTCAGCATGATAGGAAATAATGAGGTGACTGCACATGCTCAGGAGTTTTTTGATGCATCACATCAGGTGGATATAGCTAATCTTACATCGGCATTTGGTCTGAAACATTTACTTTGCTCCAAAATTGATGAATTGCAATCGCAAATCGTACATTTTTTACAGTTTGCCGGCCCTGCTGTACTTGAAGTTATCACCGAAAAGAATATCAATGTATCAACTTATAAAGAACTATTTAAACACATCAGATAAAATGAGAAACTGGACAACAATCAAAACATTTGAAGAAATCAAATTTGAGTTTTTCGAAGGAATTGCCAAGATTACTATTAATCGTCCGCGTTATCGCAACGCATTCACGCCCGACACCATCAAGGAAATGATAGAGGCCATGGTGTTCTGTCGTGAATGTCAGGATATTGCCACTATAATTATAACAGGTGAAGGCGACAAGGCCTTTTGTTCGGGAGGTGATCAAAACGTAAAAAACATTGCCGGATACATCGGAAAGGACGGTGTTCCCCGACTTAATGTGCTCGATTTGCAAAAAGTGATACGTAGTATGCCAAAGCCCGTTGTAGCCATGGTCAACGGATATGCAATTGGCGGCGGACATGTATTGCATGTGGTGTGCGACCTGTCAATTGCATCAGCGAATGCCATTTTCGGCCAAACCGGCCCGCGCGTGGGTAGTTTCGATGCCGGTTTTGGCTCGTCGTACCTGGCTCGCATTGTCGGACAAAAGAAAGCACGCGAAATATGGTTTCTATGTCGGCAGTATTCAGCAGCTCAGGCCCTTGAAATGGGGTTGGTAAATACGGTGGTGCCTTTCGACCAGCTCGAAGACGAAACAGTAAAGTGGTGTCAGGAAATGATGCAGCTCAGTCCGCTCGCCCTGAGAATGATTAAGGCCGGACTTAACGCCGAACTCGACGGACAGGCTGGTATTCAGGAACTTGCAGGAAATGCTACCATGCTTTACTACATGACTGAAGAAGCCCACGAAGGAAAGAAGGCATTTCTTGAAAAAAGGAAGCCTGATTTTGGAAAATATCCGAAAATGCCGTGAGAGAATGTGCCAATGTGCTAATATGCCAATATGCCAATGTGTTGTAGGTTGACCGGAGTATGTAGCTTGATTCAATTTGAAATTAAATGACTAAACTTGCACATGTATAAAAATTTGGAAATGAGCATATTGTTTAAATGTACAAAACTTTCTACTTGCAGTGTCTTGTCCCCCTCTCCTCAAGGAGAGGGGTTAGGTCGAGAAATCAAAATTTTAACCTATCCACCTCACTCCAGCCCTCTCCTTGAGGAGAGGGGGCTGCTGCCTGCAACGTAAAAGCTTATTATTACTTGATCCTTTAATAACATGCGAAAATTTAATTAAATGATAAAAAACTACATAGAATCCTTCCGCCCCGGAACCCTGCTATTGGCACTTGCGAATACCATCACCGGAAGTGCATTGGCTTACGCAGATGGCGGATTTCGCTGGCCGGTTTTTTTTCTGGCAGCAGCAACAACGCTATTGTTGCAGATTTTGGCGAATATGGCCAACGACTACGGTGATTTTAAACATGGCAAGGACACAGACGAGCGTATTGGTCCACGTCGCATGCTGCAGTCGGGAATGATAAGTGCGAAAGCAATGCTGCGGGCGATAATCATTGTTGTGTTACTGACTGTTGTTGCCGGTTTTTTACTCATATACGAGGGTTTCAGCCATATCGATATTTCATCAGCATTACCCGGCATAATAGTTTTCGGACTGCTCGGACTTGCAGCAATAACCGCCGCTATCAAATATACTGTTGGAAAAAATCCCTACGGCTACAAAGCCATGGGCGATGTGTTCGTTTTTATTTTTTTCGGATTGATCGGGGTACTGGGAACCTATTTTCTGCATACAGGAATGTTGCGTTGGTCGCTCTTGCTGCCTGCTGCTGCCATCGGCATGTTGAGTGTTGGGGTGCTTAATCTGAATAATTTGCGAGATTTTGAGCAGGATAAATCAACCGGAAAACGAACCATGGTGGTGGCACTGGGCTTATCCAATGCCAGAAAATACCATATTTTCCTGCTAATGGGCGCTTTTTTGCTGGTTTCATTTTACACTTTGCTTGTAAGTAAATGTGCCTGGCAATGGATTTTCTGGGCTTCTTTTCCGCAGGTTTTCCGCAATATCAGGGTAGTACAAAGATTCAAAGACCACAGGCAATTGTTCCCTGAGTTAAAACTTCTTTCGATGGCCAGTTTATTTTTTGCGTTGTTGTTCGCTGCCGGATTGTTGATTTGCTGAGTAAAAATTGTGATTATGCGTGCACGGTACTACAGTCGGACTTTCGATTTTAAATTTCCAGCGGGAACTTCCAGGGGAGTGTTGCAGCATAAAGTTTCACGGTTCCTCGAGTTAACTGCCGATGGAGTGACCGGAATCGGAGAATGTTCCGTAATTCCGGGATTAAGCCCCGACCCCGAAGCAACCTGTGATCAAAAGCTTGATGAGCTTTGCAGATTGATTAATGAAGGCGTGCAGCCCGAAGATATCAGATTGGACGACTTTCCATCTATTAGTTTCGGTCTTGAAACTGCGCTGATGGACTTAAAAAGCGGTGGTAATCAGATGCTTTTTCCTTCAGCATTTACCGAAGGTACGCAGGGTATTCCCATCAACGGACTCATCTGGATGGGCGATAAGGAGTTTATGAAAGCGCAAATCAGACAGAAAATTGACGAGGGTTACCGTTGTCTTAAGATGAAAATCGGAGCGTTGGATTTTGAAACTGAGGTCGAAATCCTCAGGGATATCCGAAGCGTTTTTTCTCCCGAAAATCTTGAGTTACGGCTCGATGCCAATGGCGCCTTTCCAATTGCAACTGCAATGAACAAACTGAATGATTTGTCCGTATTTCATATTCATTCCATCGAGCAACCCATTCGGCCAAAGCAATATGAAGCAATGCGAAAACTTTGCGATGAATCACCAATACCCATAGCACTCGATGAAGAATTAATAGGATATCCTTCAGAGAAAGCCGGGGAGTTGCTGCGAAATCTGAACCCTGCATACATCATCCTCAAGCCCTCTCTGCTGGGTGGTTTCAGGCAATCGCATCAATGGATTGATGCTACTGAGAAAACGGGTACAGGTTGGTGGGTCACTTCTGCCCTCGAATCGAATATTGGTTTGAACGCCATTGCGCAATGGACAGCAACGTTGAATAATCCTTTGCCCCAGGGTTTGGGTACAGGACAGTTGTATCATAATAATTTTGAATCACCTTTGAAAATTGAAAATGCAGCGTTGTGGTATAAAGCATCCGGGTTGTGAATTGAGCGACCTTAGTGTGCGAAGCAATCGGCAGTCGCAAAATCACAAACCGGATGCGGTTACGACACTAAATAACAGAAAATCATGAAATTAACAATCAACAAAAAAGCATTCGACATAACCAAAGCTTCGCTACCCAAACTCGATGCCTACGCTACACAACCCTGGCAGCGTGAGATCGTTCAGTTTCTGCAGTTGTGGTATGATAGTCCGGAATATATTGAACAGAAAACATCGGGTTCGACCGGTACTCCAAAGCGTATCAAATTGCTGAAAAAAACCATGTTACACTCAGCCGGAATGACCAATGCTTTTTTGGGACTGAACGAGCAGAGCGTGTCGTTGCTTTGTCTGCCGGCTTCGTATATTGCAGGGAAAATGATGCTGGTGCGCGCCATTGCCGGCAATTACAACATCATTGCCGTGGAACCATCAGCCAATCCTTTTGAAGATAAAAAATATCCGCCACTCGATTTTACTGCCATCACACCCTATCAGTTAGTTCACTCAGCCAAAGCGATATCACAAACCAAAATTAATAACATTATCGTGGGTGGCAGTCAGGTTACAACCGAAATGGAGAAACTGGTTTCGACTTGGCCAATGCGGATTTTTGAAACCTTCGGCATGACAGAAACTGCTTCGCACATTGCTTTGCGCAGACTAAACGGAGTGGAACGCTCAAATTATTTTCATACGCTCGAAGGAGTAGAGCTAAGCCTCGATAAACGTGGTTGTCTGGTTGTGGATGCGCCTCACCTGACCGGTGAACAACTCGTGACCAACGACCTTGTAGAATTGAAGGATGCATCCACTTTCCGCTGGCTGGGGCGCATCGACAAGGTAATTAATACCGGAGGCGTGAAGATTTTTGCTGAGCAGGTTGAACGCAAGCTTCAACCGCTGATCAAAAAGCCCTTTTTTATTGCCGGATTGCCCGACAAAACCCTTGGCCAGCAGGTGGTGCTGGTCATCGAATCGTCCGACCTGCCCGACGAGCAATTAGCGCTACTCCACGCCTCAATGAAGGCTGCACTCGACCGCTTTGAAGTGCCCGGACGCATTATCTGCGTACCCGGATTTGTGTATTCTAATGGTGATAAATTGTTGCGCGATGAAACCATTAAACACTTTTGATGTATCCTTTTTTGAAATTTAATTGTATATCTTTGCATTCAATGAAAATAAATATTGATGAACAAATCATCATTAATTTTAATTTAAATATTTGACCTTGACAATGACTGAAGAAATCGAACAGGAAAACCTGAAGTATCAGCTGCCACCGGAAAGTATTCTGAAGCTTGCGGATTTTGAACGTGCCCCGCAGGTGGTTATCGACAGCAACAACGAATATATGTTGTTCAGTTACCGCAATACCTATAAAACACTCGTCGATCTGAATCAGCAGGAGATGAGTCTGGCCGGTTTCAGAGTGAATCCAGTGACCAATATCAGTTCATCAATCACTTATCTTTCGAATCTGAAAGTTCGCAAAATGAATGAAGATGAGCTGGTTCAGGTGTCAGGTTTACCCGAAAATCCGCTTATAACCTACCTTACCTGGTCGCCCGATGAGCAAAAAGTAGCTTTTACCCACACCACAGCCACAGGAGTGGAACTTTGGGTGATGGAATTTGCTACTGCCCGGGCCACCCGACTAACCGATGCCCGCCTAAATGCAAATATGGGTAATCCGCTGAGCTGGTACCGCGACAGTAAATCGATTTTGGTGCGTATGTTACCCGAAAACCGTCCGGAGCTGATTAATTCCCGACAATCAATCCCCGAAGGGCCTGTAATCTCGGTGAGTGATGGCTCCAAAGCACAGAATCGCACTTTCCAGGATTTGCTGAAAAATCCGGCTGATGAAGCCAATTTCGAAACCATGATAACTTCCGAACTGCATCAGGTAATGTTGAATGGCGACAGCAAAATATTCATGAAGGCCGACATGTATGTGAATGAAAATATCTCGCCCGATGGCAGTTATGTGCTCATTTCCACGATACGCAGACCTTTTTCATACATTGTGCCTGTCAACCGATTCCCGATGCATAATATCGTGTATGATATGAATGCCAAAGCCGTGAAAACCATCGAGGAAGTGCCGCTTACCGAGGTGCTGCCCAAAGGATTTATGGCTGTGCGTAAAGGTAAAAGGAATATCAACTGGCGATCGGATGAACCTTCGACACTCGTGTTTACAGAAGCGCTCGATGGTGGCGATCCGCAGCAAAAAGCCGAACAAAGGGATGCCGTTTATCTTTGGAAGGCCCCTTTCGGGAGAGAGCCTGAACTGCTGACAAAAACCAAACTGCGTTTTTGCGATATTATCTGGGGCAATGCCAACACTGCCATCATGAATGAAGAATGGTATGATACACGTATGCATCGCACACTACTGCTCAATCTGAATGGCGTAAGCGAACCTCCACGACTTATATGGGAACGCAATTTTCAGGATGTATACTCGGATCCGGGTCGCTTCGAAACAAGCAAGAATGAATTTGGAAAATATGTGCTTACCATGGATGAAAATCAGCTTTTCCTGATTGGCGAAGGATTTACGCCCAAAGGCCAGTTCCCGTTTATCGATGCACTGGATGTTAATTCGTTTAAAACCAAAAGGTTATATCAATCCAATTTTACAGATAAAATTGAGGAAATTTATGAGATAACTGATGTGAAACTCGGAGAAGTAATGGTACGAATCCAGTCGAAAAACGAATATCCGAACTATTATATCCGGAATTTGAAGAAAAAAATTGCTCCCATCAGAATTACCAATTTCCCGAATCCTTTTGCCAGTATAGAAAATGTGTACAAGGAAGTGATTAAATACAAACGCTCTGATGGCGTGGAACTTTCAGGAATATTGTATTTGCCTGCAGGCTACGATCGCATTGCCAAAACCGAAAAATTGCCTTTGCTGATGTGGGCTTATCCTGCAGAGTATAAAGATAGAAGCAGTGCCGGACAATCAACTGCCAATCCCAATGAGTTTACTTTCCCCGGCTATGGTTCATTCATTTACTGGGTTACACGTGGTTATGCCGTGCTCGACGATGCTGCATTCCCCATCGTGGGTGAAGGTAAAGAGGAGCCGAATGATTCTTTTGTGGCTCAGCTGATCGACAATGCCAAATCGGCCATCGATGCGGTCGACGCACTGGGTTATATCGACCGGAAAAAAGTTGGTGTGGGTGGTCATTCCTATGGTGCTTTTATGGTTGCCAATTTGCTGACCCACAGTGATTTGTTTGCCTGCGGAATAGCCCGCAGCGGAGCTTACAACCGAACGCTTACTCCTTTTGGTTTTCAAAGCGAACAGCGCAATTTATGGGAAGCATCGGAGGTTTATAATGCTATGTCGCCCTTTATGCATGCTGATAAAATGAAAACGCCCATCCTGCTGATGCATGGTGAAGCCGATAACAATCCGGGCACCTTTACGCTGCAGACCGAGCGTTATTTTCAGGCTTTGAAAGGACTGGGCGCTCCTGCCCGTTTGGTAATACTGCCGAAAGAAATGCACGGATATGTAGCCCGTGAAAACATCCTGCATTTGCTTTGGGAACAGGATGCCTTCCTCGAAAAGTATTTAAAGTAGTAAAAAACATATTATGAAGAGCTTAGCCCTGTTTTTATTGTTAATGCCGGTTGCGCTTATGGCCGGCAATCATCTTCCGCCTTCGTGGGCAAAGCATGCCATTTGGTATCAGATTATGGTAGAGCGATTTAATAATGGCGACCCCGCCAATGATCCGGTGATTCCGCTGATGAAGGATGAGAAGATGAAAATCGTTCCGCCTGAAGGTTGGAAGGTAACACCCTGGACACAAAGCTGGTACAAGCCCGACAACTGGATGACTGACCCGCAGCAATTTAATCCGCAGTTGCAGTACAGGCGCTATGGTGGCGATTTGCAGGGTGTACTCGACAAGCTTGATTATCTGCAGGAATTGGGAATCACAGCTATCTATTTCAATCCGCTGAATGACGCTCCTTCGCTGCACAAGTACGATGCGCGCAACTATCACCACATCGATGTGAATTTCGGTCCCGACCCCGAGGGTGATTTGCGGATTATTGCTTCCGAAGACCCATATGATCCGGCCACCTGGCAATGGACTTCAGCCGATAAGTTGTTTCTGAAACTGGTGGGGGAGTTGCACAAACGCAATATCCGGGTAATTCTCGATTTCTCGTGGAACCATACCGGAACCATGTTTCATGCCTGGCTCGACCTGCTGAAACATCAGCAACAGTCGCGTTTCAAAAACTGGTTTACGGTTGATAAGTGGGACGACCCGTCAACTCCGCAAAATGAGTTCAAATACGAAGGTTGGCTCGGAAATGCTTACATGCCCGAGATTAAGAAAGTGGATATTCAGGGAACAAAAGGAATTGGAAGAGCTTATGAAGGCAATATCCACCCGGAACCCAAAGCGCATATTTTTGCTGTGACTCAGCGCTGGCTGGCTCCCGATGGTGATGTGAGCAGGGGCATCGATGGATTCCGTCTCGATGTGGCCGACCATGTCGGATTGGGTTTCTGGCGCGACTGGAGAAAACACGTACGATCGATAAATCCTGAAGCTTATCTGGTGGGTGAAATCTGGTGGGAACAATGGCCTGATAAAATGATGGATCCGGTTCCTTACCTGCAGGGAGATGTGTTTGATGCGGTGATGTATTATCAGGTGTACCGGCCGGCGCGTTATTTTTTCGCTGAAACAGATTTGTTAATTGACGCTAAGCAGTTGCGCGACAGCTTATTGTATCATTGGGGAAGAATATCGCCTGAACATCTGCAGGCCATGATGAATGTATCGTCGTCGCACGACGCACCGCGACTGCTCACCGATTTTTACAATCGCAACAAGTATAAGCATCACGCCAATACCCACGAAAATCCGGCATACAAAACCGGGAAACCCGATGCAGAAACCTACAGGAGAGTGCAGCTTTATCTGATGCATCTGTTCACCATCCCCGGCGCCCCCCAGATTTGGAACGGCGAAGAGATGGGTATGTGGGGCGCCGACGACCCGCACTGCCGCAAGCCGCTGATGTGGCCGGGCATGCAATTCGAACCCGAAGTTCGCCATGCGTTGCAAAAGTCAGCAAAATCACCTGTCGACAAGCTAAGCTTCAACCAGCAACACTTCAGCTTCTATCAAAAACTGATAAAACTCAGAAAAGCACATCCGATGCTGGCCACAGCCAAAACCGAATTTGTTGTGGCTGATGGAAATGTGCTTGGATACAAACGCATCGAAGGAAATCAGGAAATTTTGGTGCTTTTTAACTTATCAGGGAAAACTTTCAGCTATCCTTTAGAAAAGGAAATGACCGATCAGATGACCGGGCGGAGATACAAACATAAAGTGTTGGTAAGGCCTGTTTCCGGAGTTATACTCCAATAAAACTTCCTGAGCGTTTAATGGACAGATGAAGGTAATCCTGCTAAAGCTGATTCAAAATCAATGAAAAAATTGCCTGCGGAACTGTGGTCGGGTTAGTTTCCGCAGGTGCTGTTTTTGGTCAGCAGGTAAGGTTCAATGATGCTTTTCCACAAAACATAGCCCGATGCATTCATGTGAAGCATATCCGAACCAAAATATGAAGCATCAGGTGTACCATCCTGTTTGAGCATCGGAGTCCAGGTGTCGGCAAAGTCGATATGCGAAAAACGGTCGGCATAGTTTTTCATCATTGTATTGGCAGCAATGTATTTTGGAAAGGTAACAGAGCGGGATGGACTTGGTTTTACCGAAACGAGCAGTATTTTCGCATTCGGAAAGTAGATGTTAATCATCCTGCACATGGTAATTACTTCTTCCATGAAATCCTCAACCGATTTTTCGTATTCATGCAAATCGTTGTCGCCTTCGTAAATCACTACCTGTCGCGGATGATACGGCGCCACTACCTGACCAAAGAAATAAATCAGATCAGTCATCATTGAGCCTCCAAAAGCACGGTTCAGTACTTTCGAATTCGGGAAATCAGAAGCCAGATTGGTCCATAATGTGAATGTAGAACTTCCTGCAAAAAGCACCACCTCTTTTTCAATTGCTACTGCATCCTGAGCAGCAAAATTACTCATAGCAGTTGTCCAAAGGGTAGCGCGTTGATATTGGGCATGTAAACTGCTTAATCCTGTTATAAGCAGGAATAGAAAAATGGATGTTCGCATCATCTTATAATATTTAGCACATGTGTTGCATTGTTGAAATTGTAATTGAGTACTGACAAGACCGGACTGTGCATGATTTTCCGGTCGATTTCCATCGTTCTGCGATTAATTAAATCGAACCCCATGAATCCGGTTTCTGCAAGTACTTAAAGCATGAATGTTACCACTTCACCCGGCCTGAAAGTATAGCTGAATTTCCTTTTCCCATCAGTAATTACATAAGCCCTGTCGGTGTTTCCGTAATGCACAGCCAGATATACCAATGTGCCATCGGGGTTTTTAAAGGCTACAGCGCTTAGTCCGTCGGCTTTCGATTCGAGTCGGCGTGCACCGGGTTGTACAGCTTTTCCGTAATGACCAATAGCGTAGTATTCAGCATTATGACTTATTTTTCCGTCGGTTGTAATGCGTACAACACCCCAGCAATTCTGGCAGCCGAAGTTTTTTGGTCCATCATTCTCGTCGAGTGCGAGGTTCCAGAGCAAAACATTGCGGCTCCAGCAGTTCATCGCGCCCGAAAACAGCACGCCGGTGTACCAGCGTACATTCTGATCGAAATCAGGTGCCCATCCGCCGCCCGACTGTTCGGTAAAATATAAGTCCTTGTCGGGATGTGCTTCTTTAACCTCGCACATAGCACTTATTTCGCCCCTGTACAGGTGAAAGCCTGATCCTGCAACGTATTTTCTGGCAATACTATCATTCAGAATATGAATAGGATAACCCGGATTATCGCAATTATGGTCGAAAAGTACGATTTCTGTTTTCAATCCCAGTGCCTGCATTTTAGGCCCGAGATGGTCGCGAATAAAAATTTTCTGCTCTTCGGCTGTCATGTCCATGCATGGATAAGCAGCTGTCGAATATTCGGGTTCGTTTTGTACTGTCATGCTGTGGATTGTGATGCCTTCTGCCGCATAAGCCTGAATATACTTAATCAGGTAATCGGCATAAACCGAGTAACAATCAGGACGAAGTTTTCCCCCTATCATGCTTCCGTTGGTTTTCATCCAAGCTGGCGGACTCCAGGGCGATGCCATGATTTTCAGGCCCGGATTAATGGCCAGTATTTCCTTCAGCATGGGTATCACATCTTCCCGATCGCGGTCGATGCTGAAATTGGCTAAGGTGAAATCCTCGGTTTCGCTATAGCTGAAAATATCGGGTGCAAAGTCGGATGCTCCGATGCACAAGCGGGTGTAATTGATACCGATACCTTCAGGAGTGAACAGCACCCTGAACAAGGAATCGCGACGATCAGCACTGAGGTTGCGTTTGAATACCATGGCCGAGGCATGGGTTAATGCCGCTCCCACGCCATCCATTACCTGACATTCGCGGTCGGTGAAAATCATCACAGTGTCGGCAATTGTGGGGCTTTGCTTAGTATCGAAAGCGATATAACTTTCGACCAGTAATGCATCGGTATCAGGCAATGACGACCATACTTTAATGTCGTTATGTTTAACATTGCAGGAAATTAATATTATAGCTAATATTATAGTTATCAGTATGTTCTTCTTCATGATTATTTAAATTTAAAACTTACAACAGATTCGTTCAGTTGATTGAAAACAAATTTTCGGTCACCGCATCGGATATTATAATTCTGACGTACACCACTGCGGTTCAATACCACTACCACTTTGCTTCCATCGGTATTCAAAAACGATGAAACGGTAATGCCGGCCGGAGTTTTTGACCCCGAATTGGCTACCCGCAAAGCTCCCAATCGCACAAATTTGGCGAAATGTCCGAGCAAATAATACTCTTCATTGCGCAAATAACTACCATCTTCACGGATGGTGATAACCCCACGGCAGGTTTGGCAGCCTCCTGTAGTAGTTGTCGGGCCGTTCTTCGGATCAAGCGCAAGATTCCACAGGATAAAGTTCTTCGAACCCCTGTTTACTGTAGCCATCAAAAATTCGCGCATATAATAAAACATATTTCCCATGCGGGTGTCGGTATTCCATTCGCCCCCCGATTGTTCGGTGAAATACACGTTTTTGTCGGGATGCACAGCCTGCAGAATGTCAATGGCCGAAGCATTACCGCCGTAACCATGCCAGCCTGTACCATCCACAAAAGTACGGGTTACCGGGTCGTTCAGGATGTTCATCGGGTAATAATGCATGTCGAAATTATGATCCCAAATGATGATTTTGGTACTGAGTTTCTCATCTCTGAAACGCGGACCAAGATAATCGCGGATGATGATGTTTTGTTCCTCCCAAAGCATTTTCATTGTTGGATAACCGCCTGTTTCATGCATCGGTTCATTCTGAATGGTGATGGCATCGATATGAATTCCTTCAGCAGCAAAGGCTTTCACATATTTCACGAAATATTCTGCAAATGCCGGATATACTGCAGGTCCTTTTAAACTGCCTCCATACATCGAGTTGTTTTTTTTCATCCAGGCGGGTGCACTCCACGGACTTGCCAGTATTTTGATTGATGGATTGATAGCGAGAATCTGCTTCAGTACCGGCAATAAATCGGTGCGGTCGCGCTGAGGAATGGCAAATTCATCGATGTTTCCGCTATCGCAGTAGCTGTAAGTGCCAATGTTGAAATCGGACGATCCGATTGAAAGCCGCAGATAGTTAATGCCAATTCCCTTTACAGGATCAAACAAATCTCTCAGCACCGAATCCCTGCGTTGGGCATTCAGGTTTTTGATAAGAAAAGCCGATGATCCTGTGAGAGCTGCACCGAAGCCATCCATGCTCTGAAAAGTAACAGTGGTGTCAATGGTTAATGTGAAATCACCAAGCTCGCGCGAGAAATCGATAGAATTTTGTTGTTTCAGCAGAAAAACCTCGTTGTGCGAAGTCAGGAATACTTTTACCGCTTTCGTTGTATCCACCGGAACCTCCACGATAGGAGGATCCACAGGGTCTTTGCAGCTGAAAGCCACGAATAACAGAAAAAGCGGGATAATCAGTTTGTACAGCATCATTCCTTAGTCTTTTTACCACATAAGTCACATAAGATATTTAAGTATTGGGTTTCAATTTTTGAATAAATCTGAAATAGTTTAAGTCTCAAAATTACCTAATTAAAATGAAAAACTTAAAGTTTCTTATGTGACTAATGTGGTGAATATTTTAATTCAGTTTAACAAACGAAACAGTTTTAGCATTCGTGTTAATCGTAATGCGATATACACCAGCCTGACCTACCAGGTTATCGGTTCCCATGAAGTTACCTACATCATTGGCAGTTGGAGCGAACAACAGATTCGTTCCGATATTGTAAGTACGGGCATCTTCTTCGCCTCCCCATCCACGCTGATGGAAGAATTTCATGCTGAAACGGAGTCGCCATGGTTCGGTAAATGTCAGGTCTTCAGCATGTTCGGCAAAGAAAGTAGCCTGATAAATACCTTCAGAAACTCTTCTGCAGAAAATATACTCTTCAGGCGAATTCCAGTTCCACGATGTGGTTTTGATGAACGGAGCCACAGGACGACCTGCCCCTACGCCATCTAACCAAAGTACAGATGGAAATACTGCTGCAGGCTGTTCAACATACAAATAATTGGCAGCCGGAAGGAAGTAAAGCATATAAATGCCTGTTTCTCCGAGGAATTTTGCTTTATTTGCTCCTGTTACTTCAAAGAAATCCGGAGTGAGCGAAGTATTCAGATTTCCAAAGCCGGTAAATGTGATTTCTACATTTTTACCCAGATAAATCTGCGTCGATCTCCAGTTTTTCTGGGTGGTCACATTCAAATGGTTGGTCGAATTCAAAGCGACAGTTCCGAAAGAAGTGAGATTGAGTTCGGTGGCCGGCTCCAGTTTTTTTCCCTCCCCGACAACGGTAAAATTGAACAGATCGACAGTAATTTTATTGTAACCATAAATCGTGGGGTCGTTCAGCGAAATCAGGGGTTCATCGGCAGCGTATATTTGTCCGAACTTTCCATTGGGCATACCGAAGGTCATACCCGTCCAATCCACGCGCACTCCCGACCTCACTTTGGTAGCTAATCTGAAACTGATATTGTTTCCAAGCGTTAGATTTTGAGCTTGATAAATGTGTTTTGCAGGGTCGATCAGGGTTAGTTTGAAGCCAACGGCTGTTGGGAATGATACCCAAAGATCAGGTATCGGTACCCTTTTAGCTTTTGTACTTGCCAGGATGGTGTCAGTTTCAAATCCTTCCACATTGATGGCTTTCAGATGAACTTCCACATCGGCATTGTCGGGCATTCTGGCTATAAAAGGAATGCGGTATTTAGCCTTATATGTGGCTTCGTTTCCTTTGGTGCGGATAACTTGAGAGGCAAGTATTTCGTCGTTTACCACCACCTTGATTGAAAGGGTGGAAAGGGGTGTTTTTTTGTCGGAAATACCGAGATGCAGCGAAATTGAATCGCCGTAGGTTATTTGTGTTTCAGTTACATACACACTATCGAACACAGGGTAGGATTCGGGGTAGGTCACACGTAGTATTTCTTCCTGCTGACAGCCGGTTGCAATTGCCAGTAATGCAGGTATGATGAGTAAGAGAAGGTTCTTTTTCATGATTTTTTTGATTTTTGGATTAATAACCTTCATTTTGTGTTAATAATTCGTTTTGATCGAGTTCAGTTTGAGGAATCGGCCATATGAGTCGCTGTGGAGTAAGTTTCGCAGCATAAGCACTCTGATGATCGGTACAGCTTTTCATTACTTCAATAGCTCTGCCTGTACGTACAAGGTCGAACCAACGGTATCCTTCGAAAGCCAGTTCGAGTCGGCGTTCACGCTCAATGGCTAAACGTATCTCGTCTTTTGTTGTTGCTGTTGTATTGGCCAAACCAGCCCGGGTTCTCACTTTGTTGAGCAAAATCCTTGCTGCATCATGATTGTTCAGTTCGTTTTCGGCTTCAGCCTGCAGCAAGATGTTTGAAGCCAATCTCCACAGGATGATATTTCCTTTTTCGTTTACTCTCAGTTTGTAACAAAAAGGATAGGCCGATGCAGCCCAGAACTGATCCGACCATTTACCGGCAACATTTTCGTATTTGATGCTTGCATTCTGACGTCTTGTGTCACCGGCAGAATTAAATGCTGCCACCAAATCTTTGCTCGGTGTGTTAAATTTCTTCCAGTCGGTGCCATAAAACATCTGGAAAGCCCAGTTGCCGATGGTACTCCAACTGTTGCAGTCGACCTCGAAAAGCGATTCTTTGCTGTGTTCAAACTTATTGCCCGACTCATCGGCTGCTGCAGCCCACAAATCATCGAAATTTGTCATCAAATCGTATTTGCTGTTGGTGTTCACAATATTGGAATGAAACTTCACCTTCGCCCAGTCGATATTGCCGGGTGCTCCTTTGGCAGCATACACTTCTGCAAGTACTGCATGAGCCAGCGGCTTCGAAATTTTAAATTTAAAGTCGGAATATTCAACGCAATTTTCGGTAGCAAATGTGAGATCAGCAATAATTTGATTATAAATGCTATCCACCGGTTTGCGCTCAGGATAGAGCAGGGGATATACTTCTTCCAGATTTTTATTCGAAATAGCGGGTACTTCGCGGGTAATGAGCGGAACAGCCCCAAAAATCCTGACTAAATTGAAGTAAGCAGTAGCTCTTATAAATCGTGCTTCCCCTTCAATTTCTTTTTTGCGGGTAGCAGTCAGCGCCGGGTCGGTATTCAGCGGAACCCACTGAATCAGCGAATTGGCAGTGGCCACTTGCTGGAACATATAACGCCAGTCGCGACTCACATTGCCATTGGTGGCATCCACGCTGAACTGGTCGATTTGTGTGGTCTGGGCTTTTGGCTCGCCCGAATAGGCATTGTCCGACTGCCCGTCGCCAATAATATAACGGTCGAGTTGATAATATTCTGTTTGAAAACTCCGGTACGCACTCACGAGAAGGCCTTCAATGAGATCGGCTGAGTTAAACTTCACCGAGTCGGTGGCAGCATCGGGGTCTATACCCAACATTTTATCGGTGATGTTTGAGATTGGTTCCCGGGTCAGAAAATCGTCGCAGGCTGTGGAGCTGATTATCAGCGTAGCCACGATGAATAAGTTGAATATCTTTTTTTTCATATGCTTGCTGTTTTTAGAAAGTAATGTTAATGCCTGCAATCACTGATTTGCTTTGCGGATAAGTACCATAGTCGATTCCCAGCACAGTGCCGCTGTTGCCGCCGAAATTCACTTCAGGGTCGTAGCCGCGGTATTGAGTCAGTGTAAATGGATTGGTAGCTGTGATGTAAATATTCGCTGCGCTGATTTGCAGCGGTTTAATCAGCGATGCATCAAACTGATAGTTCAGGGTGATGTTTTTGATCCGTAAATACGATCCATCTTCCACAAATCTGCTCGATGTGAGCACGTTCTGTGTATCGCCCTCCGAACTGGCACGCGGAATGGTGGTTACCATGCCGGGTCGTTTCCAACGGGCCAGCACACGTGTCGATTGGTTTTTGGTGTCGAACATGCCCTCTGTATCGATCCTCGAAGCATTGTAAATATCGTTCCCGTAATTTCCCTGGATGAAGAAGTTCAATCCAAAGTTTCTGTACGACAGCGTGTTAGTCATGCCATAGGTAAATTTGGGCAATGCATTGCCAATCGCAGTACGGTCGCCCGAATCGCGGTAACCATTTTCATTGATATCCTTATAAATCATATTTCCGGTTTCAGGATCAACCCCTTCGGCGATGTAACCGAAGAAAGTTCCCAGCGGAAAACCCGATTTGATGATAATGCTGTTTTGTCCGTTGCTTTCCACATAACCTTCGTACACCGGTTTGTCGAAGCCGAAATTCAGCATCATGTTGCGGTTAAACGACATATTGAAATCGGTATCCCATTTTAATTTTCCGGTGAGGTTGCGGGTGGTGATCTGAAACTCGAAACCTTTGTTTTCCATCTCTCCCGAGTTGCGAACCGGATTGGGAACACCAGTTGCTGAAGGCAAAGTGATGGTTCGTATCAGCATAGTGGTGTATTTGTGATAAGCGTCCACAGCAATCACAATGCGTGAGTTCAACAGGCTGATGTCTAATCCAATATTGGTTTGTGTGGTTTCTTCCCATCCAAGATCGGTATTTCCCATGGTAGCGCGGTAAATGGCAGGCCCCGAACCTGTAGTTGTCTGCCGATATACCCCATACAGGTTGTGGTAGCCGTATGCACCTAAACCCTCTTGATTTCCAGTCATACCCCAACCAGCGCGTAGTTTTACATCTTCGGCAATTTCTGTGAGCGAACCCCAGAATTCTTCGCCCGAAATGCGCCATCCGGCCGAGAACGACGGAAAAATACCGGTTCGATAGTCGGGATGAAGTTTGGACGAGGCATCAATACGCATATTGGCTGTAGCAAGGTATCGGCTGTCCCAGTTGTAGTGGATGCGGGTAACTCCCGATACCATGGCCCACTCATCGGCCGTAGTGCTGGCGGTGGTAATCTGATTGGCCCAGTTCAGGGTCATAAATTCTTTGCCATGATTTACACCCTTCACAAAATCTTCACCAGCCATGTAAGAGTTTTCGTGGTGATAAGCCTGGGCAGTTGTTCCTGCCAAAGCTGAAAGGGTGTGCTTGCCCTGCTGATAATCGTATGTGAACAGGTTCTCACTCAGCCAGGTGAGGTAAGTGTCTTTGGCCGATTGCCCGATGCCGTTGCGCTGACGACCATAGCCGGTGAGTTTTGGGTCGATGAATGAATCCCATTGATGTGCTGTAAAATCGACCGAAAAGCTGCTTTTGAATTTCAAACCTTTCAACAGACTTAGGGTTACGCCCAGATTTCCCATCAGACGATAATCTGAGTTCAGGTTGTAGGATGAAGCCTGAGCAACAGGGTTTTCCCACGATGGCTGAAATGGATTGACAGCGTACTGTCCCGGATTTACCGGATCCCAGATGCTGAGGAAGGGCGGAGTGTTAAGTACGCTAAGAATGATACCACCACGACCCGATGACGCATTATCGGAGGCATCCCTGCGGGTGGTGCGCGAGAAATTCAGTCCCGAAACCACATTGAGCCATGGTTTTACATCCGAATCGGTATTGCTGCGGAACGACAAACGGTTAAAGTTGGCCGGCGACACAATACCATCTTCCTGCTGATATCCACCTGAAATAAAATATTTCGATTTATCAGTGCCTCCGCTGAACGATAACTGATAGCTTTGCTGGTATCCGGTTCCGAAGATTTCCTTGTTCCAGTCAGTAAAATTGGTGTTGGTTCTGTCCACAAAGCCATCGCCATAAATCTCATCCATCAGGTTGTAATATTCTGATGTGTTGAGGGTGGGGATGGTTTTACCAATTTGAGAAAATCCGTAGTACGCACTGAACTGAATTTTTCCTTCGCCGCTTCCCCTTTTTGTTGTGATTAATACGACACCATTAGCAGAACGTGAACCATAAATAGCAGCCGATGAAGCATCTTTCAATATCTGCATCGATTCAATGTCATTTGGGTTCAGGTTGCTGATATCGGTGGTGGGAATGCCATCGACCACATACAGCGGGTCGTTACCCGAGTTGAGCGAAGTAGATCCGCGAACACGAACCGACATGCCCACACCCGGTTTCCCTGAGGGTTGCACCACTTGCACCCCGGCTGCTTTTCCTTGCAGTGCCTGAGCCGCCGAAAAAATGGGTCTCTCAGCTATTTCCTTGTCGGAAACGCTCGAAACAGCCGTAGTGAGGTCTTTTTTGCGGATAGTTCCGTAGCCTATTACCACGATTTCGTCGAGTGCCTGTTGACTTTCACGCAGGGTGATGTTGAAATTGCGACTGTTTCCTACATTTACTTCCTGCGGCACCATCCCAACGTAGCTGAAAATGAGCACGTCCGAGGAGTTTGCCTCGATGTTGAACCTGCCGTTTACATCAGTTATAGTTCCAGTACTTGTTCCTTTGATTAATACATTGGCTCCAATGATGGGTTCGTTGTCGGAATCTTTCACCGTACCACTCAAAGCGACCCGTTGAGCCGAGAGTGTGGCGGCCAAAAGCCATAGCATCGGGATGAGTTTCAGTGTGCGAAACCATGCCTTGCGGTTTTTTGTGATCATCATATCTTAGAATTATTTGGTAATGGTTATTTATTTGAAGAAAATGCTTTTTTTCTGGTTGCCAACACTAAGCATAAACTCGCCGGGTTCTGTTATCCATTGGTTGTTTGTGTTAACAAATGCCAGGTCGGAAGCGCTGATGCTGAATGTAACTGTTTGCATTTCGCCCGGTTGTAGTCCTATTTTACTGAATCGTCGCAGACGTTTTACATCGGGAGTAATGCTGGCATACAAATCGCTGCTGTAAAGCAACACTGCCTCCTTGCCGAAACGGTTCCCTGTATTCGTTACATCCACCGAAATTTCGATGGGTTCTTTTCCGCTAAAATGCGTTTTTGAAACCTTTAAATTGCTGTAATCGAATGTTGTATAGCTCAATCCGTAGCCAAACTCATATTGTGGATTGTAGTCCGACTCGTAGTTGTATGCTCCAAACTGAGCATTTTGCCGTTCAGAGGGCTTATGGTAGTAAGTAGTGAGCGAATTGGGATATGCAGGATAGGTATAAGGCAATTTTCCCGAAGGATTTACTGCTCCAAAAAGTATATCTGCCAGGGCATCACCTCCATAATTACTTGGAAGAAAAGTGTTGATAACTCCTTTCAAACCGCCTTCAAAAACATTGAAGCAGCGGGGGCGGCCGGCATTAAGCACTAAAATTACCGGCTTACCGGTTTCAATGAGTGCCTGTGCCAGTTGAGTTTGCAATTTACTCAGATTCAGGTCGTTCAGGTCGCCGGGTTTTTCGCAGTAACTGTTTTCGCCCAGAAAAAGCAATACCACATCTACTTTTCGGGCAGCAGCTACAGCTTCTTTAAAACGGTTTTCTTCTTCTTCGAAATAACGGCCTGTTTCGATGTAGCTTACACCTGGTTCATAAATCACATTCCCTGTACCGGCTTGTAATTGAATGGCTTCGAGAAAAGTATTGTATTGTTCTGTAAATAGTGCTGTTTTTTCGCCCTGCCATGAATAGCTCCATGGTCCGTTCATTGCGCGCATGCTGTTGGCATTGGGTCCTGTAACCAGCAACTTGACTCCTTTGGTTAGCGGAAGAATTTCATTTTCATTTTTCAGCAGTGTAATGGCTTCAGCCGCAGCATCGTAAGACATTTTTGCATGTTTTTCTGATGCAAAATCAGGATAATCCTGATAATGAGTTACTGGTGTTTCAAACAGGCCTAACCTGATTTTTAACTTTAAAATGCGACGTACTGCTTCATCGATACGACTTTCTTTTACTTCGCCTTTTTTTACCAGATCGATGAGGTTATCACAAAATTCTTCATATTTGTAAGGCACCATCGACATGTCGATGCCTGCATTAATGGCGATTTTTACAGCTTCACGGTTGTTTTCAACAATTTTATCACGAACATGCAAATTGATGATGTCCTGCCAGTCGGTAACAACAAGGCCATCAAAACCCAATTCATCACGTAAAAGTTTAGTTAGCAACTCGTAACTGGCATGCACCGAAACGCCATTGATAATGCCTGAATTAATCATAATGGTTGAAGCTCCCGCCTCTATGGCTTTTTTGAAAGGCTCAAGATGATATTCACGTAAAATATGATCGGGGATGTATGCCGGAGTGCGGTCTTTGCCCGATACAGGTGTTGAATAACCCATGAAATGCTTAAGACATGAAGCTAATTTTGTAGGATGTCCGATGCTGTCGGTAATGCCTTCGTAGCCACGAATCATCTGCACTCCCATGACTGAAATGAGGTAGGGATCTTCGCCAAAGGTCTCGAGCTGCCGGCTGTAGCGCGGATCAGCTCCCAGGTCAAGAACCGGCGAAAAATTCCAGGGGATACCTGATGCCCTTGTTTCATAGGCAGTAACACTCGCCATATTGTAAGCATGAACAGGATTGAAAGTGGCGGCAAGTGTAATCTGATGTGGAAACATTACAGCACCATCGGTATAGGTTGTTCCGTGAATTGCGTCGACACCGTACAAAACAGGGATGCCTAACCGGCTTTTTTTGATGGCCACGTCCTGAATCTTAGCAATGATTTTATACCACTGTTGCGGTTTCATTGCGTAGTTGTTGGTGGTGTTCAGAATAGAGCCTACATGATACTTGAGCAGAGCATTGTGCAGTCGCACCGAATCGAAGTCGAAAGGAATCCGTGAGTGATAAACCGAATCACCATTGCCAATTGCATCCAGGGTAATCTGAGTCATTTGTCCCACTTTTTCTTCAAGAGTCATCTTTTTTAGCAGTGCTTCAACCTGTTGATCGATAGGGTCCTGTTGCTTGCAGGAAATCAACAATAAGGGAACAATCATTACTGCCAATAGAAGGAATTTTGCGTTTTTTTGTCTCATATTTATTAAATTAGGGAGATATAGTGTCATTTAAACAATAACCAAACCGATGCAAAGGTAATATCTCCATTTTAATTATCCAAATAAAAGTGTGTTTATTTTACACTAAGTATATGTTAAATCTCAATTTTCGGCTACTTTGTGTAATTATGACACATTTAATAGCCAACTAAACAAAACAAATCCTTATCTTTGTAGCGATAATTTACATTCGATTCATATCTATATATTTATGTCATTGCAAAAAGCTGAAATGCTTCCATCGCTTTCGGTCGATTGTGTTATTTTCGGTTACGATGATAATACGCTGAAGGTACTTGTTCGTAGCGAAGAAGTGCCTGTTTCCGGAGTTAGTATTACTGAATGGAAGTTGCCGGGAAACCATGTGTTGCGTAACGAGGATGTGGATACAACAGCTGCCCGTATATTAAAGGAACAAACTGGTTTAGAGAATATTTACGCCAAGCAGTTTCATGTGTTCAGCGACCCTGATCGTTTAAAGCGCCGGCCTCAGGATTTTGAATGGGTGAAGCCGCGTCTCACCGACGAACGGGTACTTACTGTCGGTTTTTATTCACTGATTAACCTTTCAGCTTTCGACAATTCAAATTTGATAGAGGTGGCAAAATGGGTTAAAGTTAATGAAGTATGTGATTTAATGTTTGATCATCTGGATATTTTTGAAGCTGCATTAAAAAAGTTGCGCTACGATTTAATTCACGAACCATTGGTTTTCGAGCTGCTTCCTGAAAAATTTACGCTAACCCAGATGCAAAAGGTATACGAGGCTATTTTCGATACGGTGTTCGACAAGCGTAATTATCGGCGGAAAATCAACAAAATGCCATATCTGATACCCATGAAAGAGTTTCAGCGTGGAGTATCGCATAAGCCCGCACAACTTTTTCGTTTCGATAAGGGTTTATATGAAGAAACCCGCAAAGAACGTTTCGATTTCAGGGTTTAATTTTCAGATGCCCCACTTATCTTTTCCTTTGATGGTATTTGTCAGTTTCATGATAAAAATATACCAAATGGGAAAAAGCGAAAGCGCATTCGCCCATATCAGCGGTCCGTCGAGCAGTAAAATGCCATACACCAGCCACAAAGTTATACAAATGACCACGAACACATACATGGTTAGCGAAATGCTATGTGTGTCTTTGGTACGCAACACCTTGATTGCTTGCGGAAACTGATTAATCACTGAGAAAAGCGATGCGAGATATCCGACGGTTTCAACTGAGTCCATAGAGTGATATTGATAAAAAAAGGATGCCCTGCAAAGGCAGGACATCCCTATAACGTTTATTGCTTACATTTTATTTTACCATCACTTTCATGGTAGCACCATCAACGCGGAGGATGTAGATTCCGGCGTTAAGTGCGTTCGAAGTGAAAGTGCCGCTGGTAACAGCCTGTTGCATCATGCGTCCGGTAACGTCGAACACTTCAGCTTTGCTGGTAACACCTTCTATATGAATGCGGCCATTCGAAGTATAGATTGTATATTTATCCATGTTGATTGCAGGTACTGAAGTAGTGCTCCATGCCTCAATCACATCGGTAAATGCCACCGCAATTTGCGCATCAGCCACGCGGTTATTAACACCCTGGCCTGTAGCTGTTTTTTCTTCAAAAGCCCAACCCGCACCTCTGTAATACTTGTATTCCATCATGTCAACTTTTTGTACAGTGAAAGTGAAAGTGTTGTTGATGCCTTTTACTCCGGCTGCCCACTTTGTGTCGTCCCATCCGAGGTGACTTCCCATCATATAAACGGCTTCTGTACCTGCGGGAGCTGTAACAGTGAATGTAACAGTTTTCAGATTGGCTTCTCCGGGATACACTCTCTTGAAGTTGTTAACAAAGTTAAATACTTCGTTTAACGTGGGATCAGACATTTTAAAATCTGGACCAACTTGTTCATACACCCACGATGGTCCTGAAGCAAATTTGTAAACCAGTTTGTTGGCATCTTCGGTAAAGATGGTTTGATAGAATAAACTGGCATTTGCATCAGACTCGGCTGCATTAAAAGTCATCCTGGTGCCTTCTGAACCCGGACTTTTCCATCCGTTAAAATTGCCAGTCAGATACAACTCTTTAACTGCAGGAGGTACCTGAACTTCTATCTTTACATTTTTTGGAATAGGAGCTACAGTGGGGTTGAAAAGAGCCTTCCATCCTTTAACTGTATCAGGAACCTGATCCCATAACCTGTTATGATTGTCATTGGGGTTAGTAGCACCATTTCCAACGGGATCTACTTCTACATATGCCCAGTCGCCGGGCCCACTCAAATATTTATACATCAGAGTAGCAGTAGTCTGGCCACTCAACTGATCATCGGGAATAGTCAGGGTGAAAACATTTGTTTGGCCCTCTACCTTGTTCATTTTGTGCTGATTGTTGTTCCAGCCATTAAAATTACCTACCACCCATGCTTCGTAGGTAGGATTCGGAACCACCACCCTGAATTCGATGGCATTTGCTTTCTGTACAAACGCAACTACGCTGAAGAAAGCCAGAAAAAGAGTAAGAAGTTTTTTCATAAGACATTGAAATTTAATTAATTAATAATTTTTTACTCGCTCGATTGAAATACTTGGTGTCAAAGATACAATATAAACGATTTTTGGTGTCAAAAAGTTTAGTTAAAAAATTATTTTTTCAGCGCAAACGTTTGCGTCTTTGACCTGCTCATATGAAATCTTTAACCACATGAGTCACATTGAGAATACATAATATTTCAATGAGTATTCGATCAAATATGCTTGATATTTCTATGCGACTGATGTGACTCATGTGGTTAAAGGTTATTAATACCCGGGATTTTGCACCAGATTCGGGTTGGCATTCAGGTCTGAAGCCGGCAAAGCGAATAAGTTATAGTTGGCACTGAATTGTTTTCCGTTTTTTTCTCCACCTTTCCAAGGCCACATAAAGTTGTTGTCGCCTCCATACTTGTTGAAGCGAATCAAATCCATGCGTCGGTGTCCTTCGAAGTGGAATTCGCGGGCACGTTCGTCAAGAATCTTATCGAGGTCGAGCATATCAATGGTCCATGGTCGGGCACCGGCTCTGTTTCTGAGGGCATTTACGGCCTGCAAAGCTGTATAGCCGTCGATCACAGTGGCGCCACGCAATACTGCCTCGGCATAAGTCAGATAAGCCTCAGCCACACGCATAAATGGTATATCGGTATCGGTATATCTGCCATCACGTGGTAATTGACCATCAGCCCTGTTGTTGGTGTATTTAAAACTTGAATATCCTTCCACAAATCTTCCTGCGTTTTCAATTTCGAGGGTTCTGTCTTTGGCAAAGAACATGGCACGCGAATCTCGCGTCCAGCGAGAGGCAGGAGTAGTTGCTCCGGTGCGTAAATCTTCAGGATTGGTGAAATTTAATGTTGTAGGGTAGAATTTACGAATCAAAGAAGAACGTGCGCGGTTTCCTGCCCAGGCTTCCGAAGTTCCGGTCGGTTTCATATCGGCACGGAAAGTAGAAGCAATCAGAAATAGCGAGTTACCCCAACTGCGGGTCTCGATTCCATCGCAGGCAATCGGGAAGATGATTTCTTCGGGAGCTTGGTTCACCGATGATCCATCGTAGGTTCCTGCATTATCAGCCATAAACAGATGCTGATAGTTGGCGGTGAGTTTATAACCTGAATCTATCACTTTTTTAGCCCAAATGGCGGCTTCGTTCCAGTAAGTTTGTCCCGGAGTAATTACCACACCTTCCAAACCACGCTCGGTAGTGTAAACTTCGCCATTGATATACAAACGCGACAATAAAAGCCATGCAGCTACACGATCGAGGCGGTAGTAAGGAGCTGTTTTGGGTTCGAACATGGCTGTTTCAACTGCCTTCAACTCAGTCTCAATCCAGGTAAACAAAGCCCTGCGTTTGATTTGCTGTGGAGGTTCGGTGGCCACCACTTCTGTAAAGGGCACATTGCCGAACATATCCAACAGATAGTAATAGTTCAGGGCACGCATGAAACGGGCTTCAGCACGCTGACGAAGGCTTTTTTCATCAGTCAAACCAGCAGTTCGATCCAGAAAATGGTTGCACAGGGTTACGTTGAAATAGAATCGACCATATAAACCCTTGCTGAAATCGTTCGAGTCGGTCCATTTGTTGAAATTAAGGTCAGGGATGCCTGTATCACCCCACGAGCAGATTGCTTCGTCGGTGGTAATCTCATTGAGGTTCCAAATGAGTCGTACAAAGGCTGAAAATCCTTCGTCGATACCGGCCACATCACCTTTGCCCGAAGGACCCTCCTGACCGGTGAGTGTTAGCGATGAGTAAATCTTGGTAAATACCTTGTCCTGATCAAACTCCTGAGTCACACTGGGGTCGATAGGATCCATGTCGAGGTCGCCCACACACGAACTTACACCCAAACTGAGAAGTATTGCAATTGTTGGAATTAAAAATTGATATTTCATTTTCTTGTCATTTTAGAGGTTAGCATTTTTAAAACTGCAGACTCAAACCGATGAGTGATATCACAGGGCGTGGATAAATATCATTTCCGATTCCACCTGAACTTTCGGGGTCAAAGCCCTTATAACCGGTAATTACCAGCGGGTTTTGTACCGCTGCATAAATGCGGCCACTGCTGATTACATCGAACATCTTGCCGAATGAATATCCAAGCGTGATATTATCGACCCGGAAGAACGATGCGTTTTGAATATAGTAGTCGGATAAATGCGCATTCGATTTGTTTTCAGTGAAATTGGTTTCAAATGCCGATTGTGGTTTGTTCACAAAGAAACCTGAAGTTGACCAGATGCCGGTATCGCTAATGTTATGACTTCTTGCAGCCACATCATTATACATGTAGTTGCCGATATTGGAGCGAACATTGAAGCTAAAATCAAAGTTCCGGTAGATGAGTTTCGACGAAAGTCCGAGAACCAAATCGGGAGCCGGTTTTTTATGGAAATACAGGTCGTCGCTGTTAATGATGCCATCTTCTTTCAAATCAGCAAATTCTCCTTCGATGGGTTTTCCCTGATCATCATAAATCTGCTTGTAAACATAAAATGAAGCTGCAGGATAACCTACTGCATGTGCCTGTGCATTTGCACCAACACCCGAGGAAATTCCGCCTGTACCCACATAATACCCTTCGCCGGTACCTGTAGTCAGTTTGGTGATTTTGTTATTGTTATGAGAAGCTCTCAAACCCACTTCCCAACTGAAATCTTTTTTCGAAATAATCCGGCCTGTAAGGTCTAACTCAATGCCATTGTTTTGCAACGACCCGATATTGCTAACCACGCGATTGCTGAAGTTTGTTCCCATAGGTATATCCACCACATTCAGTAAATCTATGGTAGTTCTGAAATAATAGTCGAGACTACCAATAATTCTCGATTTGAAAAATGAAAAATCGAGCCCTGCATTCCATGTGGTAGTTTCTTCCCATTTCAGTTTTTTGTTATATGCGTTCGGGCGGAAAGTATTCATATAGGTCAGAGTGCCGTCGGGATTTCCGAATGGATAATAAGCTCCCTGAATATTCCTTTCATATACAGCCAGATAGGGTTGGTCGCCCTGATTGATATCCTGCTGCCCTGTGATACCATATCCAAGTCTCAGTTTCATATCCGAAATAAAATCAAGATCGGTAATGAACTCTTCTTCACTCATTTTCCATGCAAAAGCAAAGGAAGGGAAAACGCCCCACCGGTTTTCTTTGGCAAAATGCGAGCTACCGTCAGTACGAACCGTTGCGGTAAATAAATACCTGTTGAGATACGAATAATTGGCACGTCCGAAGAATGAAACTAAGAATTTCTGTGATCTCCATTCATTGCTGATTTCATCTTTAAATTGGTCATTTTCGTCAATCACTTTATCATCATTGGAGTCGAAACGATTCAAACCCCGGAACCACGAGCTACCTTCACGATAAGTTTTCTGCCATTCGTAACCACCCATCACATCAAAAGTATGGAAATTGATTTCCTTGCCATATTGCAGCCATGCAGTTAAAGCCTCACGTGTTTTTGATACTTCATCGGAGCCGGTACGCCCCCAGTTATGATCGCTGGCAGCAGTTTCGGGCAGCATTAAATCCTGCTTGCCAAAAGCTCTTTCAGTTCCAAGAGAAAGATGTGCCCTCATTTCGGGCAGGAAGTGGAATTTGTAGGTAGCATCTCCGTTCAGGATGATGTTGTTAGATCGGGCGATATCCGATTTGAGCAACAAAGTAGCTACCGGGTTTCGAACCGCGAGATTGTTGAACCACACTTTGTTGTCGATGGTATTGTACCATTGCCAGTAACCACCAAAACTTGTTTTATAAGGCTCATCTTCCGAATAAACCGGTTGGGTTGGATCCATGGCCACAGCTGAACCTACAGCACCGGTTTCGGCATAGCGGTTTTTCGCAAGCATTCCTTTGGCATTCAGGTTTACGCTCAAATGGTTGTCGAAGAAAGTAGGTGAGAGGCTTACAGAAGCTGTCAAACGTTCAAAATTTGAAGTTTTCAGGATACCATCCTGATTGGTGTATCCAACAGAAGCGCGGTACGGAATATTTTTATATCCTCCCGTAATACTCACGCTGTGATCCTGACTCAGGGCATTTTTGTATATCTGTTTCTGCCAATCGGTATTGTGAGTGCCTAATTTCGAAAGCACATCGTCCTGTCCGGCATATACCTCATTTACCAAAGCACGGTATTCGTCGCCGTTAAGCACATCGAGGGTTTTGCCCACCACGCTGAGCGAAGTATTACCTTCGTAAGAAATGCGTGGTTTCTGGTTTTTCTGTCCTTTTTTGGTAGTAATGATGATAACGCCGTTCGATGCGCGCGAGCCATAAATGGCTGTTGCCGAAGCATCTTTCAGTACAGTAAAGCTTTCGATATCGTTCGGGTTGATGGTGCTCAGGAAGTTGGCCACCCCCTTGATACCTTCATTGTCGAGCGCCAGTCCGTCGATTACAATCAGCGGATCGTTGCTTGCCGAAAGCGACGAACCTCCACGAATGCGGATGGTTGCACCTCCACCGGGAGTACCGCCATGAGAAGTAACAGTCATACCTGCCACCTTACCCATAATCATGTCCTGGGCGTTGGTAGTAAGACCTTTGTTCATAGCGTCGGGTCTGATGGCTGTGAGTGAGCCTGTAGCATCGTTTTTCTTCACAGTACCGTAGCCGATAACCAGTACTTCGCCAATGGCAACTGCATCTTCGGTCAGCATTACGGCGATATTTCTTCTGCCGCTCACAGGAACTTCCAGCGATTCATATCCCACATATCTGAAAATCAGCACTGCATTCGAAGGTACCGACATGCTGAAGTTTCCATTAAGATTGGTGATAGTTCCGTTTGTAGTGTTTTTCTCGAGTATGTTAACCCCAAAAAGCGGTTCTCCCGTTTTTGCATCCTTCACAACACCTGTTAGCTGAATCTGCTGTGCTGAGACAGAAACCACCACGGCCCACACCATCATTAGAGTAATAAACAGTCGCTTAAACGACCTTAACATGTTGTGCATCATGTATGTAAAAATTATATGGTTATTTTTATATGATTGATTTTTTCTTTATGTGCCGTAAGTTTAACTTGCGGTTAACGATGCAAATGTAGAAGATTAGCAAATATAAAAAAGTTAAGAATAAGCTTTTTGATTTAAAAACCAGCGCAAACGATTGCATTCCCAAATAATTTTATATCTTTGGGCTTTCCTTGGTCTGAATATATACTTATATATCTTTGCATTATGAAGAAACCGCCGATTACCATCAAAGACATTGCACGGGCATTGGAGATATCTCCTTCAACTGTTTCGAGAGCGTTGCAAAACCATCCCGACATCA
>CAYGJI010000014.1:0-44358 GCA_964350125.1 uncultured Paludibacter sp. | reverse complement strand
TATGTTGTTTTTAAATACGTTTAAAATATGACATTATTTTCTTCCTGTTACTTAGTACCGTTCAGGTTCGGGCATTTTTTTTATCTTTGCACAAATTCAACCGTTGTATGATTGCTGAAAGGATAGCACAACTCAGAAAAGAACTCGAACATCACAATCATCAGTATTACGTACTGAATAACCCTGTTATATCCGATTA
Source organism: uncultured Paludibacter sp. (assembly GCA_964350125.1). Taxonomy (GTDB): domain Bacteria; phylum Bacteroidota; class Bacteroidia; order Bacteroidales; family Paludibacteraceae; genus Paludibacter. The sequence goes on along the minus strand of CAYGJI010000014.1, from coordinate 44,159 downwards.
CGATTTCGATGCCATGATGAAGGAGCTACAGGTTCTTGAAGAGGCACATCCGGAGTATGCCGACCCTCTTTCGCCAACCCAACGCGTGGGAAGCGATATAAGTCAATCATTCAAACAGGTTCCCCATTTATATTCGATGCTTTCTCTATCCAATACCTATTCAGAAGGAGAAGTAAGGGATTTTTATGAGAGGGTACGCAAAACACTTATGGAACCCTTCGAACTGGTTTGCGAGCTAAAATACGACGGCACATCCATTTCACTTATATACGAAAACGGACTCCTGCTCAGGGCTGTAACCCGGGGCGACGGAGTGCAGGGCGACGATGTAACCGCCAATGTGAAAACCATAAGGAGCATTCCACTGAAACTTCAGGGCGATTTTCCGCCTTTTTTCGAAATCAGGGGGGAAATTCTGATGCCCCGGGCAGTTTTCGATCAAATAAACCTGGAACGAGAAGCACAGGGAGAACCCCTTTTTGCCAATCCGCGCAATGCCGGTTCAGGTACACTGAAACTGCAAAATGCAAGGTTGGTAGCAAATCGTAAATTAGATTCCTATGTTTACAGTTTACCCGGCAATCATGTATCGTTTGCCACCCACTACGAAGGATTGGTGGCTGCACGACAATGGGGGTTCAAAGTGTCGGATGCTGTCAGGGTTTGTAAAACAGTCGAAGATGTGTTTGATTTCATCAATTATTGGGATGAGGCCCGCAAAACACTTCCTGTGGCAACTGATGGTATCGTAATTAAGGTGAATTCGTTCGCACAGCAACAGGCTCTTGGTTTTACAGCCAAATCGCCGCGCTGGGCCATTGCTTATAAATATCAGGCTGAAAAAGCACTTGCTAAATTGCTGAGTGTCAGTTATCAGGTGGGTCGAACCGGAGCCATAACACCGGTAGCCAATCTCGATCCTGTGTTGCTTTCAGGTACTACCGTAAAAAGAGCTTCACTACATAATGCCGACATCATCGAATCGCTCGATTTGCATCTCGGCGATATGGTTTATGTCGAGAAAGGCGGTGAGATTATTCCCAAAATTACTGCGGTAGATATTAACCATCGTTCACCCTACGGAGCTAAGGTTTTATTTATAGATAAATGTCCTGAATGTGGTTCGTCACTCATCCGCATTGCAGGTGAAGCCGCCCATTACTGTCCGAACGAAGATGCTTGTCCACCCCAGATAAAGGGCAAAATCATCCATTTTGTAAGCCGAAAGGCCATGAACATCGACGGATTGGGAGAGGAAACCATCCATTTGTTATACAGCAACGGACTTATCCGCAATATTGCGGATATTTACCATTTGCGTACATCCGATTTGTCGAATCTTGAACGACTTGGTTCAAAGTCGGCATCCAATATTGTAGAATCGGTACGCAATTCGACCAAAGTGCCTTTCGAAAGAGTGCTTTTTGCCATCGGAATAAGGTTTGTGGGCGAAACGGTTGCCAAAAAGTTAGCCACAGCATTCAGGAATATCGATACACTTTCCACAGCAAGCATCGAAGAGCTTGTGGCAGTTGACGAAATCGGTGAGCGTATTGCCGGTAGTGTTATCGAATATTTTTCCAAAGAAGAGCACCTGAAGTTAATTACTGAATTGAAGCAGGCCGGATTGCAATTGGAACTTTCAGAGGAAAAGCTTCAGACAGTTACCGAAATACTGAAAGGTAAAACCATTGTCATCAGTGGCACATTCCGACAGTATTCGAGAGACGAATATAAACAAATGATTGAACAAAACGGAGGAAAAAATGCCAGCAGTGTGTCAGCTAAAACCACATTGATTCTCGCCGGAGAAAATATGGGCCCTGAGAAATTGAAAAAGGCGGCATCGCTGGGAGTCAGACTTGTGAATGAGGATGAATTTTTGAAGATGATAGCAAAAGAACCAGTTATAACAGAAATAGAAAAGCCGGTAGAGATTATGAGGGAAACACCCCGAAATGACCCTGGTGGTTTTACCGGAACACTGTTTTAAAAATAGAAAAACAATGCTAAAGAAAATCAGAAACAGGATATACGCAATGCAGGCAGGCAAACATTTGAAAACTGTTGAGCGTGAAAAAAAATTTGTGAGCTATGATAAGGCCAAAACCGTACTGCTGTTGTTCGAAAGCACCTATTCGGAACGTAATCCGGGGACCAAAAGAATTATCGAAACGCTGGTTGCAGACGGAAAAAAGGTGGTAGCATGGGGTTATGTCGAAAAAAAGCAAATAACTTCGGCGGCTTACCCCGAATACCGCATTCTGCATCCCGGTGATCTTGATTTGCTGCACAAACCCAAACAGGCATTGATTGCTGAACTGGCTGAGCAGGAGTTCGATCTCGTGATTGATATTACCCATCAGCAATGGCTTGCCTTATCGTATGTAGTGCTTTTTGCGAAGTCAAAGTGTAAAACCGGCATGCAGAAACAGGGTCCGGCTATATACGATTTTGCTGTTGATGTCGACGCGTATCTGGTGGAGAAGAATATGAAAACCGACGATTTAGATTTTACATTTTTATACGATCAGATAATTTTTTATCTGAAAAACATACAAACTAACGATTAAACGTTTATTTTTGCATACTGAAAACAACTTTTTATTTTCCCGATGATAAACAGCAGACTGAAAGGAATGGGTGTTGCCCTGGTAACTCCGTTTAAAAAAGATGAAACGATTGATTTTGAAGCACTGGCAAGAGTGGTTGAGTATCAGATTAAAAGCGGTACTGATTACCTCGTGGTGTGTGGTACAACAGCTGAAACCCCGACACTGACTGAATCTGAAAAGGAAGAAGTGAAAAAGTTTGTCCTCGAAATTAACCGTGGCAGGTTGCCGGTAGTTCTTGGAATAGGCGGAAATTATACCCGTGCAATTATTGAAAAAGTTCAGTCATCTGATTTGACAGGTATTGAGGCAATCCTTTCTGTGACACCATATTATAACAAACCATCGCAGGAAGGACTGTATCAGCATTATGCAGCCATCGCAAAAGCTTCACCACTTCCGGTAATTCTATACAATGTGCCCGGACGAACCGGAGTGAATATGACTGCCGCCACTACATTGCGATTGGCCAACGAGTTTCAAAATATCAAGGCCATCAAGGAAGCTTCCGGAAATTTCTCGCAAATCGACGATATTATTAAAAATAAGCCTGCCGATTTTATGGTTATTTCAGGCGACGATGGCATTACATTTCCGCTGATAACCCTGGGTGCTACCGGAGTTATTTCGGTGATTGGCAATGCTTTCCCAAAAGAGTTCAGTCGCATGGTACGCCTTGCACTGAAAGGTGACTACGAAAGTGCGCGGATTATCCACCACCGGTTTACCGAGTTGATTGAATTGCTTTTTGTGGAAGGAAACCCGGCAGGCGTGAAAAGTATGCTGGCGGTGATGGGCTACATCGAAAATGTGCTACGTTTACCGCTTGTACCCAATACAATTACAACTTACGAAAAAATAAAACGTGTTTTGAACCAGCTTTAAGCAGGCAACATCGAACCTGAAAAGCCGTTGATTCTCTCACAGTTAAACAACGGAAAACCATGAAAACAACATCTATGAAGCCTCAGGCCAGAATCCTGTTATGGATTTTGGCAATTGTTATTGCCGTTATTGCCGTTTTCTTATTGATTCCATCCAACTATTATGTGCATCGTGCGCTTATGCATCAATTGCCGCAAATCGATCATTACCAAATCTTCGAGAACAGAAATGTGGATGCGAATAATCCACAGCCCTGGAATATTGCTGCGAATTATAATCAAAAAGATATACCTCATCAGTACCAATCGTATTTTGAAGAAATGCAAACAGTGGCATTTCTGGTTATTCAGGACGGAAGTATTGTTTTTGAAAAGTACTGGGAGGATTATGATACCAAAAGCTATGTGAATTCGTTCTCAATGGCTAAAACGCTGTTGGGCATGTTGGTAGGTTGCGCTATAAGCGATGGTTATATACAAAGTGTGGAGCAACCTGTAAGCGATTTTCTTCCCGAATGGACTTCTTTCGATGGCGAGGTTATCACTATCAAACATTTGCTGAACATGAGCGCAGGTATTAAATGGGACGAAGCTCACAGTTCATTGTTTTCGATGACTACCGATGCCTATTATGGCAAAGACCTGTGGCACCTGGCTTTAACTATGGTGCCTGAAGAAAAACCGGGGGTCAGATTCAAATATCAAAGTGGTGTATCGCAGCTGATTGCTTTTTTGCTGCAGAAAGCAGTCGGTAAATCAGTGTCGGAATATGCTGCCGTGAAACTCTGGTCGCCGCTCGGAGCTGAACAACCTGCCCTGTGGTCGCTCGATCGCAAAAATGGCATGGAAAAAGGATTTTGCTGTTTTAATGCTACTGCACGCGACTTTGCCCGTCTCGGACAACTCCTTCTGAATCAGGGTAACTGGAAAGGCAATCAACTCCTCGATTCAGCTTATGTAAAGGAAATGCTAACACCGGCTTCCTGGCTTACTTACATTCCAAAACCAACACCCGACGGTCAAACTTACCAGCCGCGACCATGTTTCTTTTATGGATATCAAATTTGGATGGTAAGGCACGAAGATATGGTAATTCCATATCTCAGAGGTATTCTGGGACAGTATGTTGTGGTCCTGCCGGAACTCAATGCGGTAGTTGTACGGTTGGGCCGTAAACGCGATAAAACTTACAATATAGATCAGAATTACACCATTGATCTGGATACATGGCTTGATGCAGGTCTTGATATACTCAGAAAAGAAAAATAGTTCGTTTTTAGTCACTTTACTTCAAATAATACAGAATATTTTAAGATAGAATATTCTATTTCTGAAAGTTTTAAATTATCTTTCGGAAAAATTCTTTATGGTAAAAATCACATCAGAAGCGGTTATAGAACATGTTAAAATGTTGCTCGACGAATCAGCCAGGGAGATATCGGAAGTTGAAAAAAAAGAGCAGCAGAAATATGCAATACTCATTCAGAGTCGTAGTGATAAACAATTACTTACACGCATGCTCGACGAATCTTCGCAGATTCGCAACAACAAGAAACTATCGCGTCGCATCAAACATCTACTTGGTATTTATGGTATTCCGGGCTTTTTCAACAAGTTCGATACCTTATTGATCAGGGCTTTTGCTTCCTTCGGTTATATGTTCGATTTTGTGGCTATCCCCATTTTTAAGAAGAAGCTTAGAAGTGACACTTCAGCGGTAATTATCGACGAAAAGCCATCGGTATTTTTCAGACATTTACGTAAAAGAAAGCAGGAGAAAATTGGTCAGAATGTTAACCTGCTCGGCGAAGTAGTTTTGGGCGACAGTGAAGCAGAGGCTCGTTACCATCATTATCTCGAAAGTTTGAAAAACCCACGTATAAATTATATATCCATCAAAATATCAGGTATTTATGCGCAAATCAATGCCTTGAATTATGCTCAAAACAAATTGGATCTGATAGCGAAAATCTCGAATATTTACCATAGGGCGATGGAGTATCCTTATACCGACGAATGCGGAAAACGCAGTCCGAAGTTTGTGAATCTCGACATGGAAGAATATAAGGACACACACCTTACGCTGGATGTGTTTTTTGATGTATTATCGAAGCCTGAATTTAAACAATATCCTGCAGGCATCGTAGTGCAGGCATATCTTCCGGATGCCTGGGATTTTCAGTCGCATTTGCTTGAGTTTGCGAAGAAACGCGTGGCCGATGGTGGTGCCCCAATCAAAATGCGGCTCGTAAAAGGGGCTAATTTGGCTATGGAAACGGTAGTTTCATCATTGAAGGGCTGGTCGAACCCTATTTACGACAACAAAATTGATGTGGATGCCAATTATCTGAAAATTCTGGATCGCGCGCTGGAACCTGATAATGCGACCTGTGTTCATGTTGGCGTGGCTTCCCACAATTTGTTTACTCTGTCGTATTCCTACCTGCTTGCTGTTCAAAACGGAGTACTCGATTACCTGAGCTTCGAAATGCTCGAAGGGATGGCAAATTACCTGCCCCGGGTAATGAAATCGCTCAACAAGCAAATTATTTTATATACCCCTGTTGTCAGCGACAAAAACTTTTTGAACGCAGTATCTTATTTGGTTCGCCGTCTCGATGAAAATACAGGCAGAGACAATTTCCTGAGTTATTCTTTCAATCTAACTTATGGCAGCGATACATGGCATTTTCTGCAAAGGCAGTTCGAAGAGGCAATTTCGCGCAAAGAAGTTATTTGTATCAAACCCCGTCGCACACAGGACAGGAATGAGCCGGTAACCTTCGATGGTGCTGAAAATGAATTCATCAATGAGCCCGACACCAATTTCGATTTGCCGCAAAACAGGGCATGGGCCATGCAAATTCACAACCGATGGAAAAAAGACAAACATTTTGTGCCGAAACTCATTCCGGTACAGATAGGAGAGAAGGAAATCATCACTGAAAAGACACTGCGCTATTACGATCATAGTCAGAACAACGAAGTATGTGTTGCTGAAACCTGTTTGGCCACTACCGAGCATGTAGAAGAGATGATACAGACTTCTGAAAAAGATGCTACTGGTTGGGCAAGAAAGAGTCTGCAAGAAAGAACAGAACTATTGCACCATGTTGCAGTTAATATTGCCAATAAAAGGGGCGACCTGATAGGATGTATGTCGGCAGTAACCGGCAAAACCTTTTTTGAAGGTGATGTGGAAGTCTCCGAAGCAGTTGACTTTTGTCGCTATTATCCTCTGTCCCTTAGAACTTTTTACGATTTGCATACCATCGAATTAAAACCCCGCGGTTTGATTCTGGTGATTCCACCATGGAATTTCCCTACAGCCATACCGGTGGGTGGTGTGGCCGCTGCCCTGGCAGGTGGCAACAGGGTGATTCTGAAGCCCGCCACTGTAGCCTATCCGATAGCACGTATGTTTGTTGAATGTTTCTGGGATGCGGGAATACCGAAAGATGCACTGCAGATTGTGTGTACCGACGGCCGTGAGCCACTGAAATATCTTACCACCCATCCTGCTGTAAAACAAATGATTTTCACCGGAGGAACCGATACTGCTCTCCATCTGATGAAACAAAACCCTACTTGTCCGGTATCGGCCGAAACAGGAGGCAAAAATGCCATGATTCTCACATCAGCCTGCGACCGCGATCATGCAATATTGAATATACTTACATCAGCATTCAGCAATGCAGGGCAGAAATGCTCTGCCTGTTCGCTGCTACTGCTTGAGAAGGAAATTTACGATGATGTTGCTTTCCGTGAAAAGCTGAAAGATGCTGTGCTGAGTTTGCATGCCGGACAGGTATGGGACCACGGCAATATTGTAGGACCGATGGTCACCAATAACAATGATAAACTGGACAAGGCATTTGAACTGGAGCCGGGTGAGAGCTGGCTGGTACCACCTGTGTTTGCTGATGAAATGAAATACATGCTGAAACCCACTGTTAAATGGGGAGTAAAGCAGGGTAGCTATACCTTTAACACAGAGCTTTTTGCTCCTTTGCTTTCCGCAGTGAGGATGGAAAATCTGGAAGAAGGCATCAGATTGGTGAATAGTACAGGGTATGGTCTCACTTCGGGTTTGCAAAGTCTTGACGAAGAAGAGCATAAACTCTGGAAACAAAATATTGAAGCTGGAAATCTGTATATAAACAGAGGAATTACTGGCGCTGTTGTGAGCCGGCAGCCATTCGGAGGTATGAAACTTTCAGCTTTTGGACCGGGTATCAAGGCAGGTGGTTCCAACTATGCCGTTTCTTTCATGCAGGTGAATGAAAAGCCAATGCTTAAAGCAGAAGTGCAGGAGCTATGGATTAAAGAGTTGCTAGCGAAACAATTAGTCAGTGTTATGGTAGCCGAACGTCTGCAGGTGTTTTACCTGAGTTGTCAACATTGGTGGAAACGGGAATTCTCAATAGAGAAAGACATACATCAGATTCGTGGCGAGAAAAACATCTTCCGGTATCTTCCACTGAAAAAAATGGCTTTGCGCATTTTTCCGGGCGACCTGATCAGTGATTTGCTGATGGTGCTTAAGGCTGCTGAACTCGCTGGAACTCAATTAGACCTGAGCAGTGCCGAAGATGATGAAACAATTGACATACTGAGAACATTTAATAGCTGGAGTGCGTTCCACGAAGAAACAGATGCAGTTTTTGCCGAACGCATGCAGGTTTATGAACGGATACGATGTGTCAGAACAGCCCTGCCGGAAGTATTGATTTCTAAATCGGCACAGACTGGCATGTATATCGCATCCCAATCGCCTGTAGCTGAAGGAAGAATTGAAATGCTGCATTATTTGAAAGAACAAAGTGTAAGTTATGAATATCACAGGTATGGAAACATTATTGAAGACTAAAACACGCATAGCTGTAGTCGGGATCGGAGGAGTTGGAGGCTATTACGGTGGTTTACTGTCAAAATATGCCGAAACGCATCCCGAAATAAGCGTTGTATTTATTTCGAGGGGAGCTAATTTGCAGAAAATCAGAGCTAATGGACTGAAAGTTGTCGCTGGAAAAGAGTCTTTCGTTACCCGCCCCGGATTGGTAACCGACCATGGTGTTGAAGCAGGTGTAATGGATTATATCATTCTCTCTACCAAAAGTTATGATCTGGAAGCTACGGCAGCACAAATAGCACCGATGATTGCTGAGCATACCATCATTCTTCCACTGTTGAACGGAATTGATAATACAGCCAGGTTGCGTGATATTTTTCCCCGAAATGAAGTGTGGTACGGATGTGTGTATATTGTGGCACGACTTAATGAACCGGGCGTGGTCGAGAGTTCTGGCAATGTGCATTATTTTCACTTTGGGCATGAAAAGAAACAGTCTGCCGAATTGAACTTCTTTGAAAATCTGCTTCAAGAAGCTGGTTTCGATGTATCTCTGAAGGAATATCCAATCAAAGCAATCTGGCGTAAATTCTTTTTCATTTCAGTCAATGCAGCGCTCACTACCTACCTCAATACCGGATTCAGTAACCTGGTTCATAACGAAGATATGCAGCCTTTGTATGTGGCCATGATGCGCGAATTGCTTTCCATTGCTCATGCTGAGGGTGTTATGTTGCACGAAAGTATTATCGATGATATGCTGAAGTACGGAGGCAGCCTCCCGGCCGGCACAACTTCTTCGATGAACAGCGATTACCTCGCCGGCCGGAGCATCGAACTCGAAACACTCGTCGGCGTTGTAGTGAGGCTGGGGCAGAAGCACTCCCTTCCAACTCCGGTGTATGACATGGTGTATAAAAAGCTCGCAGGGGTAAAGCCCTGTCAAAAGCAACTTTAATAATTGCAGGTTTATTCCATTAATTTGCGGTAACGAATGCGTCGCGGACTATCATCGCCGAGTCGTTTTCGTTTATTTTCTTCGTATTCCGTATAGGAGCCTTCAAACACAAATACTTCGGAGTTACCTTCGAATGCGATGATGTGTGTACAGATACGATCGAGGAACCAACGGTCGTGCGAAATCACTACAGCACATCCGGCAAAGGCTTCGAGACCTTCCTCCAATGCCCGAAGGGTGTTTACGTCGATGTCGTTCGTGGGCTCGTCGAGCAAGAGCACATTGGCTTCCGATTTCAGGGTGAGTGCGAGATGCAGTCTGTTGCGTTCACCGCCCGATAAAACACCGCAGAGCTTTTCCTGATCGCCTCCGGTGAAATTAAAACGTGCCAGATAAGCCCTCGCATTGATTTCGCGGCCAGCCACACGAATAAACTCGGTGCCGCCCGAAATCACCTGAAATACCGTTTTGTTGGGGTCAATATCGGTATGGCTTTGATCCACATATCCGATACGAACTGTTTCTCCCATGCTAAAAACTCCCTTATCGGACTTTTCAATGCCCATCATCATACGAAAAAGCGTCGTTTTACCTGCTCCGTTCGGACCAATTATTCCGACTATACCGTTTGGAGGAAGCGTGAAATTCAGATTGTCGAACAGCAGTTTATCGCCAAATGCCTTGGCAACACCCACAGCCTCAACAACCTTGTTTCCTAAACGTGGCCCATTAGGGATAAAAATTTCAAGCTTTTCTTCCTTTTCCTTCTGATCCTCATTAATCAGTCGGTCATAGGCTTCCAAGCGTGCTTTCCCTTTGGCATGGCGTGCTTTTGGTGCCATTCGAACCCATTCGAGCTCTCTCTCAAGAGTTTTGCGGCGTTTGCTGACCTGCTTCTCCTCCATAGCCATGCGGGCAGTTTTTTGCTCAAGCCACGAAGTGTAATTGCCTTTCCATGGAATTCCTTCGCCACGGTCGAGCTCCAGTATCCATCCTGCTACATTGTCGAGGAAATAACGGTCGTGGGTAATTGCGATTACCGTACCTTTGTACTGCTGCAAATGTTGTTCGAGCCATTCAACCGACTCGGCATCGAGGTGGTTGGTAGGCTCATCGAGCAACAACACATCGGGCTGGCGCAACAACAGTCTGCACAAAGCCACACGACGTTTCTCGCCTCCTGACAGGTTTGCAGTAAGCATATCTTCAGCAGGGCAACGGAGTGCATCCATGGCGCGTTCGAGCTTATTGTCGATATTCCAGGCATCGGCATGGTCGAGCAGTTCCTGCAATTCACCCTGACGGGCTATCAGATTATCAAAATCGGCATCGGGATCGGCAAACTTCTCATTGATTTGCTCATATTCAGCCAACAAATCCATTACCTCCTGAACACCTTCCTGCACAATCTCTTTGACCGTTTTGGAAGGGTCAAGTGCCGGTTCCTGCTCGAGATAACCTACTGTGTAGCCGGGCGAAAATACAACTTCACCTTCGAAATTTTTTTCTGCTCCGGCAATAATTTTCAGCAAAGTGGATTTTCCGGAACCATTTAAACCAATGATGCCAATTTTGGCACCGTAAAAAAAGGAAAGATAAATATTATTCAAAACCCTTTTTTGAGGAGGATAGGTTTTGCTTACCCTCACCATCGAAAAAATTACTTTCTTATCGTCCGACATAATTATTAAAATTTTTAGGCCGCAAAGATACTAAGAATCGTAAAAAAAGTGTTATATTGCGATGCTAAAAAATCTGAGAATAATTTTTTAAAGATGGAGTCATATGAAAAAAAACAAATTCAAACTTGAATATCCACTGAATAATGCCTCACCTCAAATACTTTGGAACAGCATTAGCACTGCTTACGGTTTGTCGGAGTGGTTTGCTGATTCGGTTACTGAAGAAAACGGACAGTATCATTTTCGCTGGAAAAATCACGAACAGCAAGCTGCATTGATTCATACAAAGCCCAATGCCTATATTCGTTTACAGTGGGAAGAAGACAAAGGCACTGATGCCTTTTTCGAATTAAAAATAGTTGCTTCCGAACTCTCCCACGATATCATTTTACAAATTACCGACTTTGCCGAACCTACTGAAACAGAGGATATGAAAATGCTCTGGAATCAACAGGTAGATAAGCTGAAAAGAGTAACGGGAATGTAATTGCAAATCAATTATCAATTCAAATAAAATAGTTTTAAAAATATGGAAGAAAAGCTTTTCAATCAGATCAGTGATGATATCAAAACTGCCATGTTGGCTCGTGATAAAATGTCGCTGGAAGCTTTGCGTGGCATCAAAAAAGAATTTTTGGAAGCGAAAACTGCCAAGGGAGGCGATGGTACCCTTGCAGATGAAAATGCCGTAAAAATCCTCCAAAAAATGGTGAAACAGAGAAAGGAATCGGCCCGAATTTATCAGGAGCAAGCACGCGAAGATCTGGCATTAGTCGAATTGGCTGAAGTAGCCGTGATATCGAAATATCTGCCCGTTCAAATGACAGGCGATTCACTCAAAGCCATACTGATGGAAATCATCGCGCAGATTGGCGCCAGCGGCCCTCAGGACATGGGCAAAGTGATGGGTTTGGCAACCAAACAACTCGCAGGCAAAGCCGAAGGGCGCGAAATATCTGAGACCGTAAAGCGATTGTTGAACAATTAAATCTTTTTTACCATATTCATTACATAAGGCATAAAAATGTTGAGCATAGAATTGCGTAATATCTACTAACAAGACGAATTGTAATGTTTTTTTTAACTTTTGTTACTTATGTTGTTTAACTATATCAATATGAAGAGTGTTTTCAATTTTATCATGCTCCTTTTTGTTGCTATTCCGGTAGCAGGACAAAAACAAGGTACCTATCCGATTGAGCCCGTACCGTTTACATCAGTTAAAGTAACAGATCAGTTTTGGGGCAACCGTTTGAAGGCGAATCGCGAAGTAACTATACCTCTGGCTTTCAGTAAATGCGAGGAAACAGGCAGGTACGAGAATTTTGTGAAAGCGGCCAATCCCTCTGTAAATCACAAGGTTGAAGGTTATTCATTCGACGATACCGATGTTTATAAAACCATTGAAGGGGCCAGTTATTCGATGCAAACATACCCGAATGCGACGCTGGATGCTTATATCGATAGTGTTATAAAAATAGTTGCAGCAGCTCAGGAACCTGATGGTTATCTGTTCACAGCCCGCACCATGAATCCTCAGAAACCGCATCCCTGGGCAGGTAGTAAGCGCTGGGAAAAGGAAGAAGAATTGAGCCACGAATTGTATAACCTGGGACATCTGATCGAAGCGGCTATTGCCCATCATCAGGCTACCGGAAAGCGCAATTTACTCGATATTGCAATCCGTTATGCCGATTGTTGTGTGCGTGAAATAGGCGAAGGGCCCGGACAGGTGCTCGTTGTGCCCGGACATCAGATAGCCGAAATGGGATTAGCAAAACTCTATGTGCATACAGGTGAAAAAAAATACCTTGATCTCGCAAAACTATTTCTTGATAAAAGAGGTCATACCACCAGAAAAGATACTTATAGTCAGGCTCATAAACCTGTAGTAGAACAAGACGAGGCAGTAGGACACGCTGTACGTGCTACCTATATGTACTCGGGTATGGCCGACGTGGCAGCTCTTACAGGAGATAAGTCCTATATTGATGCCATCGGAAAAATCTGGGAAAACATTGTCAACAAAAAGATGTATATCACAGGGGGAATCGGATCTACGAGCCAGGGAGAAGCGTTCGGTCAGAATTATGAATTACCCAACATGACTGCCTATTGCGAAACCTGTGCAGCTATCGGCCTTGTGTACATGAATCACAGACTCTTCCTGCTTCATGGAGATGCTAAATATTACGATGTGTTGGAAAGAACGCTATACAACGGCCTCATATCCGGTGTTTCAATTGATGGAGGCAAGTTTTTTTATCCCAATCCGCTTGAATCACGCGGTCAGCATCAGCGGCAGGCCTGGTTTGGTTGCGCTTGTTGTCCATCCAATATCAGCCGGTTTATTCCCTCAGTGCCGGGCTATGTTTATGCACTCAACAACCGCGATTTATATGTGAATCTGTATATGTCCAACGAATCAACCATCCGCATCGACCGATGGAATGTAAAGCTCAGACAAACAACTTCGTATCCATGGGATGGCAATGTGAAAATTGAAGTGATTCCGTTGCTTCCCGAACAGGAGTTTAACCTCAAAATGCGCATTCCCGGATGGGTTCAGAATCAGGTAGTGCCAGGCGATTTATACACCTATGCCGATGAAATTAAACCTGACTTCAGTGTGTTGCTGAATGGACAAAAAGTGGTAGCGCCAGTTTCGAAGGGATATGTTACAATCAGCAGAGCATGGAAACCCGGAGATGTTGTAGAGCTAATCATGGAAATGACTCCACGTATTGTAAAATCAAATCCTCAGGTACGCTCCAATGCAGGCAGGGTGGCAGTGGAAGTTGGTCCGGTGGTTTACTGTGCCGAATGGCCCGACAATACATCGGTCATATCTAAAACACTGCTTTATCCAAAACCACTTTTCAAGGTAAGTCATTGTCCTGAATTGCTGAATGGTTTCAATGTGCTCGAAACTGCTGCTCAGGAGATAAAAACCGACGAAAAGGGCCGAATCTCTGTGAATGAAACAACACTGAAACTGATACCCTACTACGCCTGGGCGCACCGCGGCAAGGGCGATATGATGGTGTGGTTGCCCATACATTTTTCGGCAATAAAATAATTAATTCGGAAGTAACCAAAGCTGGTACATGCAGTGTTTTTATTATCGAAACAAATTGAGTAAATTTGCGGGCTAAAACAAACACTGCATGCCCTTGCTCAGGAAGATTGATTCATACGTCCTCAAACGATTTCTCACCCTGTTTGTGATGACTTTCATGATAGTCATCTTCATCCTGTTGATGCAATTTCTCTGGAAACATTTTGCCGACATGGTGGGGAAGGGTATTGGGTGGGGTGTGCTTGCCGAGTTTTTGTTTTATGCCATCATAACCCTGGTTCCGCTGGCACTTCCGCTGGCATTGCTGCTGGCCTCGCTCATGACTTTCGGCAATTTGGGGGAGAGTTTTGAACTTACCGCCATGAAATCGGCAGGCATCTCGCTTTTCAGGATTACCCGGCCACTTACAATTTTCATCAGTGTGTTGGTAATCGCAGCTTTCTTTTTCTCCAACAATGTTTTGCCCATTTCGCAGAAACGCATGTACACACTGCTTTTCTCGATTAGAAACAAATCGCCTGAACTCGATATACCTGTCGGTGAATTTTATTCCGGAATAAGCGGTTACAATCTCTATGTGCGCGGAAAATCAGGTGGTTATCTGCGCGATTTGATGATTTACGACTTTTCAGCAGGCTTTAGCAATGCTTCGGTATTGGTAGCCGATTCCGGAAAAGTGCAGATTACGGCTGACAAAAAGTATCTGCTACTCACCTTGTATGATGGAGAAAGTTTCGAGAATCTTAAGAAACAGCACATTGGCAATTCCAACAGCATACCGTACCGGCGTGAAACTTTCAGTGAAAAGCAATTGCTGCTCGATTTTGATTCCGATTTCAACCGCTTCGATGAATCTTTTCTGGAAGATCAGCATATCAGCAAAAATATAGCAGAGTTAACACGCTCCATTGATTCAGTTAGTAAAGTGGTTGAATACCGTAGTAATGAGCAGGTTCGCGAGGTGGTAGAGCGTAAATACCTCGGTCGCGATTTGAATAATTTCATCGATCTCAATGTGGGGCCGGAAGTAGAACTGACAAACTATAATCCGGATAGTTTGTTTCTAAAACTAAGTAATGAGGAAATGGAGAGTGCAGCCAATACAGCAATCCAAAGGGCGCAGGCCATGCTTGATTATATCAACTACAACAAAATTATGCTGGTTGAACCAATGTCGTACCTAAACAGGCACAGCAGCGAATGGCACCGCAAATTCTCCATGTCGTTCGCATGTCTGATATTTTTCTTTATCGGCGCTCCTTTGGGTGCCATCATCCGCAAGGGTGGTTTTGGTTTTCCTGTAGTAATTTCGGTGCTTATGTTTGTGTTTTACTACATCATCGACCTAACCGGCATCAAAATGGCTCGTGAAGGCCTTTGGGAAGCTTATCAGGGGATGTGGCTCAGTTCGGCAGTGCTACTTCCCATCGGGATTTTTCTGTCGTACAAAGCCGCAGTTGATGCAACGCTTTTCAATCCCGAGACATACTATAAATTTTTCAGAAGAATAAATAATAAAATATATAAGTTGCTTAAAATCAATGTTGAAGAAGAGCAATACAACACTTAAATAATTATGGATAAGATTTTAAATTCGGTTGAAGAGGGAATTCATGACATCAAAGAAGGCAAGGTGGTGATTGTGGTTGATGATGAAGATCGCGAAAATGAAGGCGATTTCATTTGTGCTGCAGCAAAGATGACTCCCGAAATTGTTAATTTCATGATTACCCACGGAAGGGGTTTGCTTTGTGCCCCAATTACTGAAGAGCGTTGTGCCGAACTCGACCTTGATTTGCAGGTAAACGTGAATACTTCCATCCATTCTACCCCCTTTACCGTGAGTATCGATAAGTTGGAAGGTTGTTCTACCGGTGTTTCAGCCGTTGATCGTGCTGCCACATTTCTGGCTCTCTGTGATTCTCAGTCGAAACCCGAGACTTTTGGTCGCCCGGGGCATGTATTCCCGCTCCGCGCTAAAAGCCGTGGAGTGATTCGTAGGGCAGGACATACTGAAGCTGCTGTTGATTTGGCGCGTCTGGCCGGTTTGTATCCCGCAGGTGCTCTTATCGAAATCATGAATGAAGATGGAAGCATGGCACGCTTGCCCGAATTAATCGGGATAGCTAAGAAATTTGATATGAAAATCATCAGCATCGCTGATCTGATTGCTTACCGTCTGAAATCGGAATCGTTGGTCGAAAAGGGCGTGGAGGTGAATATGCCTACAGCCTACGGACAGTTCAAACTGATACCTTTCCGCCAGATATCCAATGGATTTGAGCATGTTGCTCTTATCAAGGGAACCTGGTCGCCCGATGAACCTATACTGGTACGCGTTCACTCTTCATGCATTACAGGTGATATATTTGGTTCGCAGCGTTGCGAATGTGGAGAACAATTGCATGAGGCTATGAGAAAAATTGAGATGGAAGGGCGTGGCGTGATTGTTTATATGAATCAGGAAGGCCGTGGTATAGGACTCATGAATAAAATCAAAGCCTACAAACTACAGGAAGAAGGTCTTGATACTGTGGATGCGAACCTTCATCTCGGATTTAATGCCGATGAGCGCGATTATGGAGTAGGTGCTCAGATATTGCGCAGTCTGGGAGTTTCCAAAATCAGACTGATGACCAACAACCCTGTAAAACGCATCGGTCTCGAAGCGTATAACCTCACCATCGTTGAGAATGTACCGCTCGTAATTGCTCCCAATCAGCATAATCAGTTTTATATGGAGACCAAAAAACAGCGTATGGGACATCAGTTCAAATACTGATTATTAACTTTAATCACTAAAAAGGCTGAAAAACCAAAAATAAATTTTATTTTTGTCAGGCAAAAAAGCCAACTGATAAACACCGCTAAACTTTAAACGGAATAATCGCGTTGAAGTTTATCTTATAAATAATGTTGAAAATGTACCCACTTGAATTAAACAAGGACACTGAAACTGCTGAAATACAAAGCAATGCAGAATTACAGGAAGTAGTTATTGAACAGCAGGATGCTGAAGTAGTAAACCTGGTTATTTTACCGGAGACTGATGCAGTTGAACCTGAAGCTGAACCAGTTGCTATGATTATAACAGAACCTGAAGCTGAACCGGTTGCTATGATTGTAATAGAAACAGAAACAGAAACAGAAACAGAAGCTGAACCTGTAATTGAATCTGTTGCTGCAAAAGCTGACGTAATGGATTCAGAATCAGAAAATTCGACTGAACAGGCACCTTCTGCTGATGCCTATCCATTATATACACCTTCCGAATTGGTAAGTACCCTCCGTGAACTTCTGGAAGGCGATGTGTCGGCCATCAGGGATCATGTGGAGCTCATCAAGCAAACATTCTACAGAAAGCACAAGGCAATGGAGGATGAAGCCATGAAGCAATTTGTTGAGAATGGTGGAGAAGAAAACACTTTTGTGCCAGACAAGGATCCTCTGGAAGAAGAATTAAAAGCATTACTCAACAGTTATAAGCAGAAGAAAGCATTGCTGCAGGCCCATGAAGAGTCTGAAAGGGTAAATAACCTCATGCAGAAGAAGCATATCCTGGAGCGTATGGATGTGCTTGTGAAAAGCAATGATGATGTTTCGGCGCATGTGAATGAATTCAGAGAACTGCAGAAAAAGTGGAAAGCCATCGGACAGGTGCCTGCTTCGCATGTCAGTGAATCGTGGAAGTCGTACAGCGCCATGCAGGATTCGTTCTGGGATTTAATTAAGATAAACAACGAACTGCGCGATTATGATTTCAGAAAGAACTATGAGGCGAAGATTCTGATCTGCGAAACAGCCGAGAAACTGGCTGAAGATGATGATATTGTGGGTTCATTCAGACAGTTGCAGAAGTTACACGACGAATGGCGTGAGCTCGGACCTGTTTCGCGTGAGCACCGCGAAGTAATCTGGGAACGATTTAAACAGGCATCTTCCATCATTAACCGCAAGCACCAGAGTCATTTCGATGAAATAAGAATGCTTGAAGATGATAATCTTTTAGCTAAAACTGCCTTGTGTGAGAAGATTGAAATGCTCGATTTTTCGACTCTTAATACCTACAAAGCCTGGGATGAGGCTACACAAACCATCATGAACTGGCAGGAAGAGTGGCGGGCTATCGGATTTGCTCCACGCAAGGCTAATCATAGAATTTTTGAGCGTTACCGTGCTGCCTGCGATGCATTTTTCAATGCCAAAGCTACTTTCTATAAAGCATCGAAAAATACATTGAATGAAAATCTGGAGAAAAAGAAAGCCCTGTGTGAAAAGGCTGAAGCGCTCAAAGACAGCACCGACTGGAAAGAAACAGCTGATCAACTGATTAAGCTTCAGAAAGAATGGAAGATGATTGGCCCGGTGGTGAAACGCTACTCGGATGAAGTGTGGAAAAGATTTATTACTGCCTGCGATTATTTCTTTGAGCAGAAACAGAAAAACTCCACCGATCAGCGTAGCGTGGAAGCAGAAAATCTGTCGAAAAAGAAAGCGCTCATCGCCAAAATTAAAGCCCTCAACGAACCCGCAATCCCCAATTCTCAGGAAGTGCTCGCTACATTACGCAGTTATATTTCCGAATGGAATGAGATTGGTTTCGTCCCTTTTCGCGAAAAGGATAAAATCTACAAGGAATATCGCTCAGTTGTGGATCAGCTATTTGAAGTGTTGAATGTTGATTCCAATCAGCGCAGACTCGATACTTTCAAAACTAATCTCAGGGATATGGGTTCTATGGGTGAAAGCAAATTAATTCGCGAACGCGAGAAATTAATGAGGGCTTACGAACATCTCAAATCCGAAATTGCAACATACGAAAATAATATCGGATTTCTGACAGCTAAGAATAAGAAAGGCAGTGGCGTAATTCGAGATATGGAACGCAAAATTGAATCGCTCAAGGAGGAAGCAGCTTTAATAGAACAGAAAATCTCACTCATCGAAGCAAGTATTTAGAATATTTACCCCAAAAGTTATATTGTTTTTCAACAAAAAACCTTTACGCTTCCACGTAAAGGTTTTTTGTTGGGAGGTATTATTTTACTGATGTAATTACCCCTGAGCACAAGCTATTTCAGTTCCCAGGCAAGAGCACTGGCACCAAGTATTGCAGCATCAGCTTCTTTCAGTTCCGAAAATATTACTTTTACTTTTCCTTTCCATAGGGGAAGCAGATTCTGATTCATATGTTCAACAATTGGTTTGAGGATATAATCGCCTGCTTTGGTAAGACCTCCAAAAAGAACAATGGCTTCGGGCGCACTGAACGCCACAAAGTCGGATAAAGCTTCACCCAGTATGCGGCCGGTAAATTCGAAAATTTCCAAAGCTATTGCATCTCCCTGAACAGCAGCATCGTGCACATCTTTCGAAGTGATTGAGTCGATGGGGATATTTCGGAGCAAACTGGCATCTTTGCGTGTTTCAAGAATTTCGCGTGCTGTGCGTGCAACACCATTGGCCGATGCATACGTTTCGAGGCAGCCGGTTTTGCCGCAACCACACAATCGACCATTATTACGTACCGAGCAGGTGTGTCCGAGCTCTCCGGCAAATCCATCGTGGCCGTAAACGAGTTTACCATCAATCACAATGCCGCTTCCAACACCAGTACCTAAGGTTATCATGATAAAATGTTTCATTCCGCGGGCAGCTCCATAGGTCATCTCACCGATAGCTGCTGCATTGGCATCGTTGGTGAGAACTGCCGGAATGCCGAGCTTGTCCTGCATCAGTTGGGCAAAAGGAATCACCCCTTTCCAGTTCAGGTTGGGTGCAAATTCGATGCGACCGGTATAATAATTTCCGTTCGGAGCACCGATACCAACGCCCTTAAACTTTGCAAGACCTCCGGCATCATCTATTATTTTTGTCATTTCATCATAAACATCCTGAATATAAAGATTGATATCCTGATGGGTGCCGGTTTTAACCGCGCTCTTCGAAAGTACATTGCCGCGGGCATCTACAATACCAAAAACGGTATTGGTTCCACCCATGTCCATGCCTATTACATATGGTTTATCCATGATTCAATTATTTAGTGGTTAAACTTGTTCTTACTTATAAAAGAAGGTTGACTCTAAATGCATAAAATCAACCTTTCTTTTCATTTTTTTATTCAACAGGTATATCCTTGTTTACATTTTTGCAACCATAAATGGCGTACCAGAGCATGTAAGCCATGCAGGCAAACATTACCCAGTAGCTGTTCAGATAACCAAATGCATCGGCTACAGAGCCCTGAATGAGGGGCACAATTCCGC
Source organism: uncultured Paludibacter sp. (assembly GCA_964350125.1). Lineage (GTDB taxonomy): Bacteria > Bacteroidota > Bacteroidia > Bacteroidales > Paludibacteraceae > Paludibacter. The sequence continues at coordinate 23,823 of CAYGJI010000014.1, read as the reverse complement.
CACCCATTACCATCACCATGAAAATGCCGGAAGCAGCTTCGGTGTATTTTCCAAGTCCTTCCACGGCTAAGTTGAAAATACCTCCCCACATGATGGAAGTGCAGAATCCACAAAGGATGATGAACAGGATGTTGATGGGCATTTCGGTAGTTTCAAGAGAAACATTGATAGGAATCTGAACGGTGAGTGTTGTTGGCAGCAAAATAGCCAATGCGAGGAAAACCAATCCGGTTGACGAAACGGCTATCATCATCATTTTACTGGAGACTTTGGCTCCAATAGAGGCTCCTACCAAACGTCCAACAAGCATTAACAGCCAGTACAGCCCCACCACAATGCCCGCCAATCCGGCATCTTTGTTTAATCCGGCACAGGTTTTACCGCTGATTATATCCTGAGCCTTGATGTATGAATCTTCACCGATAACTTTTTGAACATAACCGTCGTTGTCTTTATTAGCTTCGTCTTCCAATTTGAGTGCCTCAAAATACATAGGATCGACCTGTTGTTTTTCGTACTCTGCAATTTTTTCCCGAGCCACCTCTTCTGTGAAAGAAGTCATGAAGAGATTGGCAGTACTCGGAATCCCAATTTCAACACCAACATATACAAAGATGGCGATAGCGCCAAAAATGAAATGACGGAACGAAAGCGGACTGTGTTTGTCTTTTCCTTTGGAAGCACCGGCTTTAGCCACACGTTCTTTGTGTGGTTCGGGAATTTGAACGAATGTAAGAACAAAGAAAGCCAAAGCAAAAATACCCATGGCCAGAAAGAGGGCAGGATTGGCTTTTTCGATGGTACGTCCGGCTTCAGCACCCATCAGGTATCCAACCAACATCGGGGTAATGGTAGCAGCAATTGAGTTGATTGAACCTCCGAACTGAATCAGTTGATTTCCCTTGTTGCCTCCACCACCTAAAGTGTTTAGCATAGGGTTTACCACTGCATTAAGCATACACATCGAGAAACCTGAGATAAAGGCACCCGATAGATATACGGCAAAACTTCCCATTTGTCCCGAAAGGAATTGTACACCTACACCGGTGAAACCTACACCGATGGCAATTAAAGCTGTTTTTTTGTAGCCTAAGTTTTTTAGCATCATACCAGCCGGAATACCCATAAATGCATAGGCGATGAAATTGGCAAAAAAGCCAAGTTGCGACATAAAGTTGGTTGCTCCAAACTGTTTAGCCACAATTACTCCCATCGGACTGGGTAATCCGGTAACAAAGGCAATCATAAAGAAAAGGGCAAACATCATTGCGATGGGCAATGCATAATTTTTTCTTTCTGTGTTCATAAAGGTAATAAATTGTTAAATTGTTGTGATTTAATATTCAAATAACGAATGTTTTCGGCCTGCAAAGTTAACATTATTTGGCATTGAACAATTCTATACATGGATTTAATAGCATGTTTTACAACATAAATCACTTATTTGAATAATATGTGATAATATTTGAACGATTTGCATGCCCTTGCGATTTACAGATTTACGTTTAAAAAATCGACAAATTTTGTGTAAAGATGTCTTCTGGTCTGCTTGCCGGCGATACTGTGATTTTTATCGGTATAAATGTGCATGTCGAACTGAATTCCTGCTTCAACCAACTTGTCGGCGTAAACCAGCGTATTGCTGTAGTGTACATTATCGTCGGCTGTACCATGAACAAGAAGCAAACGACCTTTTAATTTCGAAGCCTGATCCACAGCAGAAGTCAAAGCATATCCGCGCGCATTTTGTTCAGGTGTTTGCATGAATCTTTCGGTGTAAGCTGTGTCGTAGAAACGCCAGTCGGTAACGGGTGCCACCGATATGCCGGCTTTAAACACCTGCTCGCCTGTACTCATGGCCCATAAAGTTACGGAGCCTCCGTAACTCCACCCGAAAATGCCGATGCGGTTTGCATCAACAAAGGACTGGCTGCCCAAAAAGCGTGCTGCAGCAACCTGATCGGCCGTCTCGGGTACTCCCGCCTGCAAATAGATTGCGTTTCTGAAGGCTGTACCACGACCGCCTGTGCCGCGTCCATCAATACAGGCTACCACATAACCCTGTTCCGCAAGGTAGTATTCCCATCCCACACTCCACTGGTCGAGCACCTGTTGTGATCCGGGTCCGGAATACTGCACCATCATCACCGGATATTTTTTTTGCGGATCAAATGCTTTTGGTTTAAGCATCCATCCATTCAACTGCACATTGTCGGGCGTGTTGAAAGTGAAAAATTCCTTCTGATTCAGTTGATAACTGTTGAGTTTTTCGCTTAGCTGTACGTTCGATTTCAGTTCACGAACTTTCGCTCCGCGGTTGTTCCTCACACTGATTTCGTTCGGTGTTCGCAAATTACTTTCATCCAGAATAAAATAGGTGAAGTTTTTGCTGAATTTTGCTTTATTTATCCCGCTTAGTGTCGAAAGTTTGGTTTTTACTCCGCGGGCATTGATAACGTAAATATCTTTCCGCAGTGGTGATGCTTCGTTCGACTGGTAATAGACTAATTTTTTTTCTTCATCAACGCCATAAAAATCAGTTACTTCCCAATTTCCACGTGTAATTTGTCGGATGGGGGTTCCGTTCATCTGATACTCGTAAATATGCCTGAAACCATCATTTTCATTAACTCCGTAAAATGAAGTATTGTCGGAACTGAAATGATAAAAATCGATATTTGCATAATCAACATATTGCTTGCTTTCAAGCCTGTGAATCAATCGGGCAATGCCCGAACGCGGATTGGACAACAACATATCAAGCCTGTTTTGATTCCTGTTCATCACAAAAACAGCCAATTGATCTGATGACGAGGTCCATTTGATGCGTGGAACATAATAGTCCTGTTCACGTTCATTCAGATTCATGGCGATGGTTTTTTTGTTGAAATCGTCATATACATGTACACTCACTTTCGGATTTGTTTCTCCTGCTTTGGGATATTTGAAGCTTGTTAGTTCGGGATAGAGCAGGGGTGTTTTGTCCTTTGCATTCAAAAACGTCTGAAAAGAGAATGATTTTACATTACTTTCATCGAATTTAACGAATGCGAGCAATTTGCTATCGGGACTCCAGTCGTAGTAACGTACTTCGGAAAATTCTTCTTCGTAAAGCCAGTCGGCAATCCCATTTATAATTTTTCCCACTTCGCCATCTTTCGTAATTTGTATCTCGCTTTTAAAGTCGGCCTTTTTCATGTGGAGATTGTTGCCATGAGCAAATGCCAGATACCTGTCGTCGGGTGAGAAAACGGGCGCCTGCTGAGGCTTGTGCTGCGACAGAGGATCAAGTTCACGGTTTCGGATATCATAAATATAATATTCCGCTGTAAAGGATCTTCTGTAAATTGGTTTCACATTGTTCCACACCAGAATACGTGTTTCGCGCGGACTCATCTGATAACCGGTAATTGACTTAATGATTGGATTTCTCACTTTCCGCAATGAGAAAAGTGTATCGACAACCTGTCCTGTTCTGTAATTGACTTTTACGATTGTTTGATCATCAGCCAGTTGGGTGTAGTGTTCACCATCATTCATCGACGAATGTGCTTCGGCGGTAGCTGCTCTGAATTTTCCATCGGTAATCTCATACAATAAACTTGCACTTGCTGTAGATAAGGTGAACAGAGCAACAAAAATAAATCCGATTTTCTTCATTACAATTGTTTATTATTAATTGTTGTATATATAAAACGTACAAAAGTACGGGAAATGGGTGGCGATAGCAAGACAGAAATATTCAAAAAACCTTAATAATGAGCCCATCATTGCTCCAAAGGCACTTTTATTGTAAAAGTAGTGCCGGTTTCGCTATCAGTTACAAAACTGATTTTTCCACCCCAGTATTCTACAAAATTTCTTGTAATGCTTAATCCGAGCCCCATTCCCGATGTCTTGGTGGTAAAGCCCGGCCTGAAGACATCTTCCCGCAATTCCTCCGGTATGCCTGGTCCGTTGTCGGAAAACACGATGATAATATCAGTTTTTGAAGTTTTCAACGAAACTTCGATTTTCCCTTGTGTGTGCTGACTGGTGGCTTGAATAGCATTTTTCAGTATGTTGTTGAATACCTGAATAATCTGGTCGTTGTCGCTCAGGGCATAAATGCCGCTTGCAGGCCCCTCATAAGTCAGTTCAGTCTGATGATAATTATTTCTGAATAATTCGACTACATGAAACAGCTTATCAGCCACATCTACCCGGCTCAAACGGGTTTCGGGCATACGGGCAAACTGCGAGAAAGTGCCTGCAATACGCGAAAGATTCTCGATTTGCTCAATGAGTGTTTTGGAAGCTTTGGCAAAGTATTCTTCGAAATCGCCCCGACCTTCCTGTTTCATTCTTTGCAATTGTTGTATGGTTAACTTCATAGGAGTCAGCGGATTGTTTATTTCATGTGCCACCTGCCTTGCCATCGTTCTCCAGGCACTCTCGCGCTCTGCCTGCAACAACAGTCCGGTGCTTTTTTCGAGTTCATCAACCGTGCGGTTATATTGCTCCACAAGCTGTCCTATCTCATCGTTCCATTTGTATTCAATTTTTTCATTCCGACCTCCCCAGTGCATCGACTTTAATTTGATTTCAAGCTGATGCAACGGACCGGATAACTGTCGACCTGTCAGCAAAATAAGCAATACTGCAAGAATTATTACGCCCAGATATAACCGGGCAATGGCCAACATAAAATTCTCGATTTCTGCATTGATTTCGTTCTGACTCAGGTACTGCGGTATGCTGATGAAGCCAAGCCGGAGAAAATCGCCGTTGATCATATCGGTGTACGACGAGAGGTATTCGAGGCTGCCGATTTGTTCATACAGGTGTCCGGGTGTTGTCTCGCTGAAATATACTTTGGGCGACATTAGCCTGCTGATAAGATGTTTACTGAATACGAGGTTTTGGGAACTACCAGCCAACACTCCTTCATTATCGTAAACATTGATGTCGGTTTGATAGGTATAAGCCAATTCTTCGAGTACATTATTCAGCCCCACCGGATCAATGCTGTACAAATCGGTTGTCCAGTAAAAACGGTCTTGCAGCGACTTCTGAATATATCGATTTTTCTGTTCTGCATTGCGAATCTGCTCATCCTGATACTTTCCCTTGATATAATCCACTGAGAATATGAAAATTCCAAGAAAACTGATAAGCAGCAACGATATAAATGCCCATTGAAAACGGGAAGTGAGACCACTGCTTCTGCGTTTTACTCCTCCGAAAATCCCGTTCATCCATTGGAAAAATCGCGATAAAACCACAAAAGAAAGCCACGTAATCAACAGATAATACAACAAGGAAGAATGATAAATCTGATTTTTCTCAGTAAGAATAATAGTTTCATCTTCCTTATTCTGTGCATAATAAACACGATTTCCGATTTTCAGGGCAGAGAAACCGGTATTCAGTTTTTTTAATTCGGGGAATAACTCTTTCCATTCGAACTGTTGGTCGCTGTAAGCAAGTTTTTCACCCTCATATCTTGCAATGGAAACACCTGGCTGTGTTGCCGGAGTTCCACCGTTATTCACCAATAAATCAGGAAAACTGTAACTTTTGAAATTTCTTTTTGCCTGAAATTCAAGTACCAGCACTTGTATAGTTTCAGTGCTCAAATTGTTGTTTTGCGTATCAAAGGGTATCATGCCCAAATAACTCAAATCGTACAAAGAGCCCGGCAAACTGTAAAAATGGGTATCCGTTATCCTTCTTCCGGAAAATTGAACAAACTGTTTGTAGTTTTCATATTCAACGCCGAAAGGTTTGATGCTGAAAATATGAATGTCGAATTTGTTCCAGAAACCTCTCAAATGTGTATTGTAGATGTATGACTGGATTTGAAGTGTTGGGTACTGATTGGAAAGCATCTGACCAATAACAGTATCATCCGAGAGTTGCTTATCGAGCTCACCCAGCAGCAATTCAGCAATAGGGTCATTTTCTGATATGCCGTTTACAATAATATTGCTGGTTAGTACACTGTATTTACTCTTTTTCTTTGATTCGTTGAGACTCAGTGTTATTGCAGAACTTATTAAAACAATAACCAGGTAGTAAATGGCTGTAGCGCTTAAACTGCCACTGAATCTGCTCAACCGCGCAGGCATTTTCATGCCTACCGATAAGTTCAGTAAAAAAGTGAAAGCAGTTGCCATAAGAAAAACCAATCCGTGCGCCCATACACTGATGAAATTAAAATCGCTGAATTGCAGTATATTGAACTGAATTCCCGAGTGAATAACCAAACTGCGCAATACCTGATAAAAAAGGTAAACATAAGCAATCAACAGCAGGCGGTGTATGATTAACAGGGAGGGTGATATTATTACCCGCTGATAATAGAGATACAATGCAGAGAAAAGGAAAATGATCCAGACTGATAAATGTGTGAATGAACTAATCAGAGCGCTTACAGCGTATTGATGAGGAGAGAATAACCGGTTGTTGAAAAAAGTTTCGGGGAAGCCCGTAAAACTTAAAATCAGGATGATAATAGTCGCTATACCGGTGTATATGAGGTATCTCTTCTGGCTGATTTTTTTCTGACCAACCATTTGATGAATATTCATATAAATCAGCATCAGTGTCAGAAATGCGATGCAAAACGAAATGAACCCTGCATTGGCAGCATTTTCGTTACTTTTCGTAACTGTAGAAGGTATGGTAACACTGAACAGAAACCGGCCGTCAGTATCATTTATTTGCACTTCGCCGGGTTGTTTGGTTGCACTTGTAACTATTTCCTGCGAAAGTGGAATATAGCTGAAATAGTTGTTGAAAAGGTACTGATTTTCATATGGATAAGCCATTTTCAGTGGAATGAAGCTGTACAATGTGATGCTGTCGTTCAGCACAAAATGCCTGTAGATAGCCACCAGGTTGGCTGTTTCACAATAGTGCCAGTTACCGTCAGGTATTAAGTTGCTGAAGTCGATAACAAACTGATGACTACTCCAGAACATCAGTTCCTGATTCTGTATCAGGAAGTAAGCACGATCGGTTTTCAGTTTCAGCAATTCCTGCTTCATATCGGCCAACTGATATTTTTTGCTTTTCAGGAGCTCCACTTCCTGTTCGGCTTTGGCCATCTCGTTATCTATGGCTTCCTGCAAAGCAGGAGTATCGATGGTGAGCCGACCAGGCTTCTGATATATCCATTCCGAAAACAATCCGGCAATCAAACTCATTACCAACAAGAGTATGAGAATTTGCAGACCGGCTTTTAAGTTTGCGAATTGTATCATGTTGTATAGGGGAAATCTCAGTTTTCAGTCAATTTTTTACTCGTTGTGATATTGTTCTCCCCGAATGATGGTCATCGCGCGGTACATTTGTTCGGCCAGAAAAACCCTTATCATCTGATGCGAAAAAGTCATCTTTGATAAGGAAATCTGCAAGTTGGCACGCAGATAAACCGCCGGTGAGAATCCAAACGGGCCACCTACAGCAAAAATCATTCTTTTTGTGGAACCATTCATCCTGTTTTTCAACAAACCAGCAAACCCCACTGATGTGTACTCTGTTCCACGCTCATCGAGCAGCACCAGTTCGTCGGTAAGTTCAACTGTTTTCAGAATTATCTCACCTTCCTTTTCTTTTTGAAGAGCAATCGGTAGGTTTTTGGTGTTCTTCAGCTCCGGCAATACCTGAAAATCAATTTTCACATAATGTTGCAACCGGTCAAGATACTCTTCAGTAAGCTTTTGCAAACAGGCATCTTTAGTTTTTCCTGTCACCAATATTGTAATTCTCATTTGTGTTTTGTAAAAATCTTTACCCTTTATTTAACTTATCATGGCCTGTTATTTGATGCGCACACGAACGGTAAAAGTAAACAAAAAACGACAAACTTTTGCCTGTACTAAATAAATAATGTATTTTTGCAGGGTTCATCCGACAAGCTAAAGGCGGTTCGGTAATACGAAAATAAACAAATTTCCCTGCAAATTTGACTTATGTTTAATAATCAAACAATAATTGGATGAAAACCCGCTTGACCCTCTTTTTATTTGTTTTCTCGCTGACATTAGTCAATGCGCAGAGAGATGTTTCACCTTCCATCCTCAATGCACTTCAGAAAGGAGATGCAGTGGCTGTTTCAGTCTTTTTCAACGAGAATATTGAATTGATTATAGGGCAGGTAAACGATGTTTTCAGCAAGAAGCAGGCTACCGGTATTCTGGCCGATTTCTTCAGAAGAAATAAAATCGGCTCTTTCAGTATTATACATAGGGGTAACAAAGAAAATTCTGCATTTTCGATCTGCTCAATGCAGGCTGGCGGAGCCTCGTATCGGGTGTATGTGTTAGTGCGTACCACCGATAATAATCAGTTAATTCAACAACTCAGAATAGAACTTACCAATGACCAATGACCTCGATCAACTAATATCTCTCTGGTTTGCAGAGGATATTGGCGACGGCGATCATAGCACTTTATCCTGTATTCCAGAAACAGCCTGCGGAAAATCAAAACTCATAATCAGGGAAGAAGGAGTGTTGGCGGGGGTCGAAATAGCCCGCCGAATTTTTATGGCCTTCGATCCGGAACTGAAAATGGAAGTATTTATTCAGGATGGAACTTTGGTTAAAGCAGGCGATATTGCATTTATAACCGAGGGCAAAATCAGGTCGCTGTTGCACACTGAGCGACTGATGCTCAATATAATGCAACGTATGAGCGGCATAGCTACCCGCACCCGCACTTATGTGCAGCGACTGGAGGGTACTCAAACCAGGATTCTTGATACACGCAAAACAACTCCGGGATTGAGGTTTTTCGAGAAAGAAGCAGTAAGGATAGGAGGAGGAACCAACCACCGTTTCGGATTGTTCGACATGATTATGTTAAAGGATAACCATGTCGATTTTGCCGGAGGTATTCCCAATGCCATTAAAAGTGCCCGCAGCTATCTGGCGAAAATGGATAAAAACCTGAAAATCGAGATTGAAGTACGTAATTTTGATGAACTGAATCAGGTACTTGTAACCGGTGGAGTGGATCGGATTATGCTCGATAATTTCAGCGTGGAGAATACCCGCAAAGCGGTTGAAATCATTGCCGGCCAATATGAAACAGAGGCCTCCGGAGGTATTACGCTTGACAATCTGCTCGATTATGCACTGTGTGGTGTTGATTTTATCTCGGTCGGAACGCTCACACACTCGGTAAAGAGTCTGGATATGAGCTTTAAAGCCGTTTGAAGTTCCTGTAAAACACAAAAAAGGTAATTGCCGAAACCACGGCAGATAGCCCATCGGATACCGGCATAACTGCCCATGCTCCGTTGAGTTGCCAAATGCCCGGTAATATCAGCAAAGCGGGAATCAGAAAAATAAACTGTCGGGTCAGACTCAAAAAAATGGCTATTTTGGCTTTTCCTATCGATTGGAAGAAATTGCTCATCACAATCTGAAAGCCTACCACCGGAAACATGATAATAGATATGCGAAGTGCATTGGCAGCGATGGCTTTTAGTTCGGGATCGCTGGTAAATAAGCTAACAGAAATTTCACTGAAAAACATCCCCAGAATAAAGCCCATTGTGGTGAGTCCGGTGGCAATGTATGCCGATATTTTGATAGTTTTGAACACCCTGTCGTATTGTTTAGCGCCGTAATTGTATCCAACAATGGGCTGAGTTCCCTGGTTCAGCCCGAGTACAATCATGACAATGAAAATAAGCAAACTATTGATGATGCCATAAGCTCCGATGGCCAGATCGCCACCGTATTTCATCAATGTGCTGTTGATAAGTATTACCACAAGGCTGGTTGCTACCTGCATACTGAAAGGCGAAAAACCAATGCTGAGAATTGAATTGACAGTTTCCCTCTCTAATTTAAAAGCATATTTTTTAAAATGAATGGGAGAAGCCGGAAGCCTGAAATGATTGAGAACCCAGGCGCTACTAATCAGGTATGATATCACTGTGGCAATGGCAGCACCCCTGATTCCCCATTCGAAGACAAAAATAAACAGAGCATCCAGAATCACATTCACCACAGCACCGATAAGCATGGTTTGCATGGCCTTGCGCGGAAAACCGGAGGCCCGCATGATGTTGTTGAATCCAAAATTGATGGCTGAAATAACAGAAGCCGGCACAATAATCTGCATATATTCCCGGGCGTACTGAATCGTTTCTTCAGTACCTCCGAACAACATCAGAATTTCATCCATGAAAATGTATGTCAGGAGCGACACCCCGCCCGATATTAACAAGGTAAGCGTCATGGCATTACCGAGGATTTTCTCAGCTTTCACCAGGTTATTTTCACCAAGTGTGATGGATATACGCGAAGCCGAGCCTGCACCAATCAACATCCCGCAGGCCATCAGCAAAATCATAAAGGGAAAGGTAAGGGTTAATCCGGAAATTGCAAGTGGCCCAACACCCTGACCAATAAAAATACGATCAACAATATTATATAACGACATTACCACTGTGCCGATAACTGAAGGAACTGAATAGTTTATAATCAGTTTGCTGAGTTTTTCGGTGCCAAGCTTGTCGGAAGTGTGCTGCATTATTCAATCAATTATTCCATTTTAACCTCCAAAAGGCTCGCAAAGGTACAAAAAACATCAGAATTTGATATTGCATGGCCTTTTTTTTAGCACTCAAACAATACTCAAGCCATAAAGTTCGTTAAAGCATTACTGTCAGCACCTTTCGGTTGTTTGATAATCGAATAAATATCCATATATTTGGCGGTTTTTTAAACGATTGCCATTATTTTGACTGTTCAATTGAAAATAATATATTACATATTGATAATCAGCTCTTTGCTTACATCTCCTTGGACTAATGCCAGGGATGTGCAAAATACCAAACCTCTGGTTCGCGAGATTTTACAGTACAGGGCCGATTCTGTTATCAAACTTCATTATTACTACGATGAATATTTGAATAAAGTAATGGAAGTGAAGCATGTTGTGCATGATTACTTATCTCAGCCCCGCCTAAAAACAGAATGGATTTATGATAAGCAGCGGTGTGTGATGCAGCGTACGCGCCTTTTGAAGGGTGGGCAATGGGTAACAACTTCTTCCATCGAAACAGTTTTCGATGGTGATTTGAAGCTGAGAGAAATATTTAGGGATGTAACCAATGGTATGGAAACAATTACCAAAACGCATGTTTTTCAGTACGAAAATAATAAATTGAAAACAGTTTTGACTTATCCCGGAAATCCTGAGTTGCTTACCCAGCACCGCAAATTAACCTTCACATATAATGAATTTGATTCGATTGTGCAACAGCAAATCATTCTTTATCAGGATACTACTCTCGTTCAATATCTGCACAGATACACTTACAATAATACGGGTCAAAAAGATTCGGTCATACTTACACATCAAACCGACAGTACAATTGTTTCTACCCGACTCAGTCTACACTATTACAATACTCAGGGGCAGTTGAGATTGCAGGTACAGAAACGTTGGAATCCTGCTGCTTTAAGATGGATAAACGCTGCCCGACTGGAGTATACATATAATGATCAGGGTAGACTGATCGAAGAAATTTATGCTTCACACAACGGGATGTTCTGGAAGCCCGATACACGCTATTCATACCGATACGACGAGGAGGGTCTGCTTGCCGGAAAGACCATGTTTCAGCCTGTATATAAAGAATGGCGGCGCTTTTTTACGATAGATTATGCTGAAAATAAAAACGCCCGACCCAGCCTGATGGAATCGAAGTTCAATTTTTGGGGAGGTAATACCGGTGATTATGTTACTACTTTTATACCTTTCTATTTTAATGATGAAATAATTCAATTGGAAGCTGACAAGGTGAAGGTTAACTATATCATTGATGCTCCTTCAGGAAACGACTTACCCGATAACACCGGATTGCGTGTTTACCCCAACCCCTCCGAGGGGATTTTTTACATCAGCACCCAAAGTCACGAAGTGAAAAGCTGGGAAGTTTACAATATGGGTGGTGTTTTAATGAAAAATGCAGTGAACCAATTTCATACAGGGATTGTTGATATCACCGGATTACAACCCGGCGTCTACCTCCTACGTGTAAAAACAGTTAATCAGCAAACATTAAATCAGAAGATTTTTATTAAAAGATAAACAATGAAGACAAAACTTTTATTACTCATGACATTAATCTCCGCTGCCACTTTGGCAAACCCACTATTGAGCAAATATAAAACGCTCCACGGCACCATTCCTTTCAACGAGATTAAAATTGAACATTATATGCCTGCTTTTCAGGAAGCCATGCAGGTACATCAAGCCGAAGTTGAGAAAATTGTTAAAAATAAGAAAAATCCGGATTTTCAAAATACCATTGTTGCACTCGAACGTGCAGGTAGTTTGCTGAGCCAGGTTTCGTCGCCTTTTTACAATATGCTAAGCGCTGAAACCAACGACGAGTTACAGAAAATTGCTGAACAGATATCACCACTGATGACTGAGCATTCGAATGCTATCAGACTGAATGAGAAGCTTTTTGCCCGTGTTAAAGCTGTTTATGAAATGCGTGATCAGTTGAAACTGAATGCAGAAGATGCCATGTTGCTTCAAAAAACCTACGATGGATTTGCCAACAACGGTGCCAACCTATCCGAAGCCGACAAGGAGATTTATCGTCAGTTGACCAAAGATCTCAGCATGTTAACCCTGCAATTCGGACAAAACGTGTTAAAGGAAACCAACAGCTGGAGCATGCTTATCACCGATCAACAATTGTTGGCGGGTTTACCTTCCGACGTATTGGAAATGCTGGCGATGAACGCCAAACGTGCCGGAAAAGAAGGCTGGATGCTCAATCTCAGAGCTACTACGTACATACCTGTGATGAAAAATGCCGAAAACAGAGACCTGCGTCGTGAACTTTATACTGCTTTTACACGCCGAAGTATGAACGGTGGCGAATTCGATAACCGGGATAATATCGTCAAAATTGCTAATTTGCGACTAAAGATTGCCAATTTGCTTGGTCATAAAAACTACGCCGATCAGGTGTTGATTCGCCGTATGGCCGAGAATAAGGATAATGTGTATAAGTTGCTCAACGACTTACTGGATGCTTACAAACCAGCAGCGCTGAAAGAAGTGGACGAATTACAGCAGTATGCCAATAGCTTGGGTGCTTATTTCAAAATTCAGCCCTGGGATTGGTCTTTCTATTCAGAAAAACTGAAAGAAGAGAAATATGCTGTTAACGACGAACTACTACGTCCGTATTTCGAATTGAGCAATGCCAAAAAAGGCGTGTTTGGATTGGCTACCCGTTTGTGGGGACTGCAATTCGTCAAAAACACCAAAATTCAGGTGTATCATCCCGAAGTAGATGCATATGAAGTATTCGATAACAAAGGGAAATTTCTGGCAGTACTATACACCGATTTCCATCCCCGCGATGGTAAACGTCCGGGTGCCTGGATGAGTGAATTTAAAGGGCAATGGATTGAAAGGGGCAAGGATAGCCGTCCACATATTACCATCGTAATGAACTTTACCCGACCCACTGAAAGTAAACCGGCCCTGCTCACATTCGATGAGTTTGTAACATTTCTGCATGAGTTTGGGCATGCCCTCCATGGTATCATGACAAAATGCAACTACGAAAGCCTTTCAGGTACAAATGTTTACCGCGATTTTGTGGAATTACCTGCGCAAATGCTCGAAAAATGGGCTACTCAGAAAGAATTCCTCGATGGTTTTGCTGTGCATTATGAAACAGGCGAAAAGCTCCCGGCCGAACTTATTCAGAAGCTGCGCGATTCCGATAATTTCAACACCGGATATCTTTGTCTGCGCCAACTAAGCTTCGGCTTCCTTGATATGGCGTGGCACACCCTCGAAAAACCTTTCAGCGGTGATGCAATTGCCTTCGAAAAACAAGCCATGAGTCCGGCCCTCGTTCTGCCAATTGTACATGATACAGGTATGAGCCCTACCTTCAGTCATATTTTTGCGGGAGGCTATGCTGCGGGTTATTATAGCTACAAATGGGCTGAAGTACTCGATTCAGATGCTTTCTCCCTCTTTGAGCAAAATGGTATTTTCGATAAAAAAACAGCGGACTCATTTTACGAAAACATCCTCAAAAGAGGTGGTACTGAACATCCGATGACCCTATACAAACGCTTCCGCGGACAAGAACCGACCATTGATGCTTTGCTCAAAAGAACCGGCGTGAAATAACCACGCAGAACCGTCATAATTTTATTACGTAGAGACAAGGCAAGCCTTGTCTCTTTTTTTTGAAAAAAAATATGTTTGTTTCCAACAAAAATCCCAATAAAATATTATCTTTGCAACCGCATCGGTTCACGTTGGCATAGCTGTCGCGTGATTAAAAGGGAATCAGGTGTAAGTCCTGAACAGTCCCGCTGCTGTAAGCTCTTTAAACGGATCGAACAACACTTTGCCACTGGGATTAATTGCTTTCGAAATGATTATACGAAAGGATTGATAAACCGGGAAGGCGTTCGAATTCGGGAGTAAGTCAGAAGACCTGCCATGCATTTCATATGTTTTACAGCTTTCGGGGATCAAAGCTAAAAACCAATTTATGTTTCAGTCATCAGGAAATAGATTTATTAAATTATTATCGGTGTTTTTGGTAGTTTCTGCCACGGAACTGAACGCATCTGTTGTACCCGATACAACCAAAGTTTACAAAATCAAGGAAATAACAGTTACTGCCAATGAGCGCGATCATTCGCAGCGATCAACAGCTCCCCTGAATACTCTTTCGTCCGGTCAGCTTGAAAAACTGAATGTATTGCAGGTATCTGATGCGGTTAAATTTTTTCCGGGTGTTACTGTACGCGATTATGGAGGTGTGGGTGGACTCAAAACAGTTTCGGTGCGTAGCATGGGCGCATCCCATACTGCAGTGAGTTATGATGGAATCACACTCACCGACGCACAAACCGGGCAAATTGATATTGGTCGGTTTTCGCTCGACAATGTGGAAATGATAACCCTGAATAATGGACAGAGCGATAATATCTTTCAGCCTGCCCGTTTATTTGCTTCTGCATCTTTACTTAATATCAAAACAAAATCGTCTGTTTTTGAGCATGATAAAACTTTTAATGCAAAAGTGTCGCTCAAAACGGGGTCGTTTGGGCTCTTCAATCCTGCTTTCCTGTTACAGCAACGATTGGGTGCTAAATCGGACATATCAATCAGTGGCGAATGGCTCAATTCGCATGGTCAATATCCTTATTTACTTGAATATAGTTACTTAGGCGATGGAGTAACAACTGTAGAAAAACGCAAAAATACCGATGTGCAAAATATCAGAATTGAAAGTGCTTTATCCCACAGGCCATCTGATACAGAAGATTTACAGTTAAAAATTTATTTTTATAATTCGGAGCGAGGATTGCCCGGGGCAACCATCTTTTATAATACCGATAACTTTTCGTCGCAGCGCCTATGGGATCATTCTTTTTTCAGTCAGGCCAACTACAAGAAAACGTTTACGCAGCAATGGTCGGCACAAATCAATGCCAGGTATAATTTTGCGTATTTACGTTATCTTGATACCACCTACCATAATATTATCGGACGCATGGAGAGCATTTACCGTCAGCAGGAATATTACCTGTCGGCTGCATTGCTTTTTCAACCTACCACCCATTGGTCTTTCAGCCTCGCATCCGATGGTTTTAGCAACCACATGAACGCGGAGTTTGAAACGCCTGCTCTGACTCATGAATTTGCCAAACCATCGCGATACAGTTTGCTTACTGTGTTGGCTGCAAAGTACCTATCAGAACAATTCTCAGCGACTTCGAGCCTGCTCTCAACGCTCGTAAAAGATGAGGTGCAAACGGGCAGTGCCGGTGCCACTCACCGCAAATGGTCGCCATACCTGAGTTTTTCATTACAGCCCATCAAAAAACAGGATTTTAGATTGAGGGCCTTTTACAAACATATATTCAGACTACCTTCATTCAACGATTTATATTATGCCCGCATTGGCAATACCAATCTGAGACCTGAAACAACCCATCAGTGGAACTTGGGTATCACCTGGTCGGCCAAGCCCAGTTCATTGATACCCATGCTGATGATTACTGCCGATGCCTACAAAAACAGGGTGTCGGATAAAATAGTGGCCATGCCAACCAAAAATATTTTTGTATGGAGCATGACCAATCTTGGTAAGGTGGATATCACAGGTTTGGATATTACTGCCGAAAGTAAAATAGGCTTTACAAAGGATGTTCAACTTTCGTTGATGGGTGCTTATACCTATCAGAAAGCTATTGATATTACTAACCTACACGGCGGTTCCTATGGTCACCAAATTCCCTATACTCCCCGTATTTCAGGATCGGGGAGGGCAGCACTGGAAACAGCATTTGTGAGTGTGGCCTATTCATTTCTGTGGTCGGGAAAACGCTATGCCGGATATCAGAACTTCAGCGAAAATCGACTTCCGGGATATGCCGATCATAGTTTGTCGGCCTACAAAACCCTGGTGATTGGCAACCTGAATATTACCGCAAAAGTTGAAGCACTCAATCTCTTCGATGAACAGTATGCTGTCGTAAAATGGTTCCCGATGCCGGGTCGATCTTACCGGATCACTTGTGGTATCAAATTTTGATAAATAATTCATAAAGTCAGATATTAACAAAAAAAATGAAAATCTCTACTTTCCCATTGCTTTCCTTTTTCATGCTGATGTTGCTGTTTGCATCGTGTGATGATATGTATGATCAAACGCAAAATCAGGGAGAAATTCCTACAGAAGATGAATTTACCAAGTTATACATTCTTTCCGAAGGACTCTTTAACATGAATAATAGTGCTTTAGCGATGTATAATCTTGCTTCGGGTGAACTTGTAAAGGATTTTTTTCTGACAAAAAACAAACGTGGACTGGGAGATACAGCTAACGACATGGCATTGTATGGCTCTAAGCTCTGGGTGGTTGTAAATGTGTCGAGTCAGATCGAAGTGCTCGATGCCACAACAGGCAAATCGCTGAAGCGCATCCCAATGTTCGACAACAAGCAGATTGCCCGTCAACCACGCTACATTGCTTTTCATGGCAACAAAGCCTATGTGTGCTCTTTCGATGGAACGGTAGCGCGGATAGATACCGCCTCGCTCGAGATCGATGCCTTGGTTGAAGTTGGTCGCAATCCGGATGGTGTAGCTATTACTAACGGAAAGATTTATGTGTCTAACTCGGGCGGTCTCAGTTTCCCCGATTATGATAATACTGTTTCAGTAATTGATATTGAAAGTTTTACAGAAATAAAAAAGATTACAGTTGCTGTTAATCCATCGCACATTCATGCTGATAGTGAAGGAGATGTTTATGTGGTTTCACGTGGCGATTATGGAGCAACAGGATATCGGTTTCAGAGAATCAATGCTTTTACTGATACACTTGAGGAAACATTCGAAGGACTTAACGTGCTGAATTTCACAATACATCAGAATATAGCTTATTTGTATAACTACAATTTTTTCACAGGCAATTCATGGGTAAAGCTGTTCGACTGCAAAACCGAAACTGTTATTAATGAGCAGTTTATCAGCGATGGTACTGCAATTCAGACCCCATATGGAATCAATGTCAATCCTCATAATGGCGATGTGTACCTGACCGATGCCAAATCATTCATCATGTGGGGCGATGTGTTGTGTTTTGATAGAAATGGCAAGCTTAAGTTCAGAATCAACGAAATAGGGTTGAATCCCAATAAAGTAGTTTTCAAAAGATAAATAACAAACAGGAACTGATTCAATTTTTCCGGAAGAAACAATTGTTTTGAATCAGTACCTGAAAGTCCCTCCGTGCCGCGGGGACAGGATTTGTGCGGCTCGTTTTTTAGTGTAAAATTAATAAATAAATTACTGAAAATGAAGAAGATAAATCTCTTTTTACTGATGATTGTTTTGTGTTATCCAGCATTGCTCGAAGCCCAGAACTCCGACAAGATTACCCGGGTACTGGAGTATAAACCAGCACCGGGCCAACACATCAACCGCTTGTTTCCGACACCGGCTATGAGTGATACTTACAACAATGCCCTGGCTTTTGCTTCTGCCAGATTGGTTAATAATGCAGGCATGCTGGGATTGGGAGGTTACGGTGGTTATGTGGTTGTTGGTTTTGACCATTCGATTGTGAATGTGCAGGATGAATTCGATTTCAAAGTACTCGGCAATGCATTTACCAACAGTGCTGAACCCGGAATTGTGATGGTTTGTCAGGATATCAACAAAAATGGTAAACCCGATCCCCAGGAGCCCTGGTACGAGTTGGCTGGTTCTGATTATTACAAGGCAACTACCATCCGCAATTACGCAATTACCTATCATCGTCCAAATCCCGACGGTCAAAAATCGAATATTCGTTGGACTGATAATCAGGGAAACGAAGGACATATAACACATATTTCCTTTGCCACTCAGGCAACCATGTTTCCGCTTTGGGTGAGTGAAAACACGATGACCTTTCGTGGAACGCGACTGGCTGGGAATGCAACACAAAGTGGATCAACCTGGTTACTACCTGCTTTGGCATGGGGCTATGTGGATAATCATGCCAACAACGCAGCTATCTCCAACAATGGTTTCAAGATTGATTGGGCAGTTGATGATAGTGGTAATCCTGTACATCTGGCATATATCGACTTCATCAAAGTGTACACGGGAATGGTGCAGGAAGCTGGTTGGCTGGGCGAAACATCCACCGAAATTGCCGGAATTATCGACTTGCATCCTAATGCGGTATTACCAACTTTTCCGCCGGTGGGTAATGATTACATAACTCTGGATCTTCAGAATACTACCACTCTGGCAGCTAACCCCTTGCAACCAAACTCCCGCTGGGCCGATACTTATACCGAAAATGCATATCTTGAATCGCAAAAGTTCATTTTCTCGCATCGCACCGGCTGGGGAGGTACTTATTGGGATGGATTCACCATGAGTAATTATGCTGATAATAACGACTATGGGTATGATTGGGTGCCAAATCAGTGGGGTAGCATGACCCAGGGTGGTGTAAATGGCCTGGGATCGAACTTTCTGATTGGTTACTGGGGTTCATATAATGATACCGGTGCCACCAACGTAACACAAACATCCAACTATATTTCTTTCACTGATGCTAAACCTCACAAGGCTATCGGAACATATGTTACCAACGCACCATGGTCGTACTATGGCATCAAAAACGGCGACCAGTTTGCCCGCAGGTTTGTACAGGGCGACTACTTCAAACTCATTGCAAAAGGGTTTGCAGCCGATGGAGTTACCGAAACCGGAACTGCTGAGTTTTATCTGGCTGATTATCGCTCTGTAAATCCTGCTCAGTGGAAGCTCCACAATACATGGCAATGGTTCGATCTTACTTCACTGGGGGTAGTTAGCTATATTCAGTTTACCATGGAATCGACTGATGCCGGGGCATGGGGAATAAATACTGCAACTCTTTTCTGTATGGATAAACTTACAGTTCAAAGTATAGATGATGTGAGAACAGTTACAGAAGCAACTCAAACATCCCATGCATATCGCTCAGGTAAAACACTGTATGCATTGCCTGTTGGTGCTCAGGTAAGTGTATTTACACTTTGCGGTAATGTTTATCATCAACAAAAAGCTACTGGTTCGACCATGGAATTACCTGATAATGGCCTGTACATTATAAGGATAGAATATGATGGCAACACTCAGATTTTGAAATAAACCAAATGAAGTTAGATAAAAAGGGCAGGAATTTTTTCCTGCTCTTTTTGGTGATATGACCTGCCTGAGCAGAGCGCACCTGCTGCAAAACAATTATTGTATATCTATGCTTTTATCCGGCATATTTTTCTGAATGGTCAAGTTTAAAAGTTGTGTGTATTTTCTAAAATATTATTTCTATCTTAGTGCCCTAAACTGACGCAGGACAAGCAGCAAAGCGTTGTGCGTTATACAAAAAAAGATTTTCTACTACAGATCAAACAACTTAAAATGAAAAAGAAATGAATAAAAAGCAATGGTACGAAACATTATTCGAAAATTACGGTGATAAATACGACAACGAATGTTTTGCACAAGGAACAATTGGCGAGTGTGATTTTATTGAAAAAGAAATTAATTACAATAAATCACTAAAGATAATTGACATCGGGTGTGGTACAGGTCGTCATTCCATTGAATTGTCAAAGCGGGGATATTCAATGACAGGTATTGATTTGTCCGAATCCTTACTCGAAAAAGCAAGAGAAAAGGCGAATCAAAACGGAGTGCAAATTGATTTTTTAAAACACGATGCACGGAATCTGCCGTTCGACAAACAATTTGATGTTGCAATAATGATGTGCGAAGGTGGTTTCCCTTTAATGGAAACAGACGAAATGAATTTCGGGATTCTTAAAAATGTTTCTCAATCCTTAAAGGAGAAGTCAACATTCATATTCACAACATTGAACGGATTATTTCCTTTGTTTCACTCAATAAACGATTTTCACGCAGTGGGAGTTGTTGAAGGTAATGCATCTTATGACAGCAAGAATTTTGACTTAATGACATTCAGAGATTATAACATTACAAAAGTGGTAGATGACAACGGAGTTGAAAAAGAACTCGAATGTAATGAACGTTATTATGTTCCCTGTGAAATTACCTGGCTTTTGAAAACTTTGGGATTCACAAAAATTGAAATTTTTGGTGCAACACTTGGAGCTTTCTCTCGTGAAGATAAATTAAAAACAGAAGATTTTGAAATGTTGGTTATTGCCGAAAGATAGCATAATGAAATCAATAGAAGAAAGCGTTGTAATTGCAATGGACGGTTCCGATAAAGCACTTTACCCCTTTTTGCCTTATATATTGCAGGACATTTGGGAAATCGGGGCTGACCCGGATGCAATTATAAAGCTGATAAGAAAACATTGTAACAATATCACTGAATTAAAAGTCCTTGATTTGGGATGTGGTAAAGGTGCTGTATCTGTTAAAGTATCGCAAAAGCTTGGATGCAACTGCTACGGCATAGACGTAATACCTGAGTTTGTTGAATTTGCACAACAAAAAGCGACAGCATATAAGGTAAATCACCTGTGTTTATTTGAGAGGGGAGATATTAGAGAAAAAGTCAAAACATTGTCGGGTTACGATGTGGTAATACTTGGTGCAATCGGGCCTGTATTTGGGGATTATTTTTCAACACTGACGACCTTGGCAAAGTGCTTAAAAGCAAATGGGATTTTTATTATTGATGATGGTTATATAAACGATGACAGTGATTTCAGCCATCCCTTAATACTTAAGAAGTCCGATGTATTGCAGCAGATAGAAAATGCAGGAATGGAACTTGTTGAAAATGATATTATTGATAGGGACGATATTGCAGATTCTGACAATTATATTTTTGATAATTTAAATAAGAGATGCTGGGAGTTGATAGAAAAACATCCGGAAAAACAAAATCTTTTTCTCGATTATATCAGAAAGCAGGAAATAGAAAATGATGTTCTTGAAAATAAAGTAATCTGCACAACTTTGGTGATCAGGAAAAAAACAGATAGCAAAAATTACATGTGATGGTCAGGTCGGTTTTAAGTGTCTCTGTTTAAAAATAATACCACCAATCAAAAAGTAAAAATATTGTTAAAACAATGATAGAATTAATATCAGGAAAATGATGGAAATTTCCATGTTCATAGCGATTCACTTTTAAATCAGATAAAGCAACTACCGTTACCAGCTGCTTACCAAACGTGCATTGTGATAGGCAGAATAATTCAGCATCGGTGAATTACCACCAATGCGTGGTTGGGAGTTATTCTGCACATAGACGGCTGATAAACGCCGGATCGATGCTTTGTGATGTTTGCAGGCAAGGTATGGCAAACTCTTCAAAGTTGCTAAGGCAAATAATGAATCGGCCCTTCAATGCCCAGCGGTATTTCGAGCCAAATCCATGCAACAAACATCGGTATTCGCACAATCATAAAGGCGATGGAATAAGGCAGCATCATTGCTATCAGGGTACCGATACCCACATCCTTCACATATTTCTGTGCAAACACAATCACCAGCGGAAAGTAGGGGAGCAGCGGAGTCAGAATATTTGAATAAGAATCGCCGATACGATAAGCAGCCTGTGTAGCTTCGGGGGAATAACCCATCAGCATCAACATGGGTACAAATATAGGTGCAAGCAAAGCCCATTTGGCCGATGCACTTCCCATTACCAGATTTACCATCGAGGTGATAATGATGAATGCGACCATCAGTGGTGTACCCGTAAAACCGATGGCATTGAGCATTTCGGAACCTTTCACGGCGAGCACACTTCCCAGATTCGACCAGTTAAAGTAGGCAACAAACTGCGATGCAACAAAAGCAATCACAATGTATAATCCCATGGTCGACATCGATTTGGAAGTCATTGTTGATATATCTTTGTCGCTTTTTATTGATTTTGCCACAATTCCGTAAACCAAGCCGGCTACAAAGAAGATGATGAACATGATTGGAACCAATGCGCTGTAAAAAGGCTGCATGCCTGCAACCCCGGTAACCGGATCGGGTACACCGCGCAGTAATCCGTTGGTGGGAACGATGGCTGCAAGCACCAAAGCAAGAACAGCCAGCACAGCAATGAACGACCACAACAACGCTTTTTTCTCCCTGCTTGTAACAACGCTGAAGTTCTGATTATCAGCAACTTCAGAAGTATTAGGCACGTAATTTCCCAAACGCGGAATCAGAATTTTTTCAGTTACCCAGGTACCGGCCAAGCCAACAAAAGGTACCGAAGCAGCCATGATGTAATAGTTCGACAAGGGATTAACGGTATAATCGGGGTTGATTAGATTGGCAGCCGGTTCGGTAAAAGCAGCAATCATAGGGTCGAGTCCGGTAGGGAGAAAGTTAGCCCCGAAACCACCCGAAACCCCGGCAAAAGCTGCTGCAATCCCTGCCAGAGGATGTCGTCCCATGCCCAAAAAAATGGCACCACCCATGGGGATAAGTACCACATAACCAGCATCGGCAGCCACTGAGCTAATCATTCCTGCAACTACTATCGAAAAGGTAATGAGCGACTTAGGAACTTTTGAAACGAAAACACGCAGTGCTACAGCAATGAGTCCGGTATGTTCGGCCACGCCAATACCAAGCATCACCACCAACACCAAACCCAGTGGTGGGAAAGTAGCAAAAACCTGCACCATATTACCCATAATACGTTGAAATCCTTCCTTGGTAAGCAGGTTTTGAACTGAGATGTAATCAGCGTCAAAGCCGGTATTTCCGCCAGTTCCGGGTTTAAGTACCGAGGTGCCTCCGAATGCCCACGACAACAAAAGTACAATCACCATCAGCATGGCAAAGAGCGTTACCGGTTGAGGTAAGCGGTTGCCTACCACCTCGATTTTGTCGAGCACACGCTGCACGAAGCTCCCTTTCTTTTTCATTTTCATTTAAACTGAGCTATTTAACTATTACATAAGATTGTGATTCGACTATATATGGTCGTTTCGCCCAAAAAGGTGGCACAAAGATAAGAAAATAGCGTTGTGGTGTTGAAAATGTAAATTTTCGTTTGTAGTTTTTGTGTTTTATTCTGATTTTGAAATGTGTGATCATTCGTATATCAGCATTTTCACCTTTTGTTACAAAGAAATCAGGGCTACGCCCCTCCGGTCTCATTTTTCGGAATCTTTACCTCAAAGTAATTTTTTTCACATTTTTCAATACCTTTCCAAGCCCTCAATAAAACTAATAAGAGGCTCAAAGGCTATCGGGACCGGCGACGTCCTCGTCGCCGAAGGGCAAAATCGCAATGCAACTTATAAGAAGCTC
>CAYGJI010000013.1:0-45470 GCA_964350125.1 uncultured Paludibacter sp. | reverse complement strand
ATTCCTTCCGCTTCTCCCCCGTCTGCACCCTTAAAACATACCATCCCCGGGGGAAGGTAGTCATGTCAATAGAATTGATACCCGGCTGTGCGTTGGCTTGGTAGAGCAACACACCCTGTCCGCTGTAAAGTATCAGCCGGATGTCCTCGTCCCAATCGCCACCGGTTATTTCAACACCCAAAGCACCTTTAGTAGGATTGGGGTAAACAAGTATGTTTTTTTCCTCGAAAACTTCTTTAACAACTATACTGTCAGAAGGATTGTAACGCCTGATATTGGAAGGTATGGTTATCACTTTACGGGCAACACGATTACCGGCAAAATCATATTCGTACACTAAACTGCTTTGAGATTGGCATGGCAATATGCTTAAAACAGAAAACACAATGAGCAAAATACATTTATTTGTCATATCCCGGGATGTTAATTTATGTATTATTTTTAATTTGTATACTTTTCAGACAAGGAATGCCTTCGTAGCTTCATCGTTTACAACACTTACTTAAAAATACAAAAAATTGCAACATTCAGATTAAATACCTGATTATTGCAATTCATTCAGATCACATATATTTGATAAACAAGGACTTACCCCCCCCCCCGCACTATAATTGTATTTGTGGAGTTATTATTCGCTTTCAGTGTTGTGAAAATTACTTCCCACAGATTATATTCAACACTTAAGCCTGAAAAATTTATGCATTCGGTTACAAACATAAATATATCGATAAAAATGATAACATTATTCTTGAAAAACAAAACAGAAACTGAGCAAAAATAATAGGTTATTTTTAGTTATGCAATATGTAAGTAAAATTAAATTTATGTTTAAAAACACAAAAAATCAACAATATGGTTTTTCAAGCATACTCATTTTTCAATCACCACAACTACTTTTATTCTCTTTCGTCGAAATTCATTATCTTTGCGCTTCTTAAAAAAAACATCCTGCAATGAATATTTCATACAACTGGCTTAAGCGTTATATTAATCCCGGCATTTCGGCTGAGGAAGTGGCTAAAATACTGACTTCCATAGGGCTGGAAGCAGGTGGTGTTGAAGAGGTGCAAACGGTGAAGGGCGGACTCGAAGGTCTTGTTATTGGCGAAGTGCTCACTTGTAAAGCACATGAAAATTCCGATCATCTGCATGTTACTACCGTTGATATTGGTGAAGGTGAGCCTTTGCAAATTGTTTGCGGGGCACCCAATGTAGCGGCCGGACAAAAAGTGGTGGTTGCCACAGTGGGCACTAAACTGTATTCGGGCGATGAAAGTTTCACTATCAAACGTTCAAAAATCCGTGGGGTGGAATCGTTTGGGATGATTTGCGCCGAAGATGAAATTGGCATCGGTACCAGTCACGACGGCATCATTGTTTTGCCAACCGGTGCAACTGTGGGTATGCCCGCGAAAGATTATTACGGTATCAGCAACGATTTTGTGATTGAGGTGGATATTACGCCCAACAGGATTGATGCTGCCTCCCATTTTGGTGTAGCACGCGATTTGGCAGCATATTTTGCTTTGAAAAATCCGGCCATCGAACTTCACAAACCTTCGGTGGAGGCTTTCAGTACGCAAAACAACAATTTTACGATTCCCGTCAGCATAGAGAATCCTGATGCCTGTCCCCGCTATTCCTCAGTAACTATCACTGGTATTAAGGTTGAAGAATCGCCTGAATGGCTGAAAGGTGCGCTGTTGACCATCGGTTTGCGTCCCATCAACAACATTGTTGACATAACCAATTATGTGTTGCACGAAACCGGACATCCACTCCATGCTTTCGATGCTGATAAAATTGAAGGTGGAAAAGTTGTGGTACGAACCATGCCCGAAAATACCCCTTTTACCACCCTCGAAGGAACTGAAAGAAAGCTCAGCAACAGCGATTTGATGATTTGCGATGCCACTAAACCCATGTGTATCGGTGGTGTTTTTGGAGGACTGACCAGTGGTGTAACCGAAAATACAGTCAATGTTTTTCTCGAAAGTGCTTATTTTAATCCGGTCAGCATTCGTAAAACTGCCCGACGGCACGCACTCAATACCGATGCATCTTTCCGTTTCGAAAGAGGTTGCGATCCGGCTAACACCATTTATGCACTTAAAAGATGTGCCCTGTTGATTCAGGAAATAGCCGGTGGTACTATTTCTTCTGAGATATCCGATATTTATCCGGTTGAGATTAAGCCATTTGAAGTAAAAGTTTCGGTGAATAAAATCAATACCCTGATTGGTAAAGAAATCGGCATCGAAAATATTGAGACCATTTTGAAAGCACTTGAAATGAAAATCATTGATTTCACTGATGGCATTTACACTTTGCACGTACCAACCTACCGCGTTGATGTTCAGCGTGATGTGGATGTTATTGAAGATATATTGCGTATTTACGGATACAACAATGTGGAGATTGGCGAAACCTTGCATTCAAATCTGAGCTATTTCAGCAAACCCGATACCCATCAGTTGCAAAACATGATTGCGGAGCAGCTTACAGCTCAGGGATTCAATGAGATTCTGAACAATTCGCTTACCCGAATGGCTTATTATCAGTCGCTAAACTGCTTTCCGGCTGAAAAGTGCGTGAAAATCATGAATCCGCTCAGCAACGATTTGAATGTGATGAGGCAAACCCTGCTTTTCGGAGGTCTCGAAAGCATTGCTTATAATATCAATCGCAGAAATGCAGATTTGAAGCTTTATGAGTTTGGAAACTGCTACTATTACGATGCTTCAGCACCCAAAGAAAACAATGTGCTGGCCTCTTACGATGAGGATATGCATTTGGGTATCTGGCTTACGGGTAACAAGAACGCGCAAAACTGGTCGGTTCCGCTGATGCCGGCATCTGTTTTTGAACTCAAAGCCTATGTTTTGAATATTCTCCGGAGGATGGGAGTAAATATAAATTCAGTTACAACAGCTGAATCCGACAACAATATTTTCAGTGAAGCACTTGAAATCAACACTCAGTCAGGTAAAAAACTGGCGGTTTTCGGGATGGTAAGCAAGTCGCTTTGCAAGCTGGCCGACATCGATCAGGAAGTTTTTTATGCCGACATGAACTGGGATAATATTCTTCGTGAAATCAGAAAAAACAAAATCCGTTACAGCGAAATACCCAAATTCCCTGAGGTGAAGCGCGATTTGGCATTGTTGTTAGACAAGCATATCAGTTTTGCCGACCTTGAGAAATCTGCTTATCAGACCGAAAGGAAATTACTGAAGAAAGTAACCCTCTTTGATGTTTATGAAGGCAAGAATCTGGAAGCATGCAAGAAGTCATACGCCATTAGCTTCATCCTTCAGGACGAAACAAAAACGCTGACCGACAGTCAGATAGAAACCATCATGAATAAATTGCTGAAAAGCTTCGAGACCCAGTTCGGGGCAAAACTCAGGTAGTAACCAGGCTTATTCGAACTTACAACCGAAATCCGTTCTCAGTCTGTTGAGAGCGGATTTTATGTTTTGCTCGCTCAGTCTGAAGTCATTCCACTGTAATCTCAACAAAGCTGCAGTGTTCTCAAGCAATGGACGACGATCGGAGAGTTGAGTTATTTGAGGTCTGAGCAAATCGAAACCTTTAACCCCGGGGATTTTTATAGCCTCAAGTTTTCGCAATTCGGGATTTAGGAAGGAAAATATCATTTTACTATATTCTTCCTGAACAATTCGAATAGGGATTGGAGGGCTGGTCAGAAATTTTCTGCCGGTCATTTTATATCCTGCAAGATTATAAGTACGGTCGAGTACTGTCTTTAAAGCATTTGCTGCAGGATTAATCGAATTTACAGCACTACTCAGCCGTTCAACATCCGGAGCAAGCCGGTCGAGATCAGGAGAAATAACCTGCAGTGCGAGAGCATGTTTTTCAACTTCATCGAGCTGTGTATTAATTATCCGGAATGACCTTGCTGTCAGATTCAGTGTAATGATAGTGCTGTCGGCCAGTAACTCCAGATTCTTAAACTTTTCTTCATCCTTTATTTCAGTCATACATGATTCGATATTTCCGGCTGCAGTAACTGCCTGTTTAAA
Organism: uncultured Paludibacter sp.; assembly: GCA_964350125.1. Taxonomy (GTDB): domain Bacteria; phylum Bacteroidota; class Bacteroidia; order Bacteroidales; family Paludibacteraceae; genus Paludibacter. The sequence continues at coordinate 41,421 of CAYGJI010000013.1, read as the reverse complement.
TACCGTCAATAAATCAGGAGCACCTGATTTGAGATCATCCACAAAAGCCTTGTTATTATCGAGTGCAGTGATGGCTGGTATGAGTACCGGAATATTGTGGCCACTGAAGAAAGCAGCCATATCATTCACGGTTAATCCTGACTCTTTTACATCGAGGGCAAGTTTATCGGTTACGCGGGCGACAGCTGAAATATCCTGATAAGTTTCGAGCATGGCAGTTGCATTTTGAATCTGCTTATTCAGATTGATGGAAGAAAGAGATAAGGCAGCCAGTTTTTCAAGCATCAATGAAGTCTTATCGATCACCAAAGTAACTTGTTGAACTTTCAAATTGGTTGTATCTGCCAACAACTGAATTTCAGCTAAACTTTTTTGTATTTGATTTACTTTAGCATTGATTTTCAGAGTGTAAAGTTGAGTCATGCTGTTTTTGTAATCCGGAATCCATTCACGCACCTTTCCATACATCACGATGGCTTTCCCGAAATCACGCACATACTCAGCATTAACCGCATTCAGATAATAATATTCTGCCAGTTTCCCGGTCACCCTGTGCTTTCCTTCAATCGCAATATCATTGGTCTGGTCCCACGAAACAGCGCTTGAATAACTGCCATGTGCAGCCTTCAGCATATCGGGCTCGTTTGCATCCTCTTGCTGTTGAGCTTGTTCGAGGTACAAATAAGATATATAAATAGCCGAATTAATTATACCGGCTTTAGCTTCTTCGTCGTTTGCTAAAAACACTGCTGCTGTACGAAAAAACTCATGGGCGATGATTGCTTCTTCGAGCACATTGGTATTCAGCATTCGCGATGCATGGAAACTCACCTCATCGACAATGGTTTGCCTTACCTGAAGCTGATGATTTTCGTTGCGGGTATATTGATTAACCACCTTTTGAAAAACGGCTTCGGCTTCTTTTACCCTGTTGCGGGCAACCAGAGCCCGACCATCAGTCATCAAAAACTGAAACGCTTCATCACGGGCTTCAGCCCTTTGGGGAGTATAATCGATGATGGCCGTAGTCCAAATCCACTGATTTTTAGGATGTTTGTATGGTATTCCGGATTTTTGCAGATTTTCGTACAATCTTGTTAAGTTGTTCAGAATCCGGAATTTCTCTTCTGCTAATGCTGTATTTGCAGGTTCAGCAATTCGGGTAAGCCGGTTTTGTGCCTGTCGGAGAGAATTATCGAAATGATCGCGTACAAATTCTTTGGCGGTAATAAATTGGGGGTCGATTATAACGGCGTTGGTAGCATGTATCAGTGCTTCCAGATTATTTCCATTGGCATAGGCTTCGTTAGCCAGTTTAAGCTCCTCCTGACCTTTCGAGAAAATTTCCTTCACGGTTGAACAGCCTGAAAGTACGAACACCATCAGGAAACTGAAACAGTAAATCGCTTTTTTAATCAGATTCATGGCTGCTGAATGTGCTAAAGTTGGTCTGTGAGTTACAAATTACGACGACCAAAGGTATAAAAATTAGTTTAAATGAACAAAACACCCCTTAATTGGCGAATGTAATCATGAAATTCATACTGAAATTCCATAAGGTAACAACAGCAATAGCAAAAAGTTTGGCTAAATAGAAGTTCATTTTCCATCTTTTGGTAAGCAGATAAATAACTCCATTATTGATGAGCAGGCCAATGATTGCTATCAGTACGAAAGAAAAATACTCCCGGGTTATCTCACTGCTATTGCTTCCAAAGGTCCATAACCTGTTCCATAAATAGTTGGAACTGGCCGCAGCAATAAAACCCGTAGAGTTAGCCAGATAAGCATTAATCTTAACCTTCTCCTTCAATAACCAGGTTAGTCCAAAGTCGATTACCATCCCTGATAAACCAACCACGGAAAATTTCAGTAACTTCAGTATTATCTGTACATCAAACATTATTCTGATAATTTCAGGTGAATAGCGCGGGTATGTATGGTTAGGCCGAAAAATGTTTCCATGACGATTTTCATACTTACTTCTGAACCAAAATGATTGGGAACATTGAGGAGCAGATGAGCCTGAATGGTTTCGCCCGGCTCTGCTGTTTTACGCTGAGTTTCCACCTCCACGTCCAGGAATTCAGCAATGGAGTCATTTGAAATCAGCACTTTCCAAACAGGTGGAAAAACGCTGTGGTTGAAATGGTAGGGATGCCTGCTTTTGTTGGTTATGCTGAAGGGAATGTTCTGAATGCGTGTATCAGCAAACTCACCGGTTTCGCCCAAATGTATATCGAGATGGTGGGTAATCTGCAGACTATCAGTAAAAAATCCTTCAAAGTGAAATCCATTATGTTCGTAAATGCGCGACCTTCCCGGATAATTACCTGCAACAAACACAAGCTGGTTATGGAACTGCTCATCGGCTTTCCAGAGATCAAACTGTGTTCTGCGCGTGGCAACAGCACTCACTACGGTTGATTTAGCGCCGGTAAAAAAGCGGTAAAGGGATGGATTTTGAAACGACCCGGTAAAAATCACCGGACTTTGGCCAACAACCTCATGGAGCGCTTCGAACTTCGGTTGCTTGCCGTTAAAACCAAAACGCTCCGGCAACAAACCTGTAATGAGCAGGATTCTGGCAATGAGTATCAAAGCCACAGAAGGATACACAAAACGGGCAACATACTTTCGCAAACGGGCATTGTTACGACTTTCCTGTATCACGAGAATAATCATGGGGATAGCAGCTATAATCGTCCAGTGGGGCTCAACATGACCCCGAAAAGCGGTTGTCCAGAAGAAAAGCAGAAAGCCTGCTATCACAACCCGGTAAGTGCGGGTCATGATACTTTTATCCTTACTGCTGCAAAACGCCCAAACTACAGCCACCAACGTAAATGGATTGAAAACAGCCAGTTGATTGGGCCAGTATTCGAGCAGATATTTCCACTGAAAAGGGCTGGAACGATCGGCTAAATGATATTGAAAAGCAGGAAAGCCCTGTTCGTAATGCCACCAAAAATGAGGTATGAGTAAAACCAACGCCAGCAAAACTGCCAGCCACGACTGATAATACCGCAGCAAACGCAGGTTGGCCAGTACAACAAGCAGCAGGAAGAGACCCGATTGATATTTGCTGTAAATCAGTGCGGCTACTGTGAGAGCTAATAAAATGGTATTCAGCCAGTTTCTTTTGATTAGAAATTCTCTGTAAACCAAGAGGAAAACAACGCTAAAAAACAGCAATGGAACATCGGGTGTACTGATAAAGCCATAGGCTGAAAACATGACTACCGATGCAGATACCGCAAAAAAGCGCCAAACAGATGCTGTATCTTTAAAGCGACTACCCGAAAGCGACCAAAGCATTGGCAGAGCAATAACCTGCAATAACACAGTAACGAAACGTACAGCCAGATTTCCATCGAAAAGCACATCACCTGCAGCAATAAGCCAGGCAATCATGGGTGGATGGTCGAAATATCCGAATGCAGGTTGTTTCCCCCAAAGGGCATAGTAAGCTTCATCGTTGGTTATTTCGGTAAATACCGATTGAATGAGGTTGAGCAAAAACCATCCTGCCAGCAAAAAAACAAACAACTTTTCGGTTTTGATCTGCTTCATCCGATTAAGGCTTTGTGTATAACAATATTGAAATGCTATTGTAGTTTATCCAGACAACGTTTTAACCCTTCTTCCCAGTGCGCAATCTGTAAATTATACTGCTTTTTTATCTTTTGCTTATTCAGCACACTGTAAAAAGGGCGTGGGGTACGCACCGGAAAATCTTTGGATTCGATGGGGAGCACTTTGCAGTTGAGGCCTGATAAACCGATGATTTTCAACGCAAAATCGTACCAGCTGCACACTCCTTCGTTGGAGAAATGATAGATTCCGGGCAAAAAATCCGATGATTTTGCCATAATGAGTAATGCTTTTGCAAGATCAGCCGCATAGGTTGGTGTTCCTATCTGATCGAAAATTACAGTAAGCTGTTCACGTTCGGCAGCCAAACGCCGCATGGTTTTAACGAAATTATTACCGAAGCTGCTGTACAACCACGAAGTGCGAACAATGGCGGCTTGCTTGCAAACCTGCATCAGCAGGGCATCGCCGGCCTGTTTCGACTGACCGTAGACTGTAGAAGGATTCACCGGCATTTCCTCGGTGTAAGGCACATAGGATTTGCCGTCGAAAACATAATCGGTGGACACATGAATCATCCGTGCTCCAAAACGGTGCGCCATTTCTCCCAACAAACCAACAGCATATTCGTTGATTCTGAACGCATTATCCCGATCATCCTCAGCTTTATCAACCGCCGTATATGCAGCACAATTGATGAGAATATCCGGATGATTTGCTTCAAAAAAGGAGTTGAGTGCTTCAGGATTGGTGATATCGAGTTCATCAACATCGGTAAAAATAAACTCAAACTCCGGAAATTGATTGCTCAGCACCCTGATTTCGTTGCCAAGCTGGCCATTGCTGCCGGTTATTAATACTTTCTGCATCATTCGAAGTTTTTTTCAGCGGCCTCAAACATTGGATGTATTTCATCTTTGGGAGAAATAATAGCTTTGGCAGGATCAATTTTCCAATCGATATTCAACTGAGGATCGGCATAATAAATACCTCTTTCGAGAGATTGCTGATAAAAATCGTCGCATTTGTACGAAAACAAAGCCTGGCTGCTAATTACCGAAAAACCATGGGCAAACCCTTTAGGAATGAGAAACTGCAGTTTGTTTTCGGTCGATAGTTCAATGCCATACCACTGTCCGAAAGTTGCTGAATTGCGACGTAAATCCACTGCCACATCCCACACAGCACCTTCGAGCACCGTAACGAGTTTCGACTGGCTGTGCGGATTCAACTGATAGTGCAGTCCGCGAATAACCCCATAAACCGATCGCGACAGGTTATCCTGACAGAAATCCGCATCAATTCCAAGGTTTTTGTAGGTATTGCGATTGTAAGTTTCGCAGAAGAAACCCCGGTCATCCTCGAAAACCCGCGGTTTGAGTATCAGTAATCCTTCGATGGGAGTTTGAATCATCTCCATGTATCAAATCTTTTTTTCGTTGGCAATCTTGATGAGATATTCACCGTAGTGGTTTTTTTTAAGAGATTCTGCCAGTGCAAGCAGTTGTTCCCGATTGATATAGCCGTAGCGGAAAGCAATTTCTTCGATGCAGGCTACTTTAAGTCCCTGCCGGTTTTCGATGGTAGCAATAAAGTTCGAAGCTTCGAGCAAACTATCGTGGGTGCCGGTATCGAGCCAGGCCATACCCCGACCCATCAGTTGTACTTTCAGCCTTCCTTCTTCAAGATATAAGCGGTTCAAATCGGTAATTTCGAGTTCGCCACGTTTAGAAGGTTTCAATCCTTTGGCCTTTTGAATCACATCGTTACTGTAAAAATACAAGCCGGTTACCGCATAATTCGACTTAGGGACATCAGGCTTTTCCTCCAGACTGAGCACATTGCCTGCTTCGTCGAACTCAGCTACACCGTATCGTTCGGGGTCGTTTACATAATAACCGAAAACCATAGCGCCATCTTCGAGTTTGGCTGCTTCACGCAATGTGCGAGAAAAATCAAAACCATAAAAGATATTATCACCCAGAATCATACACACATTGTCGGTTCCCACAAACTCTTCACCGATGATAAATGCCTGTGCAAGTCCGTCGGGCGAAGGTTGAATTGCGTAATGCAGATTTATACCCAGGGAAGAACCATCTCCCAGCAGATTTTCGTACAAATGAATATCCTGCGGTGTGGAAATAATGAGTATTTCGCGTATTCCGGCAAGCATAAGCACCGAAAGCGGATAATAAATCATCGGCTTGTCGTACACAGGAATTATTTGTTTCGAAATACTTTTGGTTACCGGATAAAGCCGTGTACCGGAACCGCCTGCCAGAATGATACCTTTCATATTGATGTTTTTTTGCTTCGGGTACAAAGATAATCAATTATTACAAGTCGAGTTCCCCGTGTTGATAAGCGTGATAATTTTTTGTTAGCAACACCAGCAATTTGGCAAGTTCAATCTGAATATCAGCCGTTTCCTTGCTAATCTCCGTTTTCTTTATTTTCATCAGCATAAATAAATACTGGAAATTGAAACACAATTCAATATCGCTCAAACCTTCTTCCGACTTCATTCTGAGTTGATTTATCATTGGCAACACGAAAAAGAACTTTGCATTGTATTCAGGAGCCTTACCACTTTTCAGCAACAGAAGATGAAACTCATTCAGATCATCGAGTACATTAATATTGATTTGGAGATGCCCCTTATCGCGTTTATTTTCAATCAGCATCATTTCAATGATACTTTCATACCAGCCGTATTCCACTTTTCTCTCCTCAGCATTATCGGAGCTAATCAGTTGTTTATCAATCTGATTCATGTCAAATTGTAAAGCCCTCATGAGGTCTTCAATCTGCCACATGTAGAGCAGATACTCCACAATATTCGTTTTTTTCAGTTTCGATGCTGTCAACATAAGAATGTTTGTTTTGGTTCAATTCCTAAAAATCCGGTTGGTCGAATTACTCGTCGTCTTCATCCAAATAATACGGTTCAAAAAAGGTATCGAGGTCTCTGCGCTCCTTTTTGGTAGGCCGGCCTGTGCCTCTTTCCCTGTTGAGGAGGGCATTCACCTTGCCAAGTTCCCACAATTTGAGTTGATCTGCAGGTGTTACATCTTTCAGGAAGTCAGGAACCAGTTTTGCTCCCATCCTGTTTTCGCTGAGAGCCAGTACTTGAAAAGAAAACAGAACAGGATTTTTCTTCACCGAAACAACATCACCAACTTTTATATTGCGTGATGGTTTGGCTTCGATGCTATTTACCAGCACTTTGCCTTTCTTGCATGCTTCTGCAGCATTCGACCGGGTTTTAAACAACCTTACAGCCCAAAGCCACTTATCAATTCTGACTTCCGTTTTCATTTCCGAAGGGGGATTTTGATTATTGTGAAGCTATTTCTATTTGTTGTTAAACTGAGTCATGGTGAGTTGCAATCCCTGCAGGCAGAAACTTTTGATCATTTCAATCGCTCTGTCGACCCTGCCTGGCAACAGCTTTTCTTCTTCATCATTCCAGCGGCTCAACACAAAATGTACCTGTGCACCTTTGGGATAATCGTTTCCCAGTCCAAACCGAATGCGGGCATAAACATTCGAACCAAGCACATCCTGTACACTTCGCAGACCATTGTGTCCGGCATCCGAACCCGAAGGTTTGAGTCGTAAAGTGCCAAAAGGTAATGCCAAATCATCGACAATCACGATAAGATTATCGGGTTCAATTTTTTCTTTTTGCATCCAGTAACGCACAGCCATCCCACTCAGATTCATAAAGGTAGATGGCTTAAGCAAAATGAGTGTTTTGTTTTTCAGTTTTATCTGAGCCACAAAGCCATAGCGCTTATCCTCAAAAACAACATTGGACGCTCCGGCCAGAGCGTCCAATACTTTGAATCCTATATTGTGGCGGGTGTTGTGATACTCGGGACCTATATTTCCCAACCCGACAATAAGATATTTCATCTGAATTCAGTTCATTAGCCTTTACTGGCAGCAGCGGCAGCACCACGGGCAGCTCTGGTGAGTTTAACCTGTGCAACCACAGCAATTTTGGCGTTCAGAATTTCTAATTTATCCATTTTGACTGTGCCAACCTGAATGGTTTTGCCCAAGCCAAGTGAAGTAACATCAACAATAATATTTTCAGGGAAATCGGTATATAAACCTTTTACTTTTAGTTTGCGCATTTCAAGCGACAATTTACCCCCGGCTTTCACCCCTTCGGCGAGTCCCTGTAGCTTCACAGGTATTTCGATTGTTACCGGCTTATTTTCCGACAATTCCAAAAAATCGATGTGTAATACCTTGTCGGATACGGGATGAAACTGCAGGTCTTTCATAATGGCCTTGCATTTTTTTCCTTCCACATTCAAATCAACAATATACACTTCGGGCGTGTAAATTAGTTTCCTCAAATCAGAAACAGTAGCCGTAAAATGGGTGTTTTCACCCGATCCATACAATACACAGGGCACATTATCGCCTGCACGATCGGCTTTGGTAGCCTTTTTTCCCAGTTCTGAACGAACTGTACCTTTCAATTCATAGGTTTTCATTGAACAATAATTTTTGTGTTACTCAAAATTTAAGCGTTGATTTTTAAGTGATTAGTAGCTTAATTTCCCATCACACTGTTTCCTTCCGGAAAAGCGTGGCAAAGATAAAAAAAATTGGCCAGTTATAAAAATAAATTTTCGTTTGGTGAAAATTGCGAATTAATTTGTTCGACAAATATATATTTCTTATACGGGATGGGCGTGTTTGCTACCAAGTCATCGCCGCTACGCGGCTCTTCGTGCAACGGCAAATCCGAATTGCGTTTTTGGAGGGGCGTAGCCCTGATGTTTTGGTAGAACGAGCCGGGCATGCGAAATGATTGAGCCGCGTAGCGGTGATTTGCAAAAAATAACACGCGATCAAAAAAATACATTAACTTTGCAGGTTGTAAAATTTTACAATGAATTTAGAATTGAAAGATATCATACCAACTGAGCCAGATGAACCCCGGGAGCTGATAGAAGTTACCGGGGCCAGGGTGCATAACCTCAAAAATATTGATGTAATTATCCCCCGAAATGCCCTCACTGTAATTACTGGCTTGAGTGGCAGTGGCAAATCGTCACTGGCTTTCGATACCATTTTTGCCGAAGGTCAGCGCCGCTATATCGAAACTTTTTCGGCTTATGCGCGCAGTTTTCTGGGAAATCTCGAAAGACCGGATGTGGATAAAATCACAGGCCTGAGTCCGGTAATCTCTATCGAACAAAAAACCACCAACAAAAACCCTCGTTCGACTGTGGGCACAACCACCGAGATTTACGACTTTCTCCGTTTATTATACGCACGTGCCGGTGAAGCTTATTCCCACCTAACCGGTGAAAAGATGGTAAAATATTCCGAAGAGCAGATTATCGATTTAATTATGAAGGAATATGAAGGAAAAAAATCGATGCTGCTTTCGCCAATAATCAGGGGGAGAAAGGGACATTATAAAGAGCTGTTCGAGAATATCCGACGGAAAGGTTATGTTTATGTCAGGGTCGATGGCGATATTCGCGAAATAACCCATGGTATGAAGTTGGATCGTTACAAAATTCATGATATAGAGGTGGTTATCGACAGAATGATGGTGACTGAAAAGGATCGTACCCGTCTTCGTCAATCCCTACAGAAAGCCATGCAACAGGGCAATGGCATCATCATGATGCTTGACCCTGAAACAAATAAAGTGCGGTATTTCAGTAAAATGCTGATGTGTCCGACAACCGGAATTTCGTATGATGAGCCTGCGCCGCACCATTTTTCGTTCAATTCGCCCCAGGGTGCCTGTGAGCGCTGCAAAGGATTGGGCTATGTGAACGAAATCGACATGGACCTGATCATTCCCGACAGAGCATTAAGCATTTTCAATGGCGCCATTGTGCCTTTGGGAAAACACCGCAACACTACTATTTTCTGGCAGATAGAAGCCATTCTCGATAAATACGACTGCAACATCAAAATGCCGGTAGCAGAATTGCCCGAGGAAGCACTCGACGATATCATGAATGGCACTCCCGACCGACTAAATATTAAAAACCATTCGTTGGGCGATTCCAATTATTTTCTGAACTACGACGGCATACTCAAATACATTGAACTTCAGCAGGAAACATCGGCTTCGGCAACAGAACAGAAATGGGCCAATCAGTTTTCGAAAACCATTGCCTGCCCCGATTGCGGTGGTGCACGATTGAAAAAGGAGGCATTGCATTATCGTATTCACAACAAGAATATTGCCGAACTGGCTTCGCTCGATATTGATGAATTGCAAGTATGGGTCAGCAATGTTAGTATCCACCTCAATGATAAACAAAAGGTCATTGCAGCGGAAATTCTGAAGGAAATACAAACCCGCCTGCAGTTTTTGCTCGATGTTGGTCTGAGCTATCTCTCGCTCAACCGAAGTTCTCAATCCCTTTCCGGCGGAGAAAGTCAGCGCATACGTCTTGCCACGCAAATAGGCACTCAATTGGTAAACGTACTTTACATCCTAGATGAACCCAGCATCGGGTTACATCAGCGCGATAATCAGCGCTTGATTCGTTCGCTGAAACAGCTTCGCGATACCGGCAACACAGTTATTGTGGTGGAACACGACAAAGAAATGATGCTTGGAGCCGATTTTATCATTGACCTCGGCCCACATGCAGGCAGGCTCGGAGGCGAAGTGGTTTTTGCCGGAATTCCCCGGGACATGATGCAGTCGGATACCATGACCGCCCGTTTCCTGAATGGAAAAGAAAAAATACTAACAAGAAAAGTCAATAGCAACGGAAATGGCAATCTGCTTACCATTCGCGGGGCAAGGGGAAATAATCTTAAAAATATCACCGTGAGTTTTCCGTTGGGAAAGATGAACTGTGTAACAGGTGTTTCGGGTAGCGGAAAATCGACTTTGATAAACGAAACACTGCAACCCATGCTGAGTCAGCACTTCTATAAATCGCTAAAAGACCCGCTTCCCTATGACACTGTGGAGGGTATAGAGCATATCGACAAAGTAGTGGTGGTCGATCAGGCTCCCATCGGACGAACACCCCGCTCTAACCCGGCTACTTACACCGGCGTTTTTTCAGATATCCGCAATTTATTTGTTTCTTTGCCTGAAGCCAAAATCAGGGCTTACAAACCCGGCAGATTTTCTTTCAATACTGCCGGTGGACGTTGCGAAGTGTGCAGCGGTAACGGATATAAAACCATAGAAATGAACTTTTTACCTGATGTGTATGTTCCCTGTGAAAGTTGCGGTGGTAAAAGGTATAACAAAGAAACACTGGAGGTGCGATTCAAGGGTAAATCCATCGCAGATGTACTCGATATGACCATCAATCAGGCAGTAGAATTCTTTGAAAATCAGCCACAGATACTGAATAAAATAAAAACCCTGCAGGATGTTGGGCTCGGATATATCAAGCTGGGACAATCAAGTACTACCCTTTCAGGCGGCGAGAGTCAACGCGTAAAATTAGCCAGTGAACTTTCGAAAAGAGATACAGGCAAAACGCTTTATCTGCTTGATGAACCCACTACCGGACTGCATTTTGAAGATATCCGTATCCTGCTTGGGGTGCTCAACAGGCTCACCGAAAAAGGCAACACAGTGATTATCATCGAACATAACATGGATGTTATCAGAGCTTGCGACCATATCAACGATATAGGGCCGGAGGGCGGTAGGAGTGGAGGATCCCTAATTTGCTCAGGAACACCGGCTGAACTTGCCAAGTGTAAAAATAGCTATACCGGACATTTCCTCCGCCAGGAAATTGAACAGATGAATTAAGTATGATGATGAATGATATTGTAGAATATATAAAAACTTTTCTGACAGGAGCAGATGAAGAAACAACTTCCGCAATCGGTTATACTTCGGATGAGGGCAGTTATGACCAATACGCTGTTGTTATCAAGGATTCAGGCTTTTTCGACGACAAAACCTATGGTTCGAAAGCCAGTCTGCCTGCTTTGCCATTGAAACAATGGGAAGAGATTCCCATCCTGTTTGGTGAGGGATTTACCGAGAAACGCGGTGATACAATCATTATCCATGCCGATATTATTGCAGGTACTTATTACCTCATTTCCAGATACGAAGAAATGGTGCGTTCCGACATTCGTGACCAATACGGCCGTTTCACCGGCAAAGAATCGCTGCCTTACAGGGCAGGGTTTATCGATCGGCCCATCATCGAGGAATGGGGTGCACAGCTTCGCATTAAAATGCGTGAAGCAGGACTCAACATGCCTGAGCCGACACCAGGCATTAACAAAGTTTATCTCACCCACGATGTTGACCAGATGGCGCACTACCGTACAATAAGGGGAATGCTTGGAGGAGTACTCCGTGGAATTAAAAGGAGAAAAGAAAGTCAGATGGCCCTGAAGAGTTATTTCGGAGGAGTCATTTTCGACCCTTGGTACACCTTTCCTTTCATGTATAAACTCGACGATGATTTACGTCGGAAAATGGGAGCCAATAGGTGCGAGATTATCACTTTTGTAAGGGCAGGAGGTAATAAAATGAAAGAAGACAAACCTTTTCCTGTACTCACACATCCCGATTACAAAACGCTCATTCGATATACCCGCAGAAAAAAAATCCAGTTCGGACTTCATACGAGTTTTGAAGCCGGTTGTAATCCGGAAAAAATCCCTCAGGAAGTTGCCAATTTGTCGAAACACACCCGGCAGGAAATTACATATAACCGGAATCACTACCTCAACAGTAAAGAACCGGCTGATTTCGAACATCTGATTGCCAATGGAATAACCGATGATTTTAGCATGGGTTATGCCGATATGGCCGGATTCCGCCTGGGTACATGCAAGCCGGTGAGGTGGATAAATCCGCTGACCCGCCAACTGACCAATCTTACCCTGCATTCGCTCATCATCATGGATTGTACACTGCACGAAAAAAAGTATATGTACATGAATGCATTCGATGCATATCAATACTGTGTTCGATTGGCCGATTGTGTTGAAAAATACAACGGTGATTTCATCCTGCTTTGGCACAACACCATGATGGAGAAAAGTGCAAAGCTCTATCACCGAGAGCTTTATCGCGACTTATTACAATATCTGCATGAAAAATAAGCGTTTACTGAAAGCATTTGTTTGTGTCACCAATGATTTAGCTACCGATCAGCGGGTACATAAAAGCTGTCTGGCTCTTCAGCAATGTGGGTTTGATGTGCTGGAGTACGGTCGCATGCTGCCCGGAAGTCTTCCCTTGCAACGGCCTTACCGCACACTCAGAGTGAAGCACTTGTTTAACCGGGGACCGCTTTTCTATGCCGAATACAATATCAGACTTTTTTTACGTCTTTTTTTCAGTCGTTTCGATCTGGTTTTTGCCAACGACCTCGACACTTTAAGCGCGGCCTACATCGCAGCTAAAATCAAAAACAAAAAAATAATCTACGACACACACGAATATTTCACCGAAACTCCCGAGCTTGTCGGCCGACCACGGGTGCAAAAAATCTGGAAGTCGATCGAAAGATGCTTACTCCCGAAACTGAACACCATTATTACAGTAAACGATTCGATTGCAAATCTTTACTTTCAGGAATACGGACAAAAACTACATGTAATACGTAATATCCCGACAATTTTTACATCAGAACCATTAAGTAGAAAACAGCTCGGTTTGCCCGAAGATATGAAAATACTGATAATTCAGGGAGCCGGTATTAATATCGACCGGGGAGCTGAAGAGGCCTGTGAAGCGATGAAACAGCTCGAAGGTTTTGTGCTTTTGATTGCAGGTGCAGGTGATGTTATTCCTTTTTTAAAGAAAATGGTATTTGAACAAAAACTGGAGGATAAAATCATTTTCAAAGACAAAATGGAACATCAACTGCTGAGACAATATACGCAGGTTTGCGATCTGGGATTAGCTATCGACAAAAACACGAATATTAACTATTTGTATTCATTACCCAATAAATTATTTGATTATCTTCACGCCGGAATACCGGTTTTGAGTTCAGGATTGCCGGAAATCAGGAAAATTGCGGATAAATATCAAATTGGCTATCACCTGCAAAATCATGATCCTCAGCATATAGCCCAAACCATCCAAGCTATTTTTTCAGATTTGGCGTTATATCACATGAAAAAAGAAAATACACTGATTGCCGCTCGCGATCTGAACTGGGAATCGGAAGTAAAAAAATTGTTGAACATTATCAGACCATTTGCGAATGCATCATAAATTGCGTGATACAGGTTTATCAACCCTGACAGCCCTGTTGCTGATTTTTCAGCCTTTAAACTTAGTTGCGGTACCGGCTACGCCACATCCTGTTGTCAGAACTATGCCCGATGGTTCTCAGATCACTGTTTTACTGCGGGGCGACGAATTCTTCAAATATGAACTGACTACCGATGGATACCTCATCAGGGAAACGGCTCAGGGTTTTTACGAATATGCCCGCACGCTTCCCGATGGAGGTTTTATGCCAACAGGAATAAAAGTTAGCCGTCCGGAACGCAGAACCAGTGAGGAAAGGCGTTTGCTAACCACTTTACAGCCTTTTCCCGACATGAGGCAGTTGAATATTCAGCGACGCATTGCCAAATCGGCAGAACAACAGGATGAATTTGCTGCAACAAAAGCTTTTCCTCGTACAGGATCGCCCAAATCAATTGTTATTCTGGTCAATTTCAGTGATGTTGCTTATGTAACACCCAATGCAAAAATGGCATTTACCAATCTGCTGAACGAAACGGGTTACAGTGCCAATGGCGGAACAGGATCGGCCCGCGATTATTTCAAAACTGCTTCCTTTGGTGTTTCTTCTCCCGAATTTGTGGTGGTTGGCCCTTATACCCTGCCCAACAGCAGAAGTTTTTACGGCGAAAACAATACCGATGATGACGATAAAAATCCCAGACAAATGGTAGTGGATGCCTGTAGAGCTGCACAGGCCGATGGCGTTAATTTTTCAGTTTATGACACTGATCTCGATGGTGTGGTTGATAATGTTTTCATTTATTATGCGGGACATAATGAGGCTGAAGGCGGTCCGAAAGAATCGGTTTGGCCGCACCGATGGTCATTAAGTACTCCCCTGAGTCTAAACAATGTATTGATCTCCGGCTATGCCTGTTCTTCTGAACTCAGAGGTTCTTCCGGTTCTAATATGTGTGGAGTCGGCACTTTTGTTCACGAGTTCGGCCATGTGTACGGACTGCCCGACTATTATCCCACCAACGGGAATTCGCACCATACCCTCTCTAACTGGAACATCATGGATGGAGGTGCCTATCTGAACAGTGGCCGCACACCGCCCACCTACTCGGTTTACGACCGGTTCCAGATTGGATGGATCACTCCAACCATATTGAAATCGCCCTTAGATGTTACACTTACCGACCTTCAGTCGACTAATAAAGGGTATATCA
Organism: uncultured Paludibacter sp.; assembly: GCA_964350125.1. Classification (GTDB taxonomy): domain Bacteria; phylum Bacteroidota; class Bacteroidia; order Bacteroidales; family Paludibacteraceae; genus Paludibacter. The sequence goes on along the minus strand of CAYGJI010000013.1, from coordinate 26,412 downwards.
TTACCCAGTCGGGCAATCATAACATGAATGGCAGCAGTCCGAACCCCACCGAGTTTTTCACCCTCGAAAACCGACAAAAAACGGGCTGGGACACTTACCTGCCCAACAGTGGCATGCTCATTACCCGCATCAACTACAATTCAACCACCTGGAGAAACAACGGTCCTAACAATGATGCTGCACTCATGGGAGTTGATATCATTGAGGCTGACGGTACTCCCAGCAACTCAAACCTTGCCGGAGATGTATTCCCCGGCACACGCGACATCAGAAGTTACTCGCCCGTAAGCCGGTCGGGAGTGAGTTATAATCGGCCTGTTACTGACATCAATCATCAGGGCGGAATTATCTCTTTCAAGTTTATGGGAGGCGGAAATAAACCCAAAATACTGACCGATGCCCAAAAAATAACTCCTTTCAAAACCCTGCACGGAACTGCATCATCAATTTCAATATTCGGATTGAGCGGAACAATAATGAAAGGAAATGTGACCATTGATTTTACTGAGAAAAGACATTTTGAAGTTAAATTAGCCAGCGACCCGGGCACTGTATGGAGCAGAAGCCTGATTATTCCCATCACTGGCAACAAACTCGATTCGGTGGTAATTCAAATTCGTTATAATCCGGCTGAACCTTCGCACAAAGAGATTCATTACGATTATCTCAATATCCGGTCTGAGGATGCTGATCTGATACAGCATGTTGTTTCCGGCCAATCGGCGCGTCCGGTCTATGTAGTGGCGCCGGTTGCAACTGTTCCCGAATCTGCAGGTCTGAGAGGATATACCGCACAATGGAATGAAATATATGATGCTTCGGGTTATTATCTGACCGCTTGGAATACCACCTCAGGTACTACTGAACTGACGGAAGGCTTTAACAATGGATTAAAAGTGCCTCAGGGATGGACCATCAATGCGCAATCGGTGGTAACTTTAGCCAATTTCGCCGGTGATTCGGTGCCTGCCATTCAATTAAAAGAAACAGACGATTTCATTCAAACCGATTACTTTGTGATTCCTGCAACAAGCTTTTCATTTTTTGTTCGCTCCATAGGTGAAATGAACGGAACGGTACGGGTTGAAGGTTTAACAATCGACAAAACCATTATCCTGGATGAGTTTAATGTAAACAGCACCCTGAACACCACCAAACGCTATAATTTCCATGAAAGCGCCGGTATCCAACAGTTTAAAATAGTGTTTAACAAAGGTAATGCTTCGGTTTCTATCGACGATGTAAGTGTTGGTTTCCCCAAATTTCTCGAGTTTAATACTTACAATCAGTGGGTTGCGGGAAATACCGCTTTTGTGGACTTGCTGGTTCCGGGACGCGATTATTTCTATGCAGTGAGAGCAAGTGATAAAACACTCAACAGCGATAAAAGTATCAAATATGAAAATGTAACTGCTTATTCCAATTATGTGAATGTGCAGGTAAATGAAACTATCTGGAAGCAAAACAGCAAAAATACAAAACTGTCGGTTTACAAAGAGCCCGGAGGTTTTGCGGTATTGAAAATCGACGCTTTGTCGGATGTGCCTTCGCCTTTATTATACATTTATCAAACCGATGGCCGTTTGCTGCATATCATGCCTGTTACCAGCGATCAGATTCCGCTTGATTTCCTGAAGCGGGGCAAAGCATATGTACTGAAATATGGTGATTCGGCAATCAGGGTAGTGTTGTAGCAGTTATTCTTTTACTTCCATTACTTCATCATCACTCAAAGGACGATAGGGGCCGTTTTTCACTTCGAAAATCACGGTCCCTTTTTCGATGATCTCAATCGTATGCCACTCATTGGCACTGATAGAAACGCCATATTTTCCCTCGCGGGGGTCGAGTACAATAAAATTAGACAATTCGCCGGAATCATTGTAGGTTTTCACATGCAACCTGCCACGCAGGATAATGTATGTTTCGTCGGTATGGCGATGTCGGTGAACAGGCAATTGTGTTCCGGGTTCAAGTGCATTTAAAAGCCGTTGAACACTCTCGCCCAAATCCTGATGCAGGTTATAGTTCTTTCTGAGCCTGTTATCGGTGGATGCCCGCTGAGAAATAATATTGAGAAGATGATCATCAATTACTTTCATATCATGCTTTACTTTATGCCCAGCTCCTTACAAAGTTGCTCTTTGGCCAGGTTATGTCCATCGGTATTAACAAAGAAAATGAAGGGCTTCAGTTTCCTGATTTCGGATTCGCAATCGAGGATTCCGATACCGCCGTTGATCCGTGCCTTTTTCACTGTTGTAAGTGTGTTGACCATATCAAGTCTTTCCTGGTCGGTATTGGATGTTTTTCGGGCTTTTAGTTTGTTGATAGTATGATATGATCCAATGCCTACATACAAATCGGCATAGGTGGCAGCCTCCTCAAAAAAAGCCACATGACCGCTGTGCAACATATCATAACAACCACTTGCAAACACATTCTTCTTCATTTCACATGCACTTTACTTGCAATCACCCTGTTGCTGCATTTTTTTTTGATCACATAATAAGAAACCGAAAGTAACACAATAACAACCGGGGTATAGATCAAACCAGAATCGATGAAAATCATCAGCCCGATACTGATTAGCAATTGAATACCGGCATATGCTGATGAAACTACCAGATGAGGCAATCCGCACTCATTAACCAGGATCTGGAACAAATGCCTGCGATGAGGTTGAATGATGTTTTCACCCAATATAATCCGGTGCATGATGGTAAGAACTGTATCGACACCATATACAGCCAACAGTCCTATCCAGGCAGGATTTCCGGTTTTTAAAATGAGTTGTGATAAGAGAAAAATAACTACAAAACCAAGCGAAAAAGCCCCTATATCGCCGGCAAAACATTTGGCTTTGGTTCTGAAATTAAAGTAACTGAATATCAGCAGGGATAATATCATGTAAATGATGAGGTAACCACTGCTGAAATCGACAAAATTGGCATCAATATACCACAAGAAAAACAACAGGATCAGGTTAAATCCACCAGTCATCCCATTGATACCATCCATGAAATTGTAAGCATTGAGCACTCCAACGGCCACAACCATTAAAAAGGCAAGTAAATACCATTTTAAGCAACTTATTTGATGGATGTTCAAATCGTAAAAAAGCAAACTCAATGAAACAATCTGTATAACAAACCTGATTTTCTGCGATATTGGCTTCACATCATCGTAAAAGCTCACTAATGCCAACAATGTTAAGCCCACGAAAAACCAGGGATACTGAAACCCGTTAAATACAAAGAACAGCACAATAGCCAGATAAAAGGTTATTCCACCGCCAAGCAATGTCTCATTTTTATGTGAACTCCGATGATTCGGCTTGTCAACGATCCTCATTTTTGATGCAATCCTGAAATACACCAACTGCATCACCACCAACAGAAGAAATACAATCAAAAAAATCATCTCAAAAGTTTTTAATGGTAAATATTATTCCCTCTCTCACGCCTACCGGAAGTTCTTCGATTCCGAGATGTTCCCTGATTTTTCGGTTCGATACCACATAGTTTTCAGTCAGTTTTCTGAGTCGCTCTCTATCCAGCGGCAATCTCAATAACGTTCCGATACTTGCGAGACCAGCAATCAGATTGCGGTTTATCTTCCAAATCAGATAACGTTTTCCGGTTGTTTTGCTGATTAGTTTTATCAGTTCGTTGGTTGATAAAGGTTCATCATCGGCAATATTGAAAACTCCACCGCTTTTTTCGGAAATCAGGATTTTTTCGAGTACAAAAATAACATTTTTTATTGAAGTAAAAGACCTTCTGTTTTCAAAAGCGCCCAATGGCCATGGAAATCGTTTGCAGATTAGTTTATACAACAAATTAAGATTCCCTTTGTTCCCTGGCCCGTGTATCAGGGCCGGCCTCAAAATATATGTCTTCTTTGCTCTTTCTGAAGCAGTTACATCCTTACTCCTCAAATACTCTTCGGCAGCAAGGTTGCTTTCTCCATACGGACCAACAGGAGCAGGAACAACATCCTCAGTAAGCTCATTTTCGTTAACTGTCTCTGCCACGGCCTTCACCGAGCTAAAAAAAATGAACTTATCAGCAGTTGCGTCCAGAAACCAGTCGTAAATCCGACAGGTTAAATCCCTGTTCACTCTGAAATACAAGTCAGTTGCAGTTTGATTTTTGGTATCATGTGCTTTACCTGCCAAATGGATAACCACATCAACTTCGGGCAAATGATCGAGTTGATTCCATCCAAAAGTCCGAATCACACCTGCTTTTTCGGGTGATAAAATATCGAGACCATAAATCTGATGATCAGCCGATAATGCATCCACCAGGTTATTTCCCACAAATCCATGTATGCCGGTAATCAGTATTTTCATAGTTGTTTGTTCTGATTCGCTAATTGTTCGCACAAATGCAGATACTGTTGCGCTCTGCTTTCAGCAGTATTGAGCTTAGCCAGCACCCTGCGGCCATTGTCAACCAACGCTTCTCTCAAAAGGGCATCATCTCTCAACCGTTTTATTTTCTCAGCTATATCTTCAGGATCGACCGGATCGAAATATAGTGCTGCATCCCCACAAATGGTTCGTGCAAAACCCATCCCCGAAGTAACCAATGGTCTTTCCATTTTCATTGCTTCAGGATAATTGGCCGAGAAGCACTCGAGTAGGGTGGGCAGAAAAACGGCATCTGACCTGTGGTACAATACCGGACAAACATCAACAGGCACCGGCCCGGTATTCACTATCCACTCACGGGCTTCAGCACTGAATAATAGCCCCATCTTTTCGGGCTCAATGGTCAGTATAAAACGGACATCATCCACACCCAGGTGCTTCAGCTCGGGAATTACACGGTTCAATATATCGAGATTTTTGTGTTCAAATGAACCTGAAATGCAAACCAGATTAAAAGTTCCGTTCATATCGGGCAGGATGGATGCATGTGCATTTTCAGGGTTAAAAGCATCATAGGAAGCATTATGGGTGTTTCCTACAGTGAAAATATTCGTAACAGGAATTTTTAATTTTGCGGCCAGCCTTTGTCGAACATCATCAGTTTCAACATGAAAATAGCGGGTATTTCGTTTGACATACCACATCTTGATGAATCCACGTAGTTTCCAGATAACATTCTCCTTCCAACTAATAATCTGAAAGAAAGGCGAATCGGTATAAATAAAATGAGGCATGGCATAGCCCATCAGGTGCGTTGCGCGGGGAGTCCAGTAGGTTGGACCAAAAACGGTAAATACGATATCCGGACTGATTTCCCGCTCCAGTCGGCTTAGTTTCAGCATTTCCTGCCTGGCTTTACCGAATGGAGCAGGAATGACCGGACTGTGATAAAAAATGAAGTTCGACGGAAATTGTTGTATTTCAATTTGATCCGTAAGTTTAGGACATAAAAAAACATGATATTCGTGCCATGCAAATTTCCTGCACTCATGGATGAAAGAGTATGCTACCTGCAATCCTCCGGATCCGTATAAATTGGAGGCATTAATGATTAGTTTCATGCAACTTGGCTTTGATAAGTCTTATCCAGGTTCTGAAAAAAGCTGCTTTGACCGGATTTCGCAGTATGAGTGCAACAAAATATTTCATGCGATTCACATGCAGATAATAGCCCAGTACTTTACTTACGCCGAAATCAAACTTAGCAGCATAGTATGCCAGTGAATCAATTTCAACTTTGAGGAGTCGCTCATTCAGTTTTCTGTTGTGGGTTAAATGAAAAACATGCAAATTGTCAATTCGCCTCACTTTTTTGCCTGCCTTCTCAATGCGTGTTGCAATATCAGCTTCTTCGAAATAAAGAAAAATCTTTTCATCGAAACAACCAACCTGTTCAAAAACAGCCCGATCGAACATTACAAAGCTACCCGGCAAATACATTTTACGGGAATTAAATTGTTTGCTTCTGACATAAAACTTAAAGGTCATCAGATTCAAGATTGTGTGGTGTTCGGGTTTTACAAAGAATGGGCAGGATTCATCGGCGAAACTTACCGATACCATGCCGGAATCAGGATTTTTTTCAAAAAAAGTTAACAATGCAGCAAAAACCGGCTCAACCATACGTACATCCGGATTCATGATAACAATCCTGTCGGACGAAGCATGACGGACTCCCAAATTATTTCCGGCCCCATAACCCGTATTTCCGGGTGATGCTATACATGTTACTTTTTCATTGTATCGACTTTTTATGAATTCAAATAAGGCAACCTGGTCTGTACTGCCATTATCAACAACAATGATCTCAAGTCCTCCGTTGATATCGTTGAACTGAAACACCGAATCGAGGCAATCCTGTATCAGCCCCGACGATTCATATGTAACTATGATGAGAGATATCTGCTTATTCACCATTGATTCTCATAAAAAAGTTCACGTTCTTCGTTGATCTCAGGATTGAAAACGGAGTTATACGGAAAAAAAACTGAAATATATCTTTGTCCATATTCGTTGATAGTGAGCAGTTTGTAATTCATTATGAAGAAGATATGCAATATGACAGTGCCCGCGATCAACCAACGCAAAACTTTCTTTTCAATCCCTGAATAGTGAGTAAAGAAAAACTCAACGACTAAAACGATGTAAACCGGCATCAGGAAATTCAGAAACCGTTCAGCACCAACGAAAAACTGCGCTAAAACTGAAAAAATCAAAAACGTTGGATAAAACCATCTGAATCTTATTTCATGCAATTGTTGCTTCAGACTAAATATCAAAAAAGGTAAAAACAGCAACACCCGCACAGAGAAAAAAGCCCAAAAACCCAATGTGCTGAACTGCTTTTCTGAATATGCCTGCATTTTCAGCTTTACATAATCGTTTACTAATATGGGTTTGATAAATTCAAGCAATTCAAATCTGAAGAAAAACATCACAATGCTTGCTGCCAGAATAACATAAAGATAGATCATTCTGAACTTCAATATATTTATCAGCGGTAGAACAAACAGAATAACGGCTGAAACATGAAAAAAATAGGCAATGATGGATAATGGAAAATATATTAACCATTTTTTTTCTTCCAGATACCTGATAATCAAAAGAAAAACTACAATTGCCATGGTCTGCCGCTGTACCTCAAAACTAAAATAAAAATACAACAGTGAACTGAAAAGGATAAGCAAAACAGCAAAGGGCTTTGCGGTATATCTTTTTAGAAAGACAAATAGGGCAATATTGAACAACAAGCCATGAACGAAATGAAAAAAAACAATATGGTTAACAAGACTTTTACATACTGATACAAGAAGTATCCACAAGGGTTGATAATTCAGGTAATTATCATTCAAAATAAAGCTGACCACATTTTTCAATTCAGGCAGGTATGGAAAATAATTCTCATAAAACAGCGCATCTCCACCAACTCGATATCTCAGCGACACCATGAGAATGAGTGAGATAAATGCGAAGTAGAGTGTAAACTGTCTGCCGGCAACCTTTTGCTTTATTTCAAAAAAATAAAACCCACAGAGAAGCAATATGAATATCAAAGCATAGGTCATATTTCTCTGAGCATTTTAATTTTATCTAAAAACAATCTAAATGTGGAGTTCATGGCAAGCCTGAAAAATAATAGATAAGACAAAAATATCAAAAATATGCCAGTAAACAACTGTAACCACGAAGAATTTAGCAAAGAAAGTAATCCCTGCAACAGAAAAAACAAAAAAGCAGAAAAAAGAACTATTGGCAAAAGAGTACGGACTTGTGAAAAAAGTTGACTTTGAAGTGTTTTGTCTGCAAAGTAAGATGTGATGATCCATTGAAATATCTGCTGTGCCAACAACCCCCAACACATGGCTATCAAACTGATATTGAGTGTTACAATTAAAATAATTACCCCTGTTGCTTTTGTCAGTATTTCAATGAAAAGGAACCTGCCAGTTAAACCCTTAATTTGAAAAACGTACATATTGATATTGATGAAAGGAAAAAGCAGGAAGGCGAAAGATAAAATCTGTATTACAGGAACAGCTGCTAACCAGGTGTTGGTAAGAAAAATACTTACAAATGGCTCAGCCAGTATGGCCAGTCCTGTAAAAAGCGGAAAAAAAGCGAGCGCTATTAAACTGTAATACTGTTTGTTCAATTCAAACAATTTCGCATTATCATCCTGATAGTCGGACAAATACGGAAACATTACCCGTTGTAGCATGTTGGTAATCATACTCGACGGATACAGGGTAAACTGCATGGATTTAGTGTATAAACCAAGATCAGATGCCCGATAAACTTTTCCGATAACCAACTGATAAACATTGCTGTAAACCGCCTGAATAACACCGGCTAAAAGCAGTTTGGAGCCAAAGCCGAAAAGTTTACGAAACGAATCCATTGAAAACCCATATACCGGCCACCAGCGCAGATTGTAAATCAACAATACAGCATTGAGGGCATACATGGTCACCATCTGTACCACAAGCGACCACACTCCCCAACCGGTAGCTGCCATCCATATTCCAACAATCCCTGACAATATGACTGCAATAACCGAAAATCGGGCCTGTGATTTAAAATCCATGCTTACCGACAGTTTGGCCCGGTAAACAATAGCAAGTGAATTGAAAATAATGTTTAATCCAAGAATTCTGACGATGAGTTTAAGTTGCGGCACATCGTAAAACTGTGCAATGAAGGGTGCGCAAAAGAACAAAACAGCATAAACCAGCACCGCAATGCCAACTGAGGTATAAAAAACTGTGGAATAATCGGTTTCGGTACGGTCTTTTTTCTGAATCAGGGCATTCATGAATCCGCTATCTATAAAAACCTGAGCTATGGCGATAAATACAGCAACCATGCCGATGAGTCCGTAATCGGCAGGTAACAGCAACCGGGCAAGTAGTATCTCGATAACAACCTGCAGTGCCACTACCGCAAAACGATCGACAGCACTCCAGAAAACGCTTCTAATCAACGATTTTTTCAATGTTACTTCAACAACTTAGTTTTAAACTAAAAAAATACTGATTGTTGAATTGCTTGATTTCAACAGTCAATTTCACAATGTCCGACTTCCTTAATTGGCCTGTAAAAGTACAAAAAAACACAGAATATCTATCAGGTTACAAAATTCAAATTTGGTCATAAACAATACGAAAACCATCAAAAAAACTTACATTTGCAAAAAACAGTATGGAGTATTTTCCTCTTGTCGATGAAGCAGGTAATGTGACTGGAAAGGCCACCCGCACCGAATGTCATTCGGGCACTTTTTTATTGCATCCTGTGGTTCATTTGTTTCTTTTGAATTCATCAGGGGCACTGTATCTTCAAAAGAGGTCTGAAAACAAGGATGTGCAACCAGGGAAATGGGACACCTCGGTGGGCGGACACATTGAACCGGACGAAACAGTGATAGATGCATTACACAGGGAAACTTCGGAAGAGCTGGGCATCAAACATTTTAAACCTGTTTTTATCCACAAATATAAGTTTACTTCCGATATTGAATCGGAGTTGGTGCATAGTTTTTACACAATATACGACGGAGCTATCAAACCCGACGTGATAGAAATTGCAGAGGGGAAATTCTGGACAAGCAATGATATAGAAAGTAACCTTGGTAAAGGCGTATTTACTCCGAATTTTGAATGCGAGTACCTATTATTAACACAAAAAAAGCTGCTGCCTTTGTGATGAACAACGAAAAAAATAAGAGAAAGTCCAGAAAAATGCTGATACACTCCATCGTTTTTAGCCCTGATGGTGTTTCAACCCCCTATATTTAAAACGACATTGCCCTCAGATTTCAGGAGAGTGGTTATGAAGTTGTGGTGCTTACAACGACTCCGCACTATAATCAGGTGCCTCAAGATATGTTGCGTCACACCCTTGTTTCGGTTTTTGGCGGTCTCTACTAACGTAGTTCATTTCATGGAATAAAAGTATTGCATTTGTCGCAAAAGAAATTCAAGAGTTCAATACTCAGAATGATCGGATTTGTTTACTGGCACTTCCTGTCTTTTTTTATTGCTCTTTTTCAACGAAAAAATGATATCATCCTTTCTCCATCTCCTCCAATTACCCAGGGAGTTATGAATATAATCATAGCCAAAATCAGGGGCATCAAAAGCGTATATAATGTTCAGGAGATTTACCCCGACCTGCTGATTGAGTCGGGCGAACTCCGGCCGGGTGCAATAACCCTGTTACTAAAGAAAATGGAACTATGGGTATATCGACATTCCGATGCAGTTACCACCATCGATCAGGTTTTTTATAATACCATCGCCCCAAGGTTCTTTGACATCAATAAACTCAGTATTATCTCAAATTTTGTGGATACAGCCATTTATCATCCTGCGGCCAATGAATCAAACCAGATTAACCAACAATTATTTCCTGAAACTTCGTCGCTAAAACTGATGTATGCCGGGAATATAGGCCATGCACAAGACTGGGATACGCTCATTCGACTGGCAAATGAACTCAAGAGTTATGCTGTAATGTTTTTTGTAATTGGTGAAGGAGTACTCAAAGATCACTTGCATGCTGAAAAGCAAATATGAGCTCGACAATCTGCACTTGATTCCTTATCAGCAACTGGAACTCATTCCTGCAATCAATGCTTACGCCGACCTGCATTTTATTTTTATGTCGCCACAAACTGAAGGTCATGGTTTCCCTTCTAAGGTTTACACCATCATGGCATGCGCCCGCCCGCTTATTGTTTGCTCAGGACCTGACACTCCTGAAGTTCAGTTTCTTGCCGATATAAACTGTGCTATTCTGATTCAGGAATGTGATGCAGAAAAGAGAACGGCCGCATTAACAAAAACACTGCTGGCACTCAATGCCGATGATCTGGCAGAAATGGGAAGTAATGGTTTTGATAAAGTGAAAAAACATTATTCGAAAGAGAAAGTTATCAGCGCTTATATTGAACTTGCTGATCGCTTGCTTGAGCTTTAAAAATAAAAGAAGAGGGATAGTCCCGGAATTTATTTTTAGTCAGAATATGTATTTGTTATCTGGTCAGATAATTCTGCACTACCCGTTTGATGCCACTTTCAAGGCTTACCGAAGGGTTCCAGCCCATTCCTTTGATTTTCGATACATCGAGTAATTTACGGGGCGTACCATCTGGTTTTTGGGTGTCCCAGATAATACTTCCTTCGAAGCCGGTAATCACTTTAACCATTGCTGCCAGTTCACTGATTGTCACATCCTCTCCGCAACCGGCATTTACATGCGAAGGTGTGGTGTCGGGGGCATCATAGTTCAACAACAAAAATACCGAAGCATCAGCCATATCATCAACATGCAGAAATTCACGCCGCGGAATACCGGTGCCCCAAAGGGTTACGCTCACCTGATTATCGCTTTTGCTGATGCCATATTGGTTTAGTACCTTCAAAATTGCTTCTACAGAATAAGTTCCATCGATGCCTTCGACAGGTAACAAGGAAATATCCCTGCGAATAGCATCCATATCGTTACTTTGCAAATATTTTCCCAGCAACATTTTACGAATCAGCGCAGGTAAAACATGCGATTTCTCCAGGTCATAATTATCATTTTGGCCATAAAGATTGGTTGGCATGATGGAGATAAAGTTGCAACCATACTGGCTATGATAAGCTTCGCACATCTTAATGCCGGCAATTTTAGCAATAGCATAAGGTTCATTGGTTGGCTCAAGCACACCGGTAAGCAACTCATCCTCGCTGATGGGCTGATTGGCTAAGCGCGGATAAATGCACGAAGAACCGAGAAACAACAATTTTTTCACACCATGCAGGTAACTCTGATGAATTACATGATTCTGAATCATCAGATTTTCGTATATAAACTGAGCACGGTAAGTATTGTTAGCCACAATTCCACCGACTTTAGCTGCTGCAAGCACAACGTAATCGGGTTTTTCTTCTTCAAAAAAACGGGCTACATCTGCCTCAATAAGCAGATTCAGTTCATCTAAACTCCGGTTTACAAAACGATGATAACCCTTATCTTTCAGGTTCCGCATGATGGCAGAACCTACCATGCCGAGATGACCGGCAATGTATATTTTTGCATTTTTATCCATTAACCTGAAAATTTATTCGAAATAGTTCATGATTCTAAAACCACCTTCTTTCAGAAAGGTTTCTTTCTTCATCAGTTTCACATCCGAAGTCATCATATCATCAACAAGTGCCCTTAGATCATATTCGGGTTTCCAGTTGAGTTGTGTTCGGGCTTTGGTTGCGTCACCTATGAGCAATTCAACTTCTGTGGGACGGAAATAGGTCGGATCAACTTCTACCACCGGAAATTTCACATCATTGATAGACGGCAGGAATTCGGCACCCACTTTGGCTGTAAAAACAGACTCATCGATGGCCGTGATATATCCCTTTTCATCAACTCCTTCGCCCTTGAAACTAATGGTGATTCCGATTTCGGCAAAAGCCAACCGAACAAACTCCCTCACTTCGGTTGTTAAACCTGTGGCAATGACATAATCATCGGGTTTATCCTGTTGCAGAATCAGGTACATAGCCTTTACATAATCCTTGGCATGACCCCAGTCGCGCTGCGACGATAAATTTCCGAGAAACAGCTTTTCCTGCATTCCCATAGCGATTCGGGCAGCTGCACGGGTAATTTTTCTGGTTACGAAAGTTTCACCACGCAAAGGCGATTCGTGATTAAAAAGAATTCCATTGCTTGCATGCATTTGATATGCTTCACGATAATTCACGGTAATCCAGTAGGCATACATCTTGGCAACTGCATAGGGTGAACGTGGGTAAAATGGCGTTGTTTCTTTCTGGGGAATTTCCTGAACCAAACCATATAGTTCGGATGTGGATGCCTGGTATATCCTGGTTTTTTGAACCAAACCCAGTAATCGCACAGCTTCGAGAATTCGCAGGGTACCAATACCATCAGCATTGGCTGTATATTCGGGGGTATCGAAACTTACCTTCACATGACTCATGGCTGCCAGATTGTATATTTCATCGGGCTGTGTTTCCTGTATAATGCGGGTCAGATTCATCGAGTCAGTAAGGTCGCCGTAATGAAGAATTAAATTCCGGTTGTCGACATGCGGGTCCTGATACAAATGGTCGATGCGATCGGTATTAAAAAGTGATGAACGTCGTTTCAAGCCATGAACGGTATAATTTTTCTTCAATAACAACTCTGCCAAATAGGCTCCATCCTGACCGGTAATCCCGGTGATTAATGCTACTTTTTTCATTAGTTATTTTTTTTTTGACATTAAAGAAACAAACTTGACTTCATCATGTTCATTTCTTATTCTTTGTTTTTTTTAAATGTCTTTGGTGTCGTCCTGGTAATACTGGAAGTAATTATCTGAGTCGCCTTTCTTTTTCTTCTTCGACGATCGCATTGAGCCGTAACCATACCCATAACTGTAATTGCCGTAACCACCGTATCTGTAGCGATTATTATAACCATAAGCGTAACGTTTGGTGTAATAGCTCGAATAGCTGGCCGAATTGGTATCCACATCGTTCAATACAGCATAGAAGTTTTGAATATTATCGGCTTTCAATTGCGATGACAGATTTCTTACAAACATTTTATCGGTTTTGTTACTTCTGATCACAAATAGGTTGATGTCGGATAAAGAAGCAAAGGAGTAAGAATCAGCCACTATGCCTATCGGACTTGTATCCACAATGATAAAGTCGTATCTCTGCCGCAAAACCTTCATCATTTCAGCCAGTTTGTCGGAACGAATCAGCTCACCGGCATTAGGAGGCACTGTACCCGCTGTCAAAAAGTCGAAATCTGCTCCTCTGGGTCTTACAATAATCTGCTCCAACTCGCACTGATTGGCCAGATAATTTGATAGTCCTATATCATTATCACAATCTAACCGCCTGAAAACACTTGGTTTACGAATATCCATATCAATAAGGAGGGTTTTCTGACTTGCCATTGCGTAAATTGAAGCCAGATTGATGCTGAAATAGGTTTTACCATCACCCGACTCTGATGAAGTAACCATAATGGTAATTTCCGCTTTTCTACGTGCCAGAAACTCAATTCGGGTACGGATAATGCGAAACATTTCGGTAAAAGAAGATCTCGGATTCTCGGTAACAATGTAGGAACTATCAGAGATTGTATGACGAACAGTTCCTATAAGCGGGAATACGCAGAATTTCTCAACATCCTTATTGGATTGGATGGTATTATTGAGCAACTCCTTCACTACTACTAAAACCGCAGGCAACAGCAACCCAAGTGCCAGAAAAATCATGGTGGTGCGCGAACGTTCGCCACTATTGGTTACGGCCAGAACACGGGCTTTATCCAAAATATTATTATCCGGAGTATTTGATGCTTTCAAAATTTGTGCTTCTGCTTTTTTCTGCAGGAAAAGGGTATAATAGCTGTCGTTCATGCGGTAATCACGCTCAATGCCTACCATTTCGAGTTCTTTCTCAGGCAGTTCGTTTAACAAAACCTGAAGTTCTGACTGCCTTCTTTTTAAATCCTGTTTTTGAATATTGATGCCTGAGCGCATATTCTTCACAGATTCGTCAATAGCAATTTTGATGTTATCAATATCGCGGGTGTATTTGGCGTAAAATAGATTTTTTTCAGTAATCTCAGACCTTTTGATGAGTAAATCATTGATTTGCTGTACCATCGTCATCAGCATGGGTTCGGTCAGGCCGAGACTCGAAGGCGCAATAACAGTTCCATCACTCAAGTTGGTTTTCAGGTATTTAGAAAGATAATCAAGATACGACTCCTGCAATCTGATCTGATTCATCTCAGCATCATAGCTGGTTGCCTTGCCGAGTATTTCGCCTGAAACCGCCGTAACATTAATCATCTGAGTTCTTTTTCTAAACTCAGTCAGATTGTCTTGCGATTTTTCCAGCGACTGCGAAACATTGCTCAATTGCTCATCAATAAAATTAATTGTTCGGGTAGCTGCATCATTTTTTCGTTCGAGATTCGACATCAGATAAACTTCACATAGCTTGTTGATAAAATCGACATCCCTGTTTGGTGTTTCGCTGGCGAGCGAAATTTCAAGTACCGACGAACCTTCCATGACATAATTCAGACTCAAACGCGAAGAGAAATCGCCGATGAGTTCATCCCTGGTTCGGAATCTGAAAAACAGATCGGAAGCACCTACCCGATCCGGAAATGCATGGATGGTGATGAAAAAAAGATTATGTTGCAAAGGAATACCTGTTTTCCCATTGATGAGGAATCCATGAGGCAGCACGTCTTCCTCTTCAGTTATCTGATATGTTCCATCGGCGTTCACTTTCAATTTAAACAAAACACCGTAGGCTGAAGGTGAAACGAAATCCTTGTGAATATAAACAGGACTTTGATCGTACAAATTACGAGTCCTGAAGCGTCCTTTCGAAATGTATTCTACCTGCATGTGCTGTAAACTATCAACAACACGACTAAGCAAATCGTATGAATTAAACATGATGACCTGATTATTCACATTCCGGTAACTTTCCTGAACACCGAATCCCTGCATCATCACCTGAGCGCTGTTGAGCGACGATCGGCTATCGTCGATGATGATGGTTCCTGAAGTCTTGTAAACTGGCAACCACTTTCGGTTTTGCATTAGCGATAAACCAAGCGCTATCACCAATCCTATAGCAAATAAGTACCAATATCCCAAAAACAAATTAAACCACTCCATGATATCGAAGCCGGGTTCATCCTCGTTTATAAATGATTTCTCTGTGATTTTCTTTTCCTGTTCCATATTACATTAATTGCTTTACCACCAACTTCGCACATTGCTTATTTGAAAAAATACAAAACCGTCAACATCAAACTGATTGAGGTTGAAACCAATCCGATAAATGAATTGAAATTGCTGACTTTATAAAAACTGGAACGACTTTTTTGTACGTAAATAATATCATTGGGGTATATATAATAGAATTCTGATTCAATGATTGATGCAGGCCGCAAATCGAACTCCATTACCTTTAATCCCTTTTCTGTTTCTCTGATTATTCTGATACTGCTAAAATCAGCTGCAGGGTTTATATCGCCCGACATCGACAGGGCCTGAAACAAGTTCATTCGGTCTTTTGCCATATAATAAACGCCGGTTCCGGCCTGACCCAGCACCGTGAATGATTTATTTGCCAGTGTAAGCTTAACCGATGCATCGGGTATTAGCTCTCTGAATCTTTTCTCAAGTGACCTGGCTGCCTCGTGGGTTGTAAGTCCGGCTACAGGAATACTTTTAATGAATGGTAAGTCGATAGTTCCATCTTCATACACCCGGTACGAAACCATATTTTGAATACCTGAACCACCACCCTGTTGATTAAATGATAAAAGATTAGAGTAGGTTTTATCAGAGGTGATTAGTCTGAAAACTATTTCGTCGTTGGCCTTAATTCTGTATTCTTCATATTCCGTTTTTGTATATGTGGGTAATTTTGGATTATGCTCTTGCAACAAACCAATGTTTTTGTAATTATAACAGGAACTGAATAACAGCATAACTGCAAGCAAAACCGGGATTATTTTTACACTCATCATATGCTTTTCAGTTAATTGGTTCCGCCAAAAAGTAAGTTATAAATGAACACCCCAAAAGTGATGGTAGTGATTGTCGTGGAGAATAAACCGGGCAAATTCTGAATACTGAAAAACTGTTCGTCCATCGTTTGAATGTATATTACATCATTCGGCTCAACATAAAAATATTCGGAGTGAAGTATATCTCGGCTTCTGAGGTCGAACTTTCGAATGACAGTGCCATTTTTGGTCTCCCTGATGATTCTGATTTTACTGCGATCGCCAAATTCACCTACATCGCCGGCCATGGCAATCGCCTGATAGATATTTATCTTCTCACGCACAATCGGGAAGTAACCATTACGGCCTGAACCAATTACACTGAAAAACTTATTCAGTAATCTAACTTCCACCGTACTCACCAAAAAAAGGGGTGCTATGGCCTTCTCTAATTGCGCTGTTGCCTCCCTCACAGTTTTACCAAGCATATAAACTTCTCCGATCATAGGAAAAACAATATTGCCGTTGGGCAACACTTCGTAACTGTATAAATCGGTCAGACCACCTGTGCCGGTTCCGGAAAAAGTGTAGTTGATTGATTGGTTATGACCGGAATTGAACACAGCATTGGTTTCTTCATGTGTGGAATAAACCCTTACAAAAAGCTCATCACCTTGTTTTATTCTGTAATCACTGTATGTTACCGTGTCTTTATACGAGGGAATTTGTCGGTCAGGATACTGTAAATAGTTTATCTTTCTCGCTGTAATACAAGAAGTTAACGCCGTTGCCAGCAAACCAAAGAAAATCAAACGCACAAAAACATGCTGCATATTAAAGACAGTTCTTTTCAAAAGTTTACAAAGATACTTACAATTCTCCAAAACATGAACATTTTCGCCCTTCATTGTATTTACTGAAAGACATCTTGCATCACTTCCCGATATATTTATCAAAAAATGCAAATTTAAAAATAATTCTGAGCTATTTATGTGAAAATAAATTATTTTTGCAGTTATAAAAGAAAATATATGCGTGGATTACTTATTTCTATTGCAATTTTTATAACCGGTATCTCTTTTTCACAGGAGGTTTTGCCTGCAAACCGGGATGAAGTGATTAAAACAATTCAGAAGCTTGCGCTTGAAAACATTTCCAGGATTAATCCTGAAAAGCTGACTTTGGGTTTCAGCCTCAGTCCTTCGATTTCGTGGCTTACTGCTCGCCACGATGATCTTTCGACTGACGGAGCAACAATCGCCGGTTCCCTGGCTTTTCATCTTGCATATGAACTAAGCAACCATTTTTCGCTGACATCCGGTTTGTTCCTCGGAATTCAGGGGGGATATCTCTTCGATGATGCATCTTTAAACGACCCTACCACCAAAAATAATTTTCTACAAAACTACTATACGGTTGAATTTCCGATACTGGCACGATATTCAACAAAACCTGTCAACAAAGTTTTGTATTATGCTCAGGGTGGAGTTGTTCCGGGTTTCTCTCTGGCTGCTACCGAATTTCATCAGAAGAGTACCTGGGCGAACCGTAATAAGAGGATTAATATCACAACTTTGTCAGACCCGTTTTTGTTGTCTTTCCAAATGGGTGTTGGAACGAGTAGAAAAATCTGGAATAACAATGCTGTTTTTGCTGAAATTAATTTCAAGACCACGATGATCAATCTGGCTTCCGAAGATGGATATCTCAATGCTGCACGTTACAGCACCATCCCGGTTCCTGTAATTCACGGCGGAAATATGTTCTTCACATTTGGCTTAAATTTCTGAAGAGGAAGATAAAAAACAAACCGATGTACTATCTGAAAATTGTACGCATACAGAATCTGCTTTTCATTATACTGATTCAATATATTATCAGTCAGTTTGTACTTAATCCGCTTTTACTTGCACATGGTTTTAACATCGCTACCGATAGCTTCCCGCTTATTTTGCTGATTATCGCCACTGTTTTCATTGCTGCAGGAGGGTATGTGCTCAACGACTATTTCGATCAGAAAATTGATATAATCAATAAACCCAATCGGGTAATTGTTGGCAGAGATATCTCACAGCGTCAGGCAATGCTTTTGCATCAGATACTTACAGCTGTTGGTGTTTTGTCAGGGTTGTGGCTATCGTTACAGATAAAAAGTGCCACCATGGCATTCATCATGGTAGTAGTGCCCGGATTGCTCTGGTTTTACTCAGCAAGTTATAAACGCCAGCTAATCATTGGAAATGTGGTTGTGGCTTTTGTAGCTTCGTTGTCGGTTTTGTTGGTTGGTTATACCGAAGTGGCTCTTCTTAGTTTGCATTTCAGCGATTTGGTTTACAGCACTAATCTCCCCCGCGAAATTTACGGCTGGACTGCCGGATTTGCTGTTTTTGCATTTCTCCTTACCTGGATCAGGGAGATTATCAAAGACATGCAGGATGAACGCGGCGATCGTGAACTGGAATGCCACACCATGCCCATCGTATGGGGACGCTTGAAAACCCTGTTGTTTCTGGCTGTACTCATCGTGCTTACCATCTTAATGCTACTATTCGCCAATCATCATTTCATTCGCTTCGAAACCAAGTTGTCGATGTATTATTTTTTATGTGGTATCTGCCTGCCACTCTGCATTTTGTTTTTGCTTCTCATCAGAGCTCGTAAACCTGAAGATTATCGGGCTGCTTCGCGTCTTGTCAAGTTTGTCATGTTCGTCGGAGTGTTGTATGCACCCATTTTTGCCTGGCTTATGTCAGAGCAATATGGGTTCAATTTGCTTCAGCTTTTTTAAAAATGATACAATTAATCCGATATGAAGTATGCTGGATAATCTGCAAAAATTCGATATCATCCTGGGTTCTTCTTCACCGAGAAGAAAGGAGCTGTTTTCGGGCCTGAATATCCCTTACAGGGTTGTGGTAAAAGACGTTGACGAAACCATTCCCAAAGGGATGATTGGTGTGGGAATCCCTATGTTTCTGGCTGAGAAAAAAGCGAATGCTTTCAGCGATATCATGACCGATAATACCATGTTGATTACAGCCGATACCATCGTATTGCTGGAAGGAGAAGTACTTGGCAAACCCAAAAACCGCGACGATGCCGGCAGAATGCTCCGGCTTCTGTCAGGCAAAACACATCAAGTGATTACGGGTGTTTGTATTTCAACACTGTTTCGTCGACGCACTTTCCACACTGCTACAGAAGTTAAATTTGCGCAATTTAACCCTTCTGAAATTGATTATTATCTCGACCATTTCAATCCAATCGACAAAGCAGGTTCATATGGTGTACAGGAATGGATAGGATATATAGGGGTAGAACAAATCAGTGGATCGTATTTCAACGTAATGGGATTGCCCGTTCAGCGTCTGTACAATGAGTTGAAGCGATGGCTCTGAACACGTAAGTATTTACTCCACCAGTTCCGGAGTTTTTCTGATAATTTTCGCACTAACACCATCTTTGGCTTCGTTCAATTCCATCAGGATAACATCCCCCTCATTAACTTCTCCCGACAAAACAATGTCGGCAAGCTGATCTTCGAGGAAACGCTGAATAGACCGTTTCAGTGGTCGTGCGCCGAATTGTATATCGTAACCTTTATCAGCAATAAAATCCTTGGCTTCGTCGGACAGCTGCAACTGATACCCCATAGAAATTACCCTCGAGTACAATCCCTTCAGTTCGAGATCTATTATTTTCTTAATGGCATCTTTATTCAACTGATCAAACATGATGATATCATCAACACGATTGAGGAATTCAGGTGCAAAAGTGCGGTTCAATGCTTTCTGAATTACTCCGCGAGAAAATTCGGAATCCATCTCCCTGTCCGATGTAATATTGAATCCAACTCCTTTACCGAAATCCTTCAACTGTCGGGTTCCGACATTGGAAGTCATGATGATGATGGTGTTTTTGAAATCAATTTTGCGCCCCAAACTATCGGTAAGCCTGCCTTCATCCATGATTTGTAATAATATGTTGAACACATCAGGATGCGCTTTTTCAATTTCGTCGAGCAACACGATTGAATAGGGTTTACGCCGCACTTTTTCAGTGAGCTGTCCGCCTTCTTCATAACCCACATATCCCGGAGGTGCTCCAATTAATCGGGATACAGAGAATTTCTCCATGTATTCGCTCATATCCACACGGATAAGTGCATCCTGGCTATCAAACATAAATTCTGATAATATCTTGGCAAGATGGGTTTTGCCCACCCCGGTAGGTCCAAGAAAAATAAATGAACCGATGGGTTTCGAAGGGTCTTTCAATCCGATGCGGTTACGTTGAATCGCTTTCACTATTTTTTCCACAGCTTCATCCTGACCAATCACTTTGCCAATGAGCGCTTCTTTCATCTGCCTGAGTTTCAATCCTTCGGCCTGAGCAATGCGCTGAACGGGAATACCCGACATCATTGCCACTACTTCAGCAACCTTTTCTTCGTCCACAATTTCAGGATGCAACTGCGACTCTTTCTCCCAATTTCTGATAGCATCTTCAACTTGATACTGACATTGCTTTTCCTGATCGCGGATAGGGCCGGCCAGTTCGTATTTCTGTTCGCCGAGTACACGCAGTTTTTCCTTGCGCAGCTCCTCAATTTTCTTTTCAAGAGCCTCTATTTCAGCAGGAACGGTCACACTTCCAATGTGTACACGCGAACCGGCCTCATCCAGTGCATCAATAGCTTTATCAGGGAAACAGCGATCGGTGATATATCTGTCGGTAAGGCGTACACAAGCCTTGATTGCTTCAGGTGTATAGCGCACATTGTGGTGATATTCGTAACGATCCCTGATATTCTCCAGAATTTGCAGGGTTTCTTCCGCAGTGGTCGGGTCAACCAGAATTTTCTGGAAACGACGCTCCAAAGCACCATCTTTTTCTATACTCTTACGGTACTCATCGAGTGTGGTAGCACCGATACACTGAATTTCGCCACGTGCCAGTGCAGGTTTCAGCATATTGGCTGCATCAAGTGAACCGGGTGCACCGCCTGCTCCTACAATGGTATGTATCTCATCAATAAACAGTATCACATCCGGATTCTTCTGCAACTCATTGAGAATGGCTTTGATACGCTCTTCGAACTGTCCGCGGTACTTGGTGCCGGCAACGATGGAAGCCATATCGAGAGCCACAACCCTTTTATCGAACAACACGCGCGATACTTTTCTCTGAGTTATGCGCAGCGCCAAACCTTCAACGATAGCCGATTTGCCAACACCAGGGTCTCCAATCAATACAGGATTATTCTTTTTTCGGCGACTAAGAATCTGGGCCAGGCGCTCTATTTCGCGTTCACGACCCACAATCGGATCGAGGCGGTTTTCGCGAGCAGCCTTGGTTATATCAGTACCAAAAGAATCGAGTGCAGGTGTTTCCGAAACCTTCGGCTTTTCTGACGCTCCGGACTGCTTCGATTTAGGTTCATCATCATCATCATCGTCGTGATATCCGGAACTCATCCCTGGATTATTGCCTGACGGAGAATTCAGCAACAAACGCACTTGATTGTAGGTAAGATTCTGCTGATTCAACTCCGCCACTGCCAGGTTATTTTTTTCCTTCAAAAGGGCTAAAAGCAGGTGTTCGGTATCAGCAATTTCCTTTTGATCGAAACGGCTTTCGAGTTCCATGATACGCTTGATTCGCTCTGTGGTACGCAAAACAGGAATATCGCCTACAGAAGGCTCGTTGTCTGAACGTATCAGACTTTCGATGTTCTGCTTGATTCTGTTGATATCAATTTTGCAATCCCGTAGTATTTGCATGGCCATACCCTGACCATTGCGCAGCAATCCCAGCAACAGATGTTCGGGGCCAATGTAGTTGTTGCCTAAACGTTCTGCTTCCTGGCGACTGAATTCCAGGATATTATGTAGTTGTTCCGAATAGTTGACTGTCATATGTATCGTAAATTTTATCTTTGCAAATGTAACGAAAAGTTTAATAATTTTCTTCCGAAAGTTTTGATTATAACAAAATTAATACCCTTTGGGTTTTAAAATAAATCTGCAATTTTGTCAGTTAATGCTTTTTAGCTACTTTTGTTTTTGGTTTAATAAAAGCCCTTTTTTGAACTAATAACTTTTATAATATTTTCAAAATCAAACATTTATGGAGAATAATGCATTGTTAAACGAAGTAATATCCAGGGCGCAGAAGTGGATAAGCGGCAACTACGATGAAGCTACTAAGGACGATGTTCGGCGAATGATGGAAGCTGAGGAAAAGACCGAGTTGATTGAATCGTTCTATCGCGATCTCGAATTCGGTACCGGGGGCTTGCGCGGAATTATGGGGGCCGGCACTAACAGGATGAATATTTACACTGTTGGGGCTGCAACTCAGGGTTTAAGTAACTATCTGATTTCCCAATTCCCGAATGTTCCACAAATTTCAGTGGTGATTGGACACGACTGTCGCAATAACAGTCGCAAATTTGCCGAAATTTCTGCAGATATTTTTTCAGCCAACGGCATCAAAGTATATTTATTCGAAGATTTACGCCCCACGCCCGAAATTTCTTTCGCAATCAGGCATTTTGGCTGCCAGAGTGGCATTATACTGACAGCCTCGCACAACCCCAAAGAATACAATGGTTATAAGGCATACTGGGATGATGGTGCTCAGATGATAGCTCCGCACGACGAAAATGTGATTGCCGAAGTAATCAAAATCACCGATGTAAATGACATTAAATTTTCAGGTAAACCTGAACTGATTGAGATTATTGGTGAAGAAGTGGATCAGCTTTACATCGACATGGTGAAAACCATCTCTTTGTCGCCCGAGGCTATCAAAAGACACAAAGATTTGAAAATTGTGTTTACCCCGATCCATGGTACTGCGGTTACAATGGTTCCTCGTGCGCTCAAAGCATTCGGTTTTGAAAATATAATTCCGGTACCTGAACAAAATGTGGTAAGCGGTGATTTTCCAACCGTTTACTCTCCTAACCCGGAAGAGCCGGCAGCACTCGATATGGCCATCAGAAAGGCCATCGAAACCGATGCTGATTTGGTGATGGCCACCGACCCCGACTCCGACCGCATGGGTATTTCGGTTAAAAACGACAAAGGTGAATGGATATTAGTGAACGGAAATCAGACAGCTTTACTGTTTATTTATTACCTGATACGCAGATGGAAAGAACTTGGCAAGTTGACGGGTAACGAATATGTGGTTAAAACCATTGTTACCACCGAAATCATTAAAGAAATTGCTGAAAAAAATGGTGTTGAGTGTTACGACTGCTATACAGGGTTCAAATGGATAGCCAGTGTTATCCGTGAGTTGGAAGGTGTGAAACAATACATCGGTGGAGGCGAAGAAAGCTACGGTTTCCTGCCCGAAACTTTTGTACGCGACAAAGACGCCGTTTCATCCTGTGCACTGATGGCCGAAATTGCCGCCTGGGCAAAAGATCAGGGCAAAACACTTTACGAACTGCTGAAAGATATATATATCGAGTATGGCTATGGTAAAGAAAAAGGAATATCGGTAGTCAGAAAAGGCAAATCCGGAGCTGAGGAAATTGCACAAATCATGACCAATTTCCGGAACGATCCACCGAAAGAATTAGCCGGGTCGGCTATCCGCATCATCAAAGACTATCAAACGCTGAAACAAACCAATGTAATTACCAGTGAAGTAACCGATTTAGACATGCCCGCCATTTCCAATGTATTGCAGTATTTTACCGAGGATGGCACCAAAATCTCTGTACGTCCGTCGGGTACCGAACCCAAAATCAAGTTCTATATCGAAGTGCGTGGCGAAATGACAAGCCGCGAAGATTACGATGCAGCCGACGTAGCAGCTAATCTGAAAATTGATTCTGCAAGAGCTTCTCTGGGAGTTTAAAGTCCGGAATCAAGCGATTGAATTTCCATTTCTGATAATAACGCAAAAGCCGCAGGTGATGAAGAATATCCTGTGGCTTTTGGTTTTTTATTTTGCTAAACACTACATCATGCTATGGGTTATTTCCACTCGCACTGGTCTATTGATAGTTAACTGTTTATCGAAAAAGGAGCTTTTACTCGTACGATTGTTCGTGTATGCCGGCTACGGCTCTGCCCGAGGGGTCGACCATTTTTTTGAAGGCTTCGTCCCATTCGAGAGCGATGGGGGTGGAGCAGGCCACGGAGGGCACTGAGGGTACGCAGCTGGCTGCAGGGTCGGAGCCGAAATGTTCGGTGAAGATGGTGCGGTAGTAGTACTCCTCTTTGGTCATGGGCGGATTGATAGGGTAGGTTACGTTTACTTTGGCCATCATTTCATCGGTTACTTTTTCGGATGTGAGTGCTTTCAGGGTGTCGATCCAACTGTAGCCCACACCGTCGGAGAATTGCTCTTTCTGGCGCCAGGCAATGCTCGCCGGCAGATAGTTTTCGAAGGCCTTGCGCAATACCCACTTCTCAATGCGGCCCTTGCCTGCCATCTTGTCTTTGGGGTTGAGTCGCATGGCTACATCCATGAATTCTTTGTCGAGGAAAGGAACGCGGCCTTCCACACCCCAGGCTGCCAGCGACTTGTTGGCGCGCAGACAGTCGTATAGGTGCAGCTTATCGAGCTTGCGTACTGTTTCCTTATGAAACTCTTCGGCGTTGGGGGCTTTGTGGAAGTACAGGTATCCGCCGAAAATCTCGTCGGCACCTTCGCCCGAAAGTACCATTTTTACACCCATCGACTTGATAACCCGCGCGAGCAGATACATGGGGGTGCTTGCCCTGATGGTGGTAACATCGTAGGTTTCGATGTGGTAAATCACATCACGTATGGCATCAAGTCCTTCCTGTACTGTGAAGTTAATTTCGTGATGCACAGTGCCGATGTGTTCGGCAACCAAACGTGCTGCCGCTAAGTCGGGCGAACCGACCAAACCCACTGCAAAAGAGTGGAGCTGCGGCCACCAGGCTTCCTCCTTGTTTCCGCTCTCGATACGGCGTGGTGCGAATTTTTTGGCAATGGCCGAAATAACCGACGAGTCGAGACCGCCGGAAAGCAATACACCATAAGGCACATCGGCCATAAGCTGACGCTCCACAGCATCTTCCAGGGCATTGCGCAGTGCTTCAATGTTAGTTTTGTTGTCCTTTACGTTCTCATAATCCATCCACTCGCGTGCATACCACTTCACAGGTGCAGCATCTTCGCTGTAAAAGTACTGCCCGGGTAGAAACTCGGTAATCTTGCTGCAGTGTCCTTCCAACGCTTTCAATTCAGAAGCCACATAATAGCCTCCCTCATCGTCCCATCCCTGATATAACGGAATGATGCCGATGTGGTCGCGGCCTATCATGAATACATTTTTCTCAACATCGTACAGGGCAAATGCGAAAATGCCGTTGAGGTCTTCCATGAAATACGGCCCTTTTTCGCGGTACAAAGCGAGAATAACCTCACAGTCCGACTGGGTCAGAAATTCATACTTGCCCTCGAAGTGTTTTCTGATTTCCTGATGATTGTAAATCTCACCATTCACAGCCAACACGAGCTTTCCGTCTTTGCTGTACAGGGGTTGCTTGCCCGATTTAGGGTCGACAATCGACAAACGTTCGTGCGCCATGATGGCCCGATCGTTCGAATAAATACCTGACCAGTCGGGACCCCGATGCCTTATTTTCTTCGACATTTTTAGGATTTTCGGTCGTAACACGGCTACGTCGTGCCGGATATCAAATGCGCATACTATACCACACATATATTGTTTTTTAGAGTCAAGAACCAAGAGTCAAGAGTCAAGATTTTAGAGTAAAGAATAAAGAGTAAAGAGTAAAGATTGTGAAGACTTTTACCTTTTTTCTTTTTTCTTTTTTCTAATGTCTAATTTCTGATGTCTTTTATCTGTTATCTCGATTTGGTTGTTGGTTTTGAGATTATGGCTATTAATTGTTTATATA
>CAYGJI010000012.1:0-46610 GCA_964350125.1 uncultured Paludibacter sp. | reverse complement strand
CAATAAATTAAAAAGGTTAGAATCTCATGGCACAAACAAAAAGCTTAAAGGATATCAATCTACAATTATTTGGTCGTGGCTGCCTGTTGTGCTAATATTATTGCTTTTGTTGTTTTCAGACATAACACTCAGCAACATTGGATTTAGATGGATAAATATAAACACTTCTGCACTTAATAAATGGATTGTAATTCCTTTTATTGCGTTGTGTCTTATTTATCTTTTCTACAATGTCTATTCGATAATAATACTGAAGATTAATAAAAAGGCAAGGCTTGAAGCATCTAAAAACCTTCCGGAATACGCTAAAACATTATTGCCGATAACTAGACTTGAGAAAAAAACTTGGGTTTTTGTTGCTCTAACAGCGGGTATTACAGAAGAGATTGTTTACAGAGGCTATTTGTTTTTTGCTTTTGCACTCATCTTTCCTTCTCTTTCAATATTTCATGTTTTAATAATCTCAACATTTATTTTTGGTATCGGTCACATTTATCAAGGGAAAGAGGTTGTCAAATCTACAATTTTAGGATTAGTATTTGGATTTTCTTACATAATATTTGATTCAATTATTCCAATTATAGTTTTACATTCGGTACAGGACTTAGTAGTTACAAATTTAATAGATGAAGAGTAATCAATGGCAAATATTGAAATTAACAATTTGATTATAATTGTTAAAAGAAGAAATGCCCCCACTAATAAATAGCACCCTGAGCGGTCGGCATAACCCGGCGATAAGTGAGTGTTGAACTACACCCGCCGGATTCGGTGCTATGTATTTTAAGCGTGAAATGGTTTGTTTGGAAGAAAGAGTTTACTGGCTTTGACCCCGAAGTGTAACCTGTTGTTCGGGTATGCAAACAACCTTTTCAAACTCAGAAACAAGCGCAATGGCCTGCTCAACAAAAGTAAAACCTGATTTCTGTCTCATATTCAGAAAATTGTAAAAGATTAATAAAACCTTCGAATTTAAGAAAGAATCAATTACTTTTGTTGCAGGCTACCCGCGCAGGCGGGTTTAGTTCAACTGGCGTTTGGCTGGCGGGTGACGTGGTTAATTGAACATTCTACCTCGCATCAACTTTTGTGGTGTGTTGACAGTTTGGTGCTCCGAATTCCCCCACTGCGGCAAGCTGCAAAACGTTAGCAGCAAGCCGAAAAAAACAAAACAGCGGAATGTATATGAAAATAACTTTAGCACATGACAAAGAATTATATCGCCATATACTTTTTTGTCATGTGCTAAAAAACTAATAATGACAACCTAATTAATACATGCCCCCCCCAAAAAAAACCTACTCATTCGAAATTCCCCCTCAATCGGTGGATTTCAACTTTCAGATAACGCTTTCGTCATTAACAGATTTGCTGCTTACAACGGCCGGTTACAATGCTCACGAGAATGGCTTCGGAATGCAGAAACTCAACGATCAGGGTTTGTCGTGGGTGTTGCTGCGTTTTGCGCTCGAAGTCGATTATTTCCCACCCCAATACGAAACCATCCACATCGAAACATGGATTGAGGGCGTGGGCAGGGCAAGCACCAACCGTAATTTCTGCATCTGTAATAGTAAAATGGAAATCATTGGCTACGGAATATCTACCTGGGCAATGATTAACCATGAGACCCGCAAAGCGCAGGATTTGTACAGTCTGGAAAATATCCGCGATTTTTCGTCGGATGTAACCGTTCCGATAGCTAAACCGATGAAATTGAACGAGACAGGAGGACAACTGACTGATACCTTCAGAGCCAAATACAGCCACATCGACTTCAACCGGCATGTGAACACCATGCGCTATGTGGAGTGGATCAGCAATTGCTTCAGTCTTGAGCATTACAAAAACCGCAGGGTAAAACGCTTCGATGTTAATTTTATGAACGAGATTTTATATGGCGACGAAGTGAAACTTTACTTATTACCGAAGAACGAGGAAGAGTTCCTTTTCGAACTGCATTGCAACGGTAAAACGAGTTGCCGGGCAAGGTTGGTATTCGTTTAGCAATAAAGACTTCACCCTCCTCCTGCTTCTGAAAATCTGCGTTTGAGCGTACTTCTCCCGAAATTGAGCGCGCATTTTAATCCGTTCATCAGGAGGTAATTGTATCACCCTGGCGCATTCGTCGCTGCAGCAGCCATGATATTTGGCTGCACAAACGGGGCATTGGATAAACAGCAGGTGGCAATCGTTATTGGTGCAGTTGGTATGGGTGTCGCAGGGTGCGCCGCACTGGTGGCATTGGGCAATAATGTCGTTGGTGATGCGCTCGCCCAAACGCTCATCGAACACAAAGTTTTTTCCTTTGAAAAGCGAGGGTAGGTTCATTTCCTTTACCTGCCGGGCATATTCGATGATGCCTCCGTAAAGCTGATTCACATCGCTGAACCCATGATGGCGCAGGTAGGCGCTGGCCTTTTCGTAACGAACACTTTGCCTGCAACTTTTTAGCCCTTTCTGCCTGTACTGCTATTGAATCTTTGAAGGAGGTATGCTGCTGTTATGACTATCTTTGGGTGTTTCATAAATAGCCAAACGTGCTTTTAAATAGGCATTCTCTCTTTCTAAGAAATCAATCCGTTTGTTTGCGGCATTCAGCTGATGAGTCAATTCATCAATTTTACCATTGATGGATTTTAATACCAAAGCTATGTCTAATACTGGCTCTTTCACGCCTCTAAGATAATGAATATCAGTGAAATGGCCAAATTATTCCGGGTTTATTTCACGGTGAAAAATATTAAAATATTCAGTATCATTGAGTTAGAAGAAAAAAAATAATTAAAAATATTCAGCAAATCTTCGAATATGCACGCTAAAGGATAAAACAGTGTTCGGTCAACATAAATGAGAAAACTGGGAAAAGGACTCCATAAAACTAATCTGAATTGATGGATTTATTTTTTAAGTAAAGGGGTGCTGAGTAGTTACGGATCCGGAGCCATGAATATTAATCTGTCAGGAAGTGATAATTTAACATTGGGGGTAACTAACAGTCTGGGTTCAATCACTCAAATTTCCGGAGGTAATATCACTTTAAACAAGACCGGTGTATTGGGTTCAGCTGCTAACATTACAGGTGCAGCATCATTCAATTTGGGTGCTGGTTCCGTAACTATTCCCGTTACTACATTCGGAGTTTCGTCAACCATCAATGTCGGAAATAACAGTACTTCGCTTATCAACGGAATGACAGCTGGTAATGGAGTGAAAATCACAGTTAATGCAGGAGTTAATCATGCAAGTAATGACAATACCCGTGCATTTGATTTCGTTGCATCAGGCACTTTATCTGCAGGTTCAGAGCTTGAACTGAATGGTACAGGTACAGATAACAGAATGGGAATGACATCTGCTTCTCCAACTTATTTGGCAAATACAAAGTTAAACCTGAAAGGAGCAGCGATGTTTTATATCAATGTAAATCAGGGATCGTCCAGTACCATCAATGTGGGTACGCTTGCGGGTGAAGCTAACACTAGGCTGGGTTGGGGTCGTTCCTCTGCATTGGATCGCAACATCACCTGGAGTGTTGGAGCCTTGAACGAAAACAGCGAGTTTGCTGGTTCAATTACCAATTTGGGCGGATATAGCACCGGGGGAAATAGTCATATTGGTAATAACACCCACCTTACCAAGGTAGGAACAGGCAAACTTACATTATCGGGAACATCAAACTCCTATAACGGTAATCTAACAGTGAATAGAGGAGAATTGATTATTTCCGGGACTCACAGAGGTAATAATCAGGCTACAACACCACTTGCAAATTCTGTTGTTGTAGCAGCAAATGCCAGACTTACCGTTTCGGGTAGTCTTACAGCTACTAATTTGGTGTTGAATAGCAATGCTTCCGGTACAGCAACTTTAGTGAATACAGGCAGTGTTACTGTTGTTAACCCGGCCACCATCCACCAATATCTGACAACCAACCGCAATTGGTACATTACCCCACCTGTAGCCGGTGCAACAGCAGCTACATTGCTCGGTGCTGCGTCGAAAGTTTACAAATACAGCGAACCACTTGCCGATTGGGTGGAAGTGCCTTCGAATGAAGTTCTGGAAGTGGGCAGAGGCTATATTACTCAATCAACCTCAACTGGTAATGTGCAGTTTTCAGGCAATATGAATGATGGTGAGATAATTATCAGCCTATCGCGTTCAGGCATTAAACATGGTACTGAGCTTCCAAATCCGAAACCCGGATTCAACCTCATCGGTAATCCGTATCCATCCTATTTGAATGCCATGGCGGCCATCAATGCCAATGCCAATGTGGAGAAATCCATATGGTACAGAACCAAAGGAGCAAGCTATCAATTTGAAACGGTGAACACAACTTCGGGTGTTGGTACCAACATTGCTGAAACAGGTACAGTAACGGGTTATGTGCCACCCATGCAGGCATTCTGGATAAGAACCAATGCTGATAATCAGACCATCACCTTTACCAATGCCATGCGTACGCATGCCAATCCCGTAGTTAGTGGGGAGACTGTGGCTACTACTTTGCTCAAAGTTCCGGCTGCGATAAACCGACTTTTGCTACTTGAGGTTAGCAATGGGATTAATAAGGATGAAGCAATCGTGTATTTCAATGCAAATGCTTCGGATGGTTTCGATGCCTATGATTCGCGCAAAATGTTTAACAATAATGCTGCTGTGCCGGAAATTTTCAGCACAGTAGGTAATGAGCAATTGGTAATCAATGGGATGAATCATTATTCGTTCAATACCGTTGTGCCACTTACTTTCAAAACCGGACAAGCCAATACTTTTACACTGAAAGCAACTGAGGTTCGCAGTTTTGAGGATGATACGCGCATCATACTTTACGATGATTTGACAAAATCGCAAACCGACCTGACTGCAGGCGAGAGCTATTCATTTACTTCCGACGTTACCACAAATAGCGACCGTTTCAGCATTCTGTTTAAATCGGCCAGTGGAGCCACTACTGCTGATTTTAATTCTTCAGAAATCAAGATTTACAGTAACGGCAACCGGATACTAATTGAAGGTGCCGGTGAAGTAGCGACCGTTGAGGTGTATAATGCTGTAGGTCAAAGAATTCATTCAGAAGTGCTTGCTACAAATTCGACAAGCCTGAGAAGAAATTTCTTGCAGGGAATGTATGTAGTCAAAGTAAGTCGGGGTAATTCAGACCAAACAACCAAGGTAATCATTCGTTAATTCTAAAAATCTTCAGAACATGGAAACAATTAAAAGAGAATATCAATCACCGGTAATTGAACGAGTGGTGTTGGACAACGAAATATCGTTAAGTTTGAATTCACTACCTCCCGATGGCCCGAATGAAGGTATAGGTAAAGCGCCGGAATACTTTAATAATCAGGTTTTAGCCTGATTTGATTGAAATAATAAATTTTAATGACAGGATTAACAGGATGAGCAGGTTTTTTGACCCTGTGATCCTGTAAATCCTGTCTGATTATTAGTTGGTGTTTAAGAGTTCGTGTGCATATCCTTCAACAAAGATGGAGCTGAAGCACTGTTTAACCGCATATACTAAAAGAGTGGAAGCAAATTAACCAATATCACCACAAATTCTGCTTTTAATAGATGGCATGTTTGTATCAACGAAAAATCTATGCATTACTCTCCTGCATCGAACTTCACCCTCATCCTGCTCCTGAATATCTGCTTTTGTGCATATTTATAATGACATTAAGCACACACCATCACCCGCTCATCGGGTGGTAATTCCTTTACCTGCCGGGCATATTCGATGATGCCTCCGTAAAGCTGATTCACATCGCTGAACCCATGATGGCGCAGGTAGGCGCTGGCCTTTTCGTAACGAACACCGCCCATTTCAAAGGCATATAGGCAAAATAAGGAGCTTTATCGAGATTGCTGATGAAAGCTTCCACCTGATGTTCGGGTACTGAAATCTGGGCATTGATGCCTTCACGGGCAATATACACCTTGCCCAACACACCCATTGCAAACCAGTCGGCATAGAGTTTATCGCGCCACTCCTGCGGATGCTCAATGATGAAATATCTGTAAAACGACACCGTTTTACGTTTGAAATTCCCGGCCAGCCGCTGCTTCAGCAAATCTTCGCAACTGTAAATGTTGTGTAAATGCTTCATGTGTGCATTAACACCTGATTGCTGAAATTGTTCTGTCGGTTAGGGCAGTGTAATTTTCTCGGGCTTTCCGCTTTTTAGCGATTGCTCCATGGCTTGAAGTACCGCTACAGTGCCTGTTCCTTCTTTTAAATCGGGATAGGCTGTTCGGTTATTTGCCAGACAATCAGCAAAATACTCAAGATAATTCTGATATTCGCCGGCATGGTGCGATTTGCCTTCGAAACGGAAGTAGTGCTTCAGCATATGGTCGAAGGTTAGCACTTTCTCTTCGCCGAGGCGGTTGGTGACGGCATAGCGAAGGTCCATGTAGTCGGCCTGACTGCAGCCTTCGTTTCCCCGCAAAATGCAGCTCATCTCGCTGTCGCGCAGTGTGGGTTGCACCGGACCCGAATACGCCCCGCTCACCCTTGCAATACGCCCATCGGCTGCCCTGAAAATGAAATGCATGGTGTCGTCGTTTTTTAGTCCGCCCGCTTTTCCATTGGGGCTCAGCATGCCATAACCCATCACTTCCTCCAAATCGGGCATATACCAGCGCACCAAATCAACCGGGTGACTTAATCCGCCAAAAAGCCATCGGAACGAATCGTGCAGCGACCAGCCTTTGCCCAAAAACCAGCGATGATCGGCGTGATAATAAGCTTCGATAGTGACCAGGTCGCCTATTTCGCCTGCCAGAAATTCTTCGCGCTGCTTTTTCATCGGTTCAAAAAAACGACTGCTTTGTCCGACGAAAACTTTCCGGCCCGTTTTTTCACCGACTTCCATTAATTCATTAGCCATACTCAAATCGTTGAGCAACGGCTTGGTACATACCACATGCTTCCCTGCTTCCAGAGCCATTTTGATATGTGTTGCATGAAACTGATCCGGCGTATAAATACCAATTACATCAATCTCCGGATCTTCGAGCAAGTCCTCATAACGGGTAGTCCAGGCATGAAAATCGAATTCCTTCGCTCTTTGCCTGCAAAGTGTTTCATTCAGGTCGCATATCTTTTTCAGTTCCCATGCATTGCTTTGCAGCGCTGCCGAAATGGTGCTGCGGCCTTCGCCTAAACCGAGAATTCCTATTTTGTACATATAATTTTCAAATAAATGATGATAAATGACCGGATGGCAGGGGTGTTTGTACTCACTGATGCGTTTAACATCAAACGTTTGCAAACTTTTTATCGGTTTTTTCAGAAGCCACATATCATCTTTCATGGAATAGATTTGTTATTTTGCGTTTTTCAATCTCTTAAAAATCAATACGATGAATCCTTTTTTGCAGAAAAATATCCTTTTGGTGGCTTGTTTGCTGATTGCCACTTCGCTGTTGTCGCAGAAAATTTACACCACTTATCTGTGGCACATGGATCAGCCGGTTTACTGGGCCGAAAAAAGTGTCAATAAGCCTGAAACAAAACAGTTTGCAGAAGAATCGCACCGACTCAAAATGACTGGTGGTAACCGCTATCCGGGAAGTGCGGTGGCTCATCCAACCAATAATCTGGAAGAGATTTTTTCGAAGGCCGACCGTGTAAATGCATACCAGAAATCGCCCCGCGATGCAGTGAACAGTATCCGCAGTTTGGCCGATGCCGGTGCTCAACTGAGTATTTCAGCCGGTTTACTCGAAAACCTGCAATCGCTCGGAGCCAAAAATCAATGGGGATATTCTCAGGGATGGATGAATCATTACAAAGAAGCTATTGGGTGGAAAACATCAGGAGGTTTCCCGCGTCTCGATGTGGTGAACTTCACCTGGGACCATGCATTATCGCCTCTGGTGAGTGCGC
This sequence comes from uncultured Paludibacter sp., assembly GCA_964350125.1. Taxonomy (GTDB): domain Bacteria; phylum Bacteroidota; class Bacteroidia; order Bacteroidales; family Paludibacteraceae; genus Paludibacter. The sequence goes on along the minus strand of CAYGJI010000012.1, from coordinate 38,704 downwards.
GGACACTCAAAAAACAAATTCAGGCGCATCAATATACCAGCTTCAAATATTACGGAAACACCTCCAAAGGTTACTGGCCTGCCGAAGCTGCTTTTTCGGAACGTATCATTCAAACCTTGGTCGAATGCGGCATCGAATGGTCGGTAATTCCCAACAGCAAACTCGCCCGTACACTATCAGACTATGTGCATCCATATAATATTAATGGCAATGTAGATGCTCCCAACCGAGCTGACCAGGTGCCCGCTGCCGGAGTAAATTGGTTTGACGCTACCATCGACGGCAGGGGCAACCGGTTGGCTGTTCCGTACAGTTATCAGGCGCATAAAGCGCAGTATATCAACCCCGAAACGGGCATAGCTTACCAAATTGATGTTGTTCCCATGTGTAATTATTTCGGTTATGTAGATGGTTACAGCGGTGCTAATGTAGGCGATGTGCAGGCCAAACTCGAACCTTTCAGTAGTGTAAGTCGCCCCACGATATTACTGCTGGCCCACGATGGCGATAATGCCTGGGGAGGTGGCAGCAGTTACTACTACGAGGCGGTGAACAGTTTTACACACGGAGCAGCCAATGCCGGCTACAAACCCACTACCATCCAGCAATTTCTGAAAGACCACCCTGTACCTGCCGATGCTATTGTGCGTGTGGAAGATGGTGCCTGGGTTAATGCCGAAAGCGACTGGGGACATCCGCAGTATATCAACTGGTTATGGCCGTTGTACAACAAAACCGATTATCGCTTCAATCCCGATGGTTGGACTGAAGATGCGCGCAACTGGGCAGTGATTACAGCTACCGAGAATTTTGTGACCATGGCCGAAGACCTCGAAGGCGGAAATCTGCGGATTGATAGAATTGCGGATGGTGGAACGGCTGCAAGCAATGCCGAAAAAGCCTGGCATTTTTATTTCGGAGGACTGAATTCGGGCTTCATGTATTATGGTAAAGCCGAGGATATGGAAGTGAAACCCTCAATGACAGGCAATATCGCCATTGGTTATGCGCAACAGGTAATTAATGCCAAACCTGGCGTGGATAATACAGCTCCTTCGGTGTTCATTCCGCAGCGTTTTCCGTACAATCCCGGATCGGTGGGATTTGGTCCGACTACCGGATACAAAAAAGTGAATTATTCGAGCGATTTTCATGTGTGGACTTATGCCTATGATGTGAGCGGTCTGCAGTCGGTTACGCTAAAATACCGCATCGATAATGATGGCTGGAATCCCATCAACAGCATTCAGAATAACACCTATGCCGGTGGCGATGAGGTTGGTGCGTGGCAAAGCATGGAAATGAACCGCCGACCCATGACTGCCGACCCCACGAACGATCCGGAGTTGAATTTCTTCATCACACCACAAGCCAAAGCCGATTTGTGTTATGCAGAAATTGCAGGACAAAAAGATGTACTGATTGATTATTACGTGGAAGCAGTGGATGCCAAAGGCAATATCTTCAGAACACCCATCCAGCATGTGTATGTGGGTAGCGGCGATGGAGAAACAGCCGGTGGTACCGGCGGTGTAAGTTGGAAACCCGAAACTCCCAATCAGGATAGTGTTATAATAATCACCAGCAGCACAGCCACTGCGGCCAGCAAACTACATTGGGGTGTAAACGGTGTAGGTGGTAGCTGGACTACTCCAAATGCTGTGTATCGACCTGAAGGAACAATCACCACAAGCGGCTCAGCAGTCGAAACACCCTTTGTGAAGGTGGGTGATCGGTGGCAGGTAACATTGGGTCCGTTCAATAATGCAGTTCAGAAGGTAAACGGGGTCAATTTTGTAATCAATCATGGAAATAACAACTGGGACAACAACAACGGTCAGGATTATAAAATCGTTATTACCAGCAATATACCCGATCCCGAACCTCTGCCAGGCGGAATTACCGTATTATTTAAACGCCCTACCGACTGGGGAACAACGCCTGTGTATTTGTGGGCATGGAACAGCAATGGTAATGTTTTTACTTCCTGGCCGGGACAGCCTATGACCGACAAGGGTGATGGTTGGTTTACACACACTTTTGCTGCAAGTATCACAGCCATCAATGTCATCTTCAGCCGAAACGGAAATCCTCAATCAGTGGATATCACAGGAGTTACACAAACCACATGTTATGAGTACAATGCTCCTTCGGGAAGTAAATTTACTGTAAAAGCAGTGGCATGTCCGGCTACCTCTGTGCCTCAAACACCCCTGCTTTCGGCAGTGGTTTATCCGCAACCGGCTACCACACATTTTGTAGTCGATTTGCCGAATATCGACCTGAGTCGTCCGTATCAAATGATTATTACCGATTTAAGCGGCCGAACAATCAGAAAAGAAATTATCAGTGAATCGAACAGTATTTTCGAACGTGCAGGCATGGCTTCCGGAATCTATTTTGTGAAAATTGCCGGTGAAAGAGGCGAACTGTTTGGATCGAAGCTGGTGTTGAAATAGAAAAAATTTTCTTAATCGAAATGTAATCTTATTTCGCTATAAATCGCTGATTATGATTAAACTTGCTGTCGGTTTGACCCTGTTGGCATATCAAATTTTAATCAGGCAGTATGAAAAGGATTGTCATTATCGGCGGAGGGGTGGCAGGTCTTTCTGCCGGCATCTATGCGGCTATGCATGGGTTTAGTCCGGAAATTCTGGAAATGCATCACACCACCGGTGGTCAGTTCACAGCATGGGAGAGGTTACAGTTTTTTTTGATGGAAGCGCCATTACGCATATCGTAAAATTTTTTTTGGTTTCTGTAATGTTTTGTTGTTTTGCTTGCCTTTTCGGAATAGCCCTAACTAACTGGCAAACTCATATATGCAAAATTTCAACAGTGCAGATTCACAATTTTACACTTCTTAGACGGAAATACCTCCATAAACATTTAAACAGGATTTTTATTTTTGTCGCCGTATTTGCGCAGATACAAAGAGTCATGCCACAGACTTGAATTTGTGGTGCAAACCTATTTTATTTTATAATAATGAAAAATTTTGATCTGAATGCTATTGGTGTCCATGAGATGAATGCCAAAGAAATGAAAGAAACCACGGGAGGCGTGCCAATTACTTTACTGGTTTTGCTTGCAGGAGTTATAACAGGCATAGTTGTGTCGTATCTCATTGATCAATAATCAAATGTCACACACTTTAAAAATGAATATATTATGAGAAACATTGATTTAAATTCTTACGATGTGGTTGAGTTGAACCGGGAAGAAGCACTGAAAGTGACCGGAGGAGAAATTATTGCCTTAATTGCGTTATTCCTGATAGGTTATTTAATTGGTGAAGGGATTTATAATAAAACAAAATAAGCAGTAAGTATCAGTATCCTGTAAATAAAACAAAGTCCCGTAGTTTAAAAGGGAGTTTAAACAGCTTGATTAAATTACGGGGTATTCTGCAAAAACAATTTTGACTTTACATATTCAGTTTTTATGAGTAAAAAAATGATATCCGGTTTCGTGAAGACAATAGTTCCTTTGTGTTTACTCTTTACGTCTTTTCAGAACAGTTATTCAGCGGAAAATCACGACACAATTGCTTTCCGGGAAAAGTCGTATGAACTTATTATACAGGATTCTCCCGTAGGTCTGATGACAATGAGACAATCAAATGTTAATTATCTTTCAGTTTATCGTTTATTATCAGATGAATTGTATAAATTGGTCAAATCTCCCGGAATAGCCCGGCTTATTCAGGCTGCGGCCTCATATTATCTTGTTCCTTTAACTCATGAAGAAGGCCATCGTTCCATTCTTACCGCTCTCAATATTGGTTCTATATCACAACCCCTATTTAATTTAGATGGGGTAGCTTACGTGAATGGAGTTCGTGATTCAGAACTAATGAAACTGAGGCATGAAAATCTGCCTGCTTACATTCGCTTGCATACTGCCGGTATCGAATCAGATTATATGCTGGCCAAAAGGGCTGAAGAGGCTATTTTCTTTAAAAAAGAAGACTATAGGTTGCTATTTGTGGAAATTTACATGAGAAGATTGTCTGCAATGACCTATTTTGCCAGCAGTTTAATTCCACTGGCTAAGCCTTTCATTGAAGAAAACGAAAATGATTTATTGAATGATATTGTTGGCCATGATGTGTATGGAGCCATCAAACACCTACACCGACCGAACGACCCATTCAAACGCTATAATTTTTATAACGATATCCGCGAAGAAGAAAAACCATTTTTACGAAGGATTGGTTTAAGATCATTGCTGAATTTAGCCAGTCCGTTTTTTGTGAGGTCACTGAATCTCATCAATAAAGAGAATTTCAGACTCAGTGTTAGTTCGGGTTATCTGATGACGCCTTTTGGCGATCATATCGACGAGAATTTTCTGATACAGATAAACAATAAGCTAAATATTCATGCCTATTTAAGACAGTTTCAGAATAAAAACAACTGGTTTATGGGAGCCGGTGCAAAATTAATCGATTATGAAATCACCAGGGGTTTATTAACCACCATTGAGGGTCATTTCTGGAGTCAACCTGAGAATTTGAGTTTCACCACTACGGAATCGTTTGTGGGAGGTGCTGTCGATCTAAATCTGAGCTACAAATTGCTAAAAGCCAGGTCGGGAAATGCACTTAGTCTGGCCGCCGGCATGATTTACAAAACCAAAGGATACCTTCCCGAAGAAGTCATGCTCGGTGAACACTGGGGAGCCAGAGTGGGGTTCACTTTACATTTGATGCGGGAAAGATAGATTTGATGTCAATTTTTAAAAAATACCTACCTTAAGATTAGAAGATATTGCGAAACTAATTCTTAAAAGAATACTTTACAGATTAACGAAACTGAATTAAAGATTTATTAAGGATGCCTCAACTTTTCCCTCCTGAAATTATTGAAAACTCTGTTGAATGTTACCACACCCGCATTAGTCGCAGGAGCAGGGCGATTTATCTTTTAATACTCCTGATGATGCTGGGTGCTATGGCATCCCTACCCCTGATTTATGTGGACATAAGTACACAAAGTCGCGGTATAATTCGTTCGCCACACGAAAATACGGTCATCCAAACTGCCGTTTACGGGGAAGTGGTTTCATACCGCATGCTTGAGAATCAATTGGTTGATGCTGGCGACACACTGCTTGTCCTGAATACTGAAAAGCACGACGAGCAAATTGCCTTAGCTCAGAGATTGATAGAGGAAAATATGCTTTTTGTACAGGATATTCACAGTTTATTGTCGGGCAGGCACACACAACTTACAACAAAAAGATATCAGGGAGAATATACCCGGTTCAAAGCCAAAATGAGTGAGTATCAGTTGATGATAAATTACCTGCAGCAGGAACTTGAAACTCAGAAAAACCTTTATGAGCAGAAAGTGATATCGACCCATGAGTATCTGCTATCCGGAAATAATTATGATAAAGCCCGTGAGCAAATGTATGCGTTTGAAAAGGAGTGTAAATCAAACTGGATATCGGAACAAACAGCATTGAATCAGAAGATTCGTGAGCATGAATCGAATATCCGGCAACTGGAGAAAGAGAAGAAACAGTTTGTGATTCTTGCTCCTGCTCCGGGTACACTGGTGCAGGTAGCCGGTTTTCAAAAGGGGAACTTCATTTCTCCGACTCAGAATCTCGCATTCATCTCTTCAGGTGATGAGTTGTTGGCAGAATGCTTTATCTCACCTGCCGATATTGGCTATCTGAGGAAAAATCAGGAAGTAAGTTTCCAGTTCGACGCTTTTAATTACCGCGACTGGGGCATGGTGCAGGGAAAAATAACACAAATACTTCAGGATGTAATTCTCGTCGATCAGAAGCCCATGTTCAGGGTGCGATGTACCTTGTATAAGAACACTTTAGAGTTGAAAAACGGCTATCAGGGTGTTATCCTGAAAGGCTTAACTTTCACTGCCCGGTTTCATTTGAACCGTCGCAGTCTGGCACAGTTGCTTTTCGATAAAGTTGACCATTGGCTTAATCCCAAACTCATAGCCCAAAACGATGGGAATTAAGGTAAAACAAAGGGATATCACCGATTGCGGAGCTGCCTGTCTGGCGTCGGTTGCTTCATTCTACAAACTGGAGATGCCGGTTGCGCGTATTCGTCAGATTGCCGGCACCGATACGAAAGGCACTAATGTTTTCGGCATGATTAAAGCTGCTGAATCTTCTGAGTCTTGCTATGCTTGTTATCGTATTGTTTCAAATACTCACAGGCATTTATCAGACCTTATTCATGCTTAAAACAGGTCAAAAAATTGATACACGTTTAATTCTGGGTTATTACAAACATCTGCTCCGATTGCCTCAGCGCTTTTTCGATACCATGAGAGTGGGTGAAATAATATCGAGGATAAATGATGCGGTGAAAATTCGTGCTTTCATCAATGATGTTTCTATCACATTGATAGTGAATCTGTTTATTGTTTTGTTTTCGTTTGGATTGATGTTTATTTATAGCTGGAAACTCGCATTGATAATGCTTGTGGTTATTCCTTTGTACGCACTTGTTTATTTGATTAGCAACAAGCTGAACAAGAAGCAGGAACGGAAATTAATGGAACATACGGCCGATCTCGAAAGTCAGCTCGTAGAATCGTTGAATTCTGTGCGCACAATCAAACAGTTTGGTGTTGAGGATTTCAGCAATATGAAAACCGAGGTGAGATTCGTCAGCTTGTTGAAAACGGTTTTCAAGTCGGGAAAGAATTCCATTTTCTCCAATTATTCTTCCGAGTTCATCAGCAGGGTTTTTACTGTCGTTTTGCTTTGGGTTGGTTCATATTTCGTGATCGACAATGAAATAACGCCGGGCGAATTATTGTCGTTTTACGCGCTTATCGGATACTTTACCGGACCGGTTTCCGGATTAATCGGGGCCAACAAATCGATACAGAATGCCCTGATTGCGGCCGACCGCCTTTTCGAAATCATGGATCTGGAGCGGGAATCAATGGAGCAGAAAATTGAACTCCGACCCGACAACATGGGGGATGTTAGTTTCGAAAATATCAATTTTGCCTATGGCACGCGAAAAGAAGTGCTCAGGGATTTCTCGTTGTGCATACCCCGGGGGAAAATTACTGCAGTTATTGGTGAAAGTGGTTCAGGGAAAACTACTTTAGCGTCATTATTACAGAAGTTATATCCGTTAAATGCAGGTCGCATTTCCATCAACAATATCGACATCAATCACTTCTCATATGAGAGTCTGAGGGCTATGGTAAGTTCGGTGCCCCAACAACTGACGCTTTTCTCAGGAAATATTATTGAGAATATTGCCTTAGGGGAGTTTGATCCTGATATGGATCGAATTCTGTCTATTTTTCAGGAATTGGGCATGATGACTTTTATCGGGAAGTTACCACAGGGATTCAATACGCAAATCGGAGAAAATGGCGCTTCTGTTTCCGGAGGTGAAAAGCAGCGTTTGGCCATTGCCCGGGCAATCTATAAAAATCCGGAAATAATTATTTTCGACGAAGCTACTTCATCGCTCGATTCAGCTTCGGAACAAAATGTGAAGGCTGTTATACAAAGGCTGAAGGATCAGGGGAAAACGATTCTGATTATTGCACACCGCTTGAGTAGTGTTTGCGATGCTGATAAGATAGCTGTATTAGAACAGGGCGAGTTAATAGAAGAAGGCACACACGGGAGCTTATTCAAAGAAGGTACCCGGTATTACGAAATGTGGAAAAAGCAGCTTCCGGGGGTGTTGACCTGACCTTTAGCGGGGTTCATCGCTTAAATTAACAAATCATTTCAACTCAACCCGGCACTTTTTGCTTATTTTTGCAGCCTGAAATTAAAAATATTTGTCGTAGATGGGCATAGAAAAGGGAATTTTTCAGCGCAATCAATTATTGCTCGGGCGTGAAGCTATGGGCGCTATTGCACAGAAAAAAGTCATCATATTTGGCATTGGAGGGGTTGGAAGCTGGTGTGCTGAAAGTTTGGTGCGTTCAGGTTTTCGTCATATAACCATGGTTGATTCCGACAGGGTATGCATTACCAATGTTAACAGGCAGTTATTGGCCACTACCAAAACCGTTGGACAGGTCAAGACCGAAGTGCTTAAACAGCGCCTGCTCGAAATCAATCCGAATGCACAAATCAATGCCCTTCAGCAGATTTACAGCAAGGAGACCTTCGAATCGTTCGGGCTCGGCAATTACAACTTTATTATCGATGCCATCGACAGCCTTGAGAATAAGATACACCTGATACAGGAAGCCTGCAAAACCAACGCAACTCTATTCTCATCGATGGGAGCCGCTCTCAAAATGGACCCGACCCGCATCAGGGTAGCCGAATTCTGGAAAGTACAGGGCTGTCCGCTCGCGGCCATGCTCCGCCGAAAATTCCGGCAGGGCGAAAAACCAGCCCGCAAATTCATGTGCGTTTACAGCGACGAAGTGTTGCCCAATATCGGCGAAAACGAATCGTGCGGCACCGACCGCTGCATGTGTCCCAAAACCAAGCATGGTTTCGGCGACCCCGATTTGGCCGATCACGAATGGTGCAGCAAAAAAGCCCGCATCAACGGAACTACTTCCCATATTCCTGCCATTTTCGGGTTAACGATTGCGGGACTGGTGCTTAGTGCTGCAGTGAAGAGCAAGGATTTAATCCAATAGTTTGTTGATTTTATTTTGCCACTCGTCTTCAAAAATTACCTGAAATTCAAAATTATGGTCAGGAAATTCATCAAACAGTTCTTTCCAGGCTTTCTTCGCTCCCAATTCATTGCAAAGTGTGAATACGTCTTGTTTGTATTTGGTATCCTCATTTTTGAGATGAATACCTTTTGTTTCCAAAACATACACCGTTCTGTAATCGTCTTTATCTTCTAGTTTGTCTGCTGCAAGAAAGTCAGGAAAGATTTTATTTCGCTTCCAACCTTGTATGTGGTAGTCTTGTCTGCTCATATTGCGATACCACCACAATAGTTTTTCTTGCTCGTCAAGGTAAATGGCAACCGATTTTTCAAGGAGGTTGATGTTTTCTTCGGGAACATAGTCGAACAATGATTTTTGAATTGGTGTGTTGTCGTTACGCACCAACTGTTTGTTGCTCTTTACTTTTATTCTTGATGGCAATTCAAAACCTCCTTTGTCAGTAATCAGGAAGAAGCATAGTTTTTTGTCGGCAACCATTTTTCTAAAAACCTGTTCTGATAAACGGTTTCGTTCTTTCTCTAAAATCTTTTTGAGTTCTTCAATGATGAAAACAAAATTGGCTGCAACTATTTCACGTTCGTATTTTTCTAAAAGCATCTGAATTGCTTTTTCTCCAATTTGGAAACAATGCCAAGGGTTCGGGATGATTTCCGTTATCTGTCTTGTCAGAAATACTTCATCAATTTCTAATGTGCCTGATTTTTCTTCTCTGCCTGTTTCTTTGAGCAACTCTTTTTCTTCATCACTTAAACCTAAAGCGATTTCCTGTTCTTTGTTTCGTTTGTTTTGGAGTGAAAGGTTTTTTATTTCATCAATATTGATGCTTTCCCAATCTATTTCGCTGAGAATATCAATTTCAAAATTCATATCTCGCCAACTTTCCTTTTCCTGAATAACGAATTTTGGCAAATAGATTTTCCCTTCAAACATTTTAAAGCCCGAACGATATTGCATTACACGGTCTTTTAAACCGCCTGTGTCTGTTCCTGCATCATCACTTACAATTCTGCCTGCAATGTCGCCTAATCCTTCATCTTCCAACCCTTTTTTAATGTCTCTTACCAAAGTGCTTGCATTTTGGCGGAATGTGTAAACGTAACACTCGTCCAAATCTGTGATTTTGGTTTTTCTTGCAAAGGGCTGTCTTAAAATTCGGCCTACTAACTGCGTAATGCCTGTTGCAGATGATGGATTGGTTAAAATAGTTAGCACATAGGCAAAAGAACAATCCCAACCCTCTTGTAAGGCTTGTTTGGTAATGATATAACGTATTTCGCAATCATTGGCAAATAGGTCTATGCCTTCAATATCGTCTTTTTCGCTTGATTTTATGGCAATATGACTTTCGGGAACATTGCATTTTTTGATTAAATATTCTTTGGCATCTTCTGCGTGAATGAATTTTTTATCTCTTTGGTCTTTTCCTGTTCTTTCGACCTGAATCAAGCAAATCGGACGAATATATTCCCCTGTGTTTCCTTCGAATTCCTTGGTTTTTTTCTCTAAATCGTTTCGTTTTTCAAAACTTGCCAACAAGGTATCTTGCCAATCCAAACTGGTTTTGTTGGTAAGGTGAATGTCCAACTTTATCATTTCTTCTTCGTGCAACTCCCGACCTGTGATTTTTACCAACTCGTTGCTGTTGGGTGGTGGAGTTGCCGAAAGTTCAAGAATAAAAGATGGATTGAAATTGCGTATCGTATTTCTTGCTTGTTCTCCATAGGCACGGTGTCCTTCGTCAATTACTACAAGCGGTCGCAATACCTTTAAAGTGTTTCCAAGCGAAGTTTTTATTTGTGTGCCGAACATTTCCATTTCGGTTGTGAAGCAATCTAAATTTGGAATGATGCCTTTTAGTTTTTTATGTCCTTCAAAATCATCTTCACGAGGGAAAAAGTCGGTAAATCCGCCCTGATCTCTGAATACCTTCAGTGTTTCCTTGTTTTGACGATTGGCAGATGGAAGCATTAACATCAGTACAACCAAATTTTCATCAATATCAAGACGATTAAACATTTCTGTCTTTTCCTTGATTAGCGTTCTGCCACCGCTCGAAATATCCAAAACCTGACGATATGGATGCTCACGGTTTTTAAGTGCCGAAATGGTTTGTCGGTAAATTTGAGTGGACGGAACAATCCACAAAATTAATCCTGTTTGTTTGTTGAGATAGGACTTTTGGATATTGTCAATGGCGTGGCAAGCCACCAAAGTTTTACCTCCACCTGTGGGAACTTTTAAATAAATATCGGGCAAAGGTTCATTTAACCCGTTGGTTTTGGAATGATAAATAGAACGCCTTGTTGCCTTTTCCCAAGCCTCTTTCGGGAAATTGATATGCTTTGCCAAATGCGGTTTGAGTTCAGCAAGTTCCTCAAACTCCTTTTTAGCATCAGCCAAAGCACTCAAAAACTCTTTGAGTTCCTTTAAAACTTTTTCCTGATAGTGCTTTAGTCTCATTATTTCTTTTTCTTTTTGGTTTCAGAAAGTAGTTTCCGTTCGTCTGCACTTAATTGTCTCTCCAACTTTTTTACGTCTTCAGCAGGAGGTAGATTTTCAGGAACTATCCCTCTTTTGGTCAACATTTCCCTAACTGCCAGATTATTGTCTATGTGCTCTTTTTCAATTTTACCTTGCCCTTTCAGGTCTTTGGCATGCACATTCAAGCCTGTCATTTCTGCTGCTAAATCCTTTGCTTTAATGCTTATAGTGGGTAGAAAATCTGCAACAGGACGATTGTCAGGCACTCCCATTTTCTTTTTAAGTTGCACAGTAGCAAGCCGGAATAAAGCCTGGTCGCCTTTTGAACGAATTAGTGCAAAACCCTGTCCATCTACACCTCTTTCGTATAAAATACCTGAGAGTTGTTTTTCTGTTTGACTGAGTTTTTCTCTTGCTTTAACTCTTTCATATTCCAAAAATCGTTTTTCAACTAATTCTGCTCTGCGTGTTTGAACTGCAAAGTAATTTTGGGCAAAGGAAATTTCTTCCTTGCGACTATCGCCATTCTGCCCAATTAGGTAACAGGCATATCGGGTGAGTAAAATATCATCAATTTCGTGTTTAGCACCTTTGCCGGCTTCTATCACCTTCCTAACATCAGGAAAGTGATCAGAAACTTCTTCCCCTGCATTTTTACAGGCCTCTTTTGCCTTGTCTATTACCTTTTCAAAGTTTTCCCATTTGCTGTAACCCAAAAGTTTCTGTAATTCTCTTGCACTCCAACACTCTATGCCATCATATACATAGCAGATGCTTTCAAACTGCTGAAAAAGTGCTTGTATTTGTTCTTTTTTCATTACTTATGTATTCTATAAATTTCGTAAGGCAACTGGCAAAAATCAATTCGGTAATCCAACAATGTATGGTCGTCCATATATTTTGCAGGTGCAAAAACCAATCGCTGTTTGTTCTTAAATTTCGGGAGCGATTTGCAAAGCTCCAATGTCAAAGCGTTTTTCTTTAGCCAATCAATATCTGCTTTGTAAAACAAATACACTTCATAATTTTTACTCTCTCCAATAAAGCCTGTTTTCTCATTGATTGCCCTTTCGTTAAATTCTTCGCCTGTGGCGGTGTAGAAAAGGTAACGAGCAAATTCGGTGTATGATGGTAAATTTTTACCCCTCAATAAGCTTTCCATCTCGATAGTATCACCCAATACAAAGTAACTGAACGAACCGCCTGTTCCTTCTTTGAGCAATTCACTTTTGGCAGTTTTTACGCCTTTAATCACTCTGCGAACTCTTTCTGCTGTAATGGTATTGGCGTAATCTTCTTGTTCAACCAAAATAAACTTTCTATTGCCATTATCTTCATTGTTGAGCTCCAATAATGCGTGTGCCGTTGTGCCTGAACCTGCAAAAGAATCAAGGATAATGTCATCATTATTTTTACTGGTTATAAAGTCAACTAAATATTTAACCAATTCAACTGGTTTTGGATTTGGAAATATTCTTTTACCGAAAATTTCTTCGTTTTCTTTATTTCCATTTTGAGTGAATCCTACTTGTTCTTGCTTTAATATACTTCGTGCTTTTACTTTTCTTCGATTACCATCTTCGTCAAAAAGATAAGTTTTTGTGTAAATCTGCCATTCATCATTTTTATCTTTCTTAAAGCCAATTTGATTTAGCGACTTTCTTCGCTCAAATTCTTCCTTTGAGAGTCGCCAAATTGCAGGAGAAATATCTTTCATTGTTCCATCAGGACACTCTATTGGATAAATAAGGTTAGGTCTGTTCGCATCAATCCCTTTTTTATCTAATCTGTCATAATAAAACTTACCTCTCTCATCCTCTTCCCGAAACATTTTTTCATATTCTTTCGGAGGTGTAGCAAATAATTCAGGTAGCTGGGAGAAATTTTTACAAAAGAAAAATATGTGTTCGTGTTCTTTAACTATATGAGGACTATCACCACCACCACCGTGTTTATTTTTCCAAATGAACTCACCAACAAAATTTTCTTCTCCAAATACTTCATCTAAAAGTAATCGTAGTCTATGTTGTTCATTTTCGTCAATAGAAATGAAAATACAACCATCTTCTTTTAGAAGTTCACGGAGTAATTTTAATCTCGGCATCATCATACATAGCCACTTATCGTGCCGTGTCATATCTTCCTTGTCAACCGACTTTCCTAACCATTCGGCTAACATAGGACTGTTTACATTGTCGTTATACACCCAATTTTCTGTTCCCGTGTTGTAAGGTGGGTCTATATAGATACACTTAACTTTCCCTGCATAAGTCGGAAGTAATGCTTTCAATGCTTTCAGGTTATCGCCTTGAATAATCAGGTTATCGTGCAAGGAAACTTTGTCGGTCAGGCTCAATTCTTTTTTCGGCACCAATTGATGATACTTCACCGCCAAATGGTGGTTCTGCACAAAAGTTTTTCCTTTGAAATGGAGTGTTGGCATATCGTTAGTTCAGTTTAGCAATTATCGTATTGTAAAGATTTATAAATTCATCATTTGTCCCATCAAACCAAGTCATCCGCAATTCATCAAATGTTAAATTACAATAATGATGTTCAGCAACTTTGCTTCCTCCTAATTGTCCTCTAATTCCGTTGTTAGGATAATCCTTACAGAAGTTTTTAGCGTGGTCAAAATCCGTGTAAGTAATAACAGAACCAGGAACAAGCCTTTGTAAAGCTGTCGGATGGATATAGTTTTCTAAAAGTCGTTTTTGAGAAATTGCAAAGTCAGTTCCGTTGGTTAAACCATATTCAACAAGGTTGGTTTCGTTTGGCGAAACTGCTGCTACATTGTCCTTGTCGCTATCAAGAAAAATGAAGAACGGTTTTTCAAGTTTTGTAAAAAGGTCAAGATTTACCCAATGTTTTACACCACCACAACCACCAATAGGAATAATATTTATGCTTAATTCCTCAAAAGTTTGGGGAATTAAACCGTTTTGTTTGTAAAGGTTAGCATTATGATGCATTGCATTTACATCATCAATTCCTTCAACAAGAAACAAAAGTCGTGAAGTTGAAAATAGTGGTGTAAATGTATTGTCAGGCTTTATTCCTAAATCCTTTGCAAGTTCCTTATAATCAATTATAGTTTGATTAACTGTGTAAACATTGGCAGGCTTAGAAATATGAATGATATTATTCCGTTTTGTATTGCCTACAATGGTTGACGAATGTGTTGATGTTATTACCTGATAACCGTTTTCGGTTAGCAAATTCAATTTTTCAAACAAGCTGTCTTGTGCCGAAGGATGTAAAAATGTTTCAGGTTCTTCAAACCCAAAAATTATTTGTTGAGTAGCATTGGTTCTTTGAGTTTCTGCTAAATACTCAAAGTAAGACATCATTGTAATTCGTCTAAAACCATCGCCTCTTGAACTTAACGGAATATTATGGCCGTTAGCCGTGCTTACAAATGAAGTCGAGATTAATTTACTCCAGTCAAATTCAACTTTTGGTTCAACTCTTTCTGTTGACTTTAAAACGTCATTGATTTTGTCGGTTACTTTTTGAAGCACACCGCCAAGCTGTGTTTTAATGGTTGCTTCCATTTCGTCAGTATCAACTTCATCTTGGATTAGCTTAAACGCCATATCCTTAAAATACTTCTGAATTGTTGCATCTGTGTCGGAAAGTGAAGTGTCGGCTTTGAAATATTGAAAAGATGGCAATATTTTCTTTATAGCATCTCCAATAGCTTTTAATTTTGTATTTCCCGAACTAGGTATCTCTTCGAATTCGTATGTAAAGGCAACATTATTTTGCTGATTGAATTCTCTTAACTTTTCTCTTTTCTCAACATTATTGTAAGCCTCACCGTTTCCTTTTGCTGTTGCAATTGCGTTTGCTGTGCACTGAGCAATTAATTGTTGCTCCGTTTTGAAAATAAAATCGCTTGTTCCGTTGTATTTTTTTCTAACAATTGATGTTTTTGGTTTGGCAACATTTGTTTCAGTTACGTTCCAAGTTTTTTTCCATACCAAATAATTGTCCTGATTGATTAGTTCTTCTGCTTCAATTGTAGTTGGTATTTCTTCACCAAGTAAATACTGTGCATTTTGACAATCAAAGAAAAGTTCAACTGAAATCTGATTTTCTGTTGCTTGAACATTATAATCTGACCTTGAAAGATTGGTTTCATTAAGCGAAGCGTCAATTGCTTTGAGAATAGTAGATTTTCCAGCATCATTTTGTCCTACGATGCAATTGAACAAGTCGAAACATACAGTGATTGAACCGTTAATCCCTTTGTAATTAGTTGTGATTGCCTTTTTTAAAATCATTTTTTGCTTTTACTTTTCTGATACTTTACCTTTTCCTCCGCCACTTGCAAAGCTTTCAAAGCCACATCTTCGTCTGCAACCTCATACACCAACTTGTCAGACAGCCAGGAAACAAGCAAATCATTCTCGTTTGCATTAAAGTATCCGGCAAGCTTCACCACCTGTTCACGGCTCGCATAGCGTTGGCCTCTTTCAATTTTGCTTAAAATTGCCTGGTCAATGTCAAGGTATGCAGCAACTGTCCGCAGTGGTAATTCCTTTTCCTCCCGTAGTTTTCTTATTATTTCGCCTAAGCTATACATATTTCGGTTTTACTCAATACAAGTTTTGAACAATTCTATTTTGAATAATTTTGTCAAAATTATAAATTTGTTTTGTAATTCTTATTCATGAATCGTAAAAAGTTATCAACATTTTTTCATTTGATGGTAAATGAGTTCGTTTTGCTCAATGCCGAAAAGCACTTAACATCTTTATACTCATATTTACAACATCTATTTAAACAAAACCCCATAAACTGACGTTATTTCGATACCTGTTCAAATTTTAGTAATTTTGCAGCTTATCAAATAAAGATTATGTCAGACAGTATTATACACGAAGTAACTCAAAGCGAATATAAATACGGTTTTACCACTGATATTGAAACAGAAGTTATTCCTGTGGGGTTGAATGAGGATGTGGTTCGGATAATTTCGGCCAAAAAGAACGAGCCGGAATGGATGCTCGACTTCAGACTGAAGGCTTACCGTCACTGGACCTCCATGAAGATGCCCGAATGGGCGAATCTTAATATACCAGAGATTGATTATCAGTCGATTTCTTATTTTGCAGCACCCCGAAAAAATGCCCCGCAAAGCCTCGACGAGGTGGACCCTGAACTGCTGAAAACCTTCGAACGCCTTGGCATTCCCCTTGAAGAACAAAAGTCACTTTCGGGTATTGCTGTGGACGCAGTAATGGACTCGGTGTCGGTGAAAACCACTTTCAAGGAAACACTGGCAGAAATGGGCATCATCTTTTGCTCTTTCAGTGAAGCTGTGGAACATCATCCCGATTTAGTAAAAAAATATATGGGATCGGTTGTTCCGTACACCGATAACTTTTTTGCTGCACTGAATTGTGCTGTTTTTAGCGATGGGTCCTTTGTTTATATCCCAAAAGGAGTGAGATGTCCGATGGAGCTTTCGACTTATTTCCGCATCAATGCCGTGAATACCGGGCAGTTTGAACGTACGCTTATTGTTGCCGACGATAACAGCTATGTTTCCTATCTCGAAGGATGTACTGCCCCGCAACGTGATGAAAATCAGCTTCATGCTGCTATCGTTGAAATAATAGCCATGGATAATGCAGACGTGAAATATGCCACTGTACAAAACTGGTATCCAGGCGACAAAACAGGAAAGGGCGGCATCTACAATTTCGTTACCAAAAGAGGCATCTGCAAGGGAGTGAATTCGCATATCTCCTGGACACAGGTTGAAACCGGCTCGGCTATTACCTGGAAATATCCGTCTTGTATACTATTGGGCGACAATTCTTCTGCCGAATTTTACTCGGTAGCAGTAACCAACCATCATCAGCAGGCTGACACCGGGACAAAGATGATACATATCGGAAAAAATACGAGCTCGCACATCCTTTCGAAAGGAATTTCGGCAGGGGTGAGTCAGAATAGCTACCGCGGGCTGGTTCGCATAGGAGCCAATGCCGATAATGCACGCAATTTTTCGCAATGTGATAGTTTGCTACTTGGTGACAAGTGCGGCGCACACACTTTCCCTTACATGGAAGTGAACAACGAATCGGCCATCGTTGAACATGAAGCTACTACATCCAAAATTTCGGAAGACCAAATATTCTATTGTAATCAGCGCGGTATTTCTACCGAAAAGGCCGTGGGAATTATCGTGAATGGATACGCGAAAGAAGTGATGGATAAACTACCAATGGAGTTCGCAGTGGAAGCACAGAAGCTTTTGCAAATCACCCTGGAAGGCTCAGTAGGCTAACTGCCGGAATTTTAATAACTTTAAAAATAAATTTAGTAATTGGCACATTTAAAATATTATGTTAGAAATTAAAGAATTATTTGCCTCAGTCGATGGAAAAGAGATATTAAAAGGGGTGAATCTGACAGTTAAGCCAGGAGAGATTCATGCAATTATGGGTCCGAATGGTTCAGGTAAATCCACCCTTTCCTCGGTAATTACCGGACATCCCGCTTTTGAAGTAACCCGCGGAAGCATTCAGTTCGAAGGCAAGGATTTGCTCGAAATGGCCCCCGAAAAAAGAGCCAACGAAGGTATTTTCCTGAGTTTTCAGTATCCGGTTGAAATTCCGGGTGTTAGCATGGTGAATTTCATGCGCTCTGCCATCAATGAACAACGAAAATACCGCGAACTACCTCCGATGTCGGCCACCGATTTTCTGCGGGTAATGCGCGAAAAGAAAGAACTGGTAGAAATGGACAACAAACTGACCAACAGGGCAGTGAACGAAGGTTTCTCGGGCGGAGAGAAAAAACGCAATGAGATTTTCCAGATGGCCATGCTTGAACCCAAATTAGCCATCCTCGACGAAACAGATTCGGGTTTGGATATTGACGCTTTACGCATTGTGGCTAACGGAGTAAACAAACTCAAATCGCCCGAAAAAGCGACTATTGTGATTACTCACTATCAACGATTGCTCGACCATATCATCCCCGATTTTGTACATGTGTTGTTCGACGGACGCATTGTGAAATCGGGAGGCAAAGAACTGGCATTCGAGCTTGAGGCTAAGGGATACGACTGGATTAAGCAGGAAGTGCTCGTTTAAAGTTGATAATCAATGATTTCCATGGAACAACAGTATATAGATTTATATAAAGCTTACCGCACGCAAATCAGGGAGTATTCTGCTGAGGTGATGAATACCAGCCGCGATGAATCGTTTGCTGCTTTCGAGCAATTAGGTTTCCCTACAACCAAACTTGAAAACTACAAATACACCGATCTGAAGGATGTGCTTTCACTCGATTACGGACTGAATATTCGCAGACTTGATTTTCCTGTGGACCCCTATACCGCTTTTCAGTGCGATGTGCCCGGCATTCACGCTTATCTCTATTTTGTGGTAAATGATGGTTTTTACTCTGAGAAAAGCCCCCAGAATGAGTCACTTCCGGCCAATGTGATAGTTTGTAGTATGAAAGAAGCCTCGCAACGTTTTCCTGATTTGATGGACGACTATTACGGACGCCTCACAAAGTCACGAAAAGATGGTATGCTTGCCTTCAACGGAGCTTTTGCTCAGGATGGTTTTTTTATTTATGTGCCCGAGGGTGTGCAACTCGATAAACCGATTCAGATTATTAATATCATGCGTGCTGATGTGGATTTCATGGCCAACGCACGTAACCTGGTGATTTTGGGGAAAGACGCAAAAGCACAATTGTTAGTTTGCGACCACACTATTGATAATGTGCGATTTGTTTCTAATCGTGTTACAGAAGTGTTTGTGAACGAAAATGCAACTTACGAACACTACAAACTCGAAAATACACATAATAAAACTACCAGTATCAATACTTTACTGATTGATCAGCAGGCTGGATCGAATGCTTTGGCCAACATAATTACCTTACACAACGGAATCACCCGTAACAACATCGAAATTGCGCTCAATGGCGAGCATTGCGAAGCTGAATTATGCGGTATGGTGATTGGCGACAAAAATCAAACGGTGGACAATTACACTTCCATCATGCATAACAAACCCAATTGTCATTCGAACGAGTTGTTTAAATATGTGCTCGATGATGTATCAAAAGGTGCTTTTACCGGCAGACTGTACGTGGAGAAAGATGCGCAGAAAACTACAGCATATCAGACTAACCGCAATTTATTGCTAAGTAAATCAGCAAAAATGCGTACCAAACCTCAACTCGAAATTTTTGCCGATGATGTAAAATGTTCGCATGGTGCAACCATTGGTCAGCTCGACGAAAAAGCGATGTTCTATATGCGTTCACGTGGTATTCCTAAGGATGAAGCCCGACTGTTGCTCATGTTTGCCTTCACTGCCGATGTCGTGGAGCGTATCCGCATTCCCGCCCTGGCCGACCGCATGAAAATGTTGGTTGAAAAAAGACTTCGGGGAGAATTATCAAAATGCGAAGGATGCGTGATTTGTCAGTAAAAAAAATACACTAAAATGAAAAACGGACTGAAATGTGCTTCTCCCGAGGCTCTTTCAGTCCGTTTTTTTCAAGCTGAAGTAAAATATAAAACGGTATTACCTGCGATACTACATCTTTCGTGCCGGAATGATCAGAGATAGTTCATTTCCCGTATTTAATACGTGACAAAAAAGCTGTTCATCATTCCTTTGTTGATTGCACCATACTTAAAGCGCTCATCATCAGCATATTTCTCAAAAAACTTCTGAAGGGTTTGTGCCTGCGTTGCCATTTCCTGTGCAATATGTGTTCATGACGGAAGAATCCGACCTTTTTTACATCAAAAATTGATATTTGTACTAAATGAGTAACTTTGGCATGCTGGAAGCATCTTTCGTAAGGTTGAGGAATTCCGTTCTTACCTATTACAAAACGCCTATTTCTGCGTCATTATCATCAACAAACAAACTCCGGAATGAAACGAATAAAATCAACACTATTACTCGCACTTTGTTGCCTAAGCACTGTGTTTGCAAAGCACGACTGGGAAAATCATCATATGTTGCAACAAAACCGTGAGCCTGCAAGGGCGTGGTTTGTTGGTTTCGGCAAACAGCCGGGCGACAGGCAGATAAGCCTGAACGGCCTATGGAAATTTCGCTGGGTTCCGGTTCCCGAACAGAGAATCCCTGACTTTTATAAGACCGGATATGATGTTAGTCATTGGGTGGATTTTCCTGTTCCGGCCAATTGGGAACTAAATGGTTATGGTACTCCCATCTATGTTTCGGCCGGTTATCCTTTTAAAATTGATCCCCCGCGTGTAATGTCAGTGCCCAGACAGGATTATACCACGTTTACTGAACGTAATCCCGTCGGGCAATACCGTCGGAGTTTCAATTTACCCGACGAATGGACATCAGACAAACAGGTTTTTGTGCGATTCGAAGGCGTGACAAGTGCGTTTTACGTATGGATTAACGGCCAGCAGGCCGGTTACAGTCAGGGAAGTACCGAAGCATCCGAGTTCAATATCACTCCATTGATACATCGAGGCGAGAATAATATAGCAATCGAAGTGTATCGCTACAGCGATGGCTCCTATCTCGAGGATCAGGATATGTGGCGACTGAGTGGTATTCAGCGTGATGTTTTGTTGTTTTGCACACCTGATATACGAATTTCCGACTTTAAGTTACGCACCTTAGCACAGAATGAATACCGCGATTTCGAAATAGAAATTGACCCTGAAATGCAGGTCTTTGGAGAAGAAAAAGGGGAAGGCTATAGCATTAAAGCTGTGGTGGAAGGCTTGTTTGAGGGCTCTGCTGATGTGGCTTCAATTCTAAATCTGAATAATCGCTCAGCACTCATGAATGAATGGACTCCGCAGCGCGGTCCACGCAAAACAGGCAGAATCAAAGGATTGATTATCAACCCGAAAACATGGACAGCAGAAACGCCCAATCTTTATACCCTCGAACTTTCGCTCATCAATCCTGAAGGAAAAACCGTGGAAAAAGTGCATCATCGTTTTGGCTTCAGAAGTATTGAAATTGAAAAAGGACAAATGCTTGTCAATGGAAAACCAGTACGATTTCGTGGCGTCAACAGGCATGAGCACGACCCGAAACTCGGAAAAGTAATGACAGAAGAACGAATGCTTCAGGATATATTGCTCATGAAACAAGCCAATATAAATGCGGTGCGTACTGCACATTATCCCAATGTGCCCCGCTTTTATGAGCTGTGCGATTCGATAGGACTGTATGTTATGGATGAAGCGAATATCGAAACCCATGGTTTGCGTGGCAAATTAGCTTCCGACCCCGATTGGCATGCAGCTTTCCTCGACAGGGCAGTGAGGATGGCGGAACGCGACAAAAACTTCACATCGGTGATTTGCTGGAGCCTCGGCAACGAAAGTGGATACGGACCTAACTTTGCCGCCATTGCTGCATGGCTGAAGGATTTTGATCCGACACGTCCCATTCATTATGAAGGAGCACAGGGAATTAACGGTCTCCCTGACCCGAAGGAAGTCGATATGATTAGCCGATTTTATCCACGGGTTATGGAAGATTATCTGCAGCCGGGTATCGATGAAGGCAGCGATGCTGAAAGGGCTGAGAATGCCCGCTGGGAACGATTGCTCGAAATTGCCCGAAAAACAAACGATACCCGACCCGTACTTACAAGTGAATATGCTCACGCAATGGGCAATGCGATAGGCAATCTGCAGGAATACTGGGACGAAATTTACAGCCATCCACGGATGCTCGGAGGTTTTATCTGGGATTGGTCCGATCAGGGTCTTTATCAAACCCTGCCCGATGGCAGGAAAAGGATAGCTTATGGAGGCGATTTTGGAGATATCCCAAATCACAAAGCCTTTTGTTTGAATGGTGTGGTCATGTGCGACAGAGCTTTAACTCCCAAATATTATGAAGTTAAAAAAGTTTATCAGCCGGTTGCTATTACGATGAAAAACAACAAAATCAGACTGATTAACAGAAATCACCATATTGATTTTTCAGGATACAAGGCTGATTGGACTTTATTAAAGGATGGTCGGGAACTGAAGAAGGGAATGATGCAATTGCCAAACATTCAACCCGGAGACTCTACTTTTGTTGATTTGCCTGCCGGTATTAAAATGGAAGGCAATGCAGATTTGCGTCTCAATATTAATATAAGCCTGCAGCATGAAACGTTGTGGGCTGATGCTGGTTTTGTTGTAGCTGCAGAGCAGATTACACTTTCAGATAATCCGATTACTCCAAAAGCACAGTGGATTGCCGGAAAAGTTGATGTTACGCAAAATAGCAATGAGCTGATAATCACAGCGGGCGAAGCAAAAGTTGTTTGGAACCTGAACACAGGCAACCTTGTTAGTCTGCAGTATGGAAAAAAGCAAATGCTGGTTCCCTCTCAGTATGCATTTGTGCAGCATCCCATGACTCAGATTCACCGAGCCCCGACCGACAACGATCGTGGATTTGGTAACTGGCTTGCGAAAGAATGGCAACAAGCCGGTATTGATTCTGCACAGGTTTCTAAACCTGACATTAGTTACAGGATTTGGGATAATGGCACGGTAGAAGTAACAACAAAACACAGGTATAGTTATAAA
Organism: uncultured Paludibacter sp.; assembly: GCA_964350125.1. Lineage (GTDB taxonomy): Bacteria > Bacteroidota > Bacteroidia > Bacteroidales > Paludibacteraceae > Paludibacter. Next base: position 15,967 of record CAYGJI010000012.1, on the reverse strand, counting down.
AGCGGTAGTATGCATACAACGCACAATTATCAAATTTCAGGTAATGGAACAATCGATTTGAAAACCACTTTCAGACAACACGGAAACCTGCCTGATCTGCCGCGAATCGGCATTGCGTTTGTGCTCGATTCATCCCTGAATAAGGTGCAATGGCTGGGTCGCGGACCACACGAAAACTATCCCGACAGAAAGTCATCAGCTTTTGTTGGTTTATGGGATTCCCCTGTTTCTGAAATGAAAACATCCTATCCCCGTCCGCAGGAAAATGGTGCCAGAATGGATGTTAGTCGCTTAATGCTCACCGACAAACATGGCCGTGGAATCTGCATTGAAACATTGCATCAACCATTTTCGTTCAATGCTTCGCATTTCACCACAACCGATTTAGCTGCAATTACTCATAACGTTTTGCTGAATCCCCGCAAGGAAATCGTACTGAACATTGATGCAACTGTGATGGGTTTGGGAAACAGCAGTTGTGGTCCTGGTGTACTTAAAAGGTATACACCACGCAACAAAACGTATGAATTGCAACTCAGAATTAGTCGGCCATGACTATCGTAAGGCAGTAATTTTTTACACATGACAATTATTACAAAAACATAACACAAAATGAGAATGAATCAGCTTCAGAAAGTCCTTTTACTTGTTGCATTGACCATATTCGCGAACACATTGTTGGCTCAGACTAACCCGCTTGTAACTCAAAGGGTGTATCTTTCAGGAACCGGCGCTGATGATATGGTCGAATGGGATTTTTTCTGCACTGGTGGTAATAACTCGGGCGAATGGAAAAAAATCGGAGTGCCTTCGTGTTGGGAATTGCAGGGCTTTGGTCGATTTCAGTATGGTATCCGGTTTTATGGATTGCCTTTCCCCGATAATATTGCCAACGAAAAAGGAATTTACAAACATACGTTTGATGCTCCGGCAGCCTGGCGTGACAAGCAGGTAATACTCGTTTTTGAGGGATCAATGACTGATACAGACGTGCGCATCAATACACGTCGTCCCGGCAACAAGCATCAGGGAGGCTTCTATCGGTTCAGTTATGATATTACTGACTTTCTGAAATATGGAGAAAAAAATCAACTCGAAGTTACCGTAAGCAAAGAAAGTGAAAATGCAAGCGTAAATCTCGCAGAACGCAGAGCCGACTACTGGAATTTCGGCGGTATTATCCGTCCGGTTTTTTTAGAGGTTCGTCCTGCGACCAATATAGCCAGAGTAGCCATTGATGCACGTGCTGATGGTGTTTTCCGGAGTCATTTTTACCTTAACAGGGCTGTTGAAGGACTGTCGGTTCAAACCTCTGTCGTCGATTCTGATGGTAAAATTCTAAAAACCGGCAAAACCTATATACGAAATGCTACCGATGCAGGTTCAACAATACTTGCAGTAAGCAATCCCAGGCAATGGACGGCAGAAACTCCGCAACTTTATACCGCGCGGTTTTCGCTGATAGATAAGCATGGCAGGGAGATACACCGCCATGAGCAGCGTTTTGGTTTCCGTACCATTGAAGTGCGTAAGAGTGATGGCCTGTACATCAATGGCAACAAAGTGAATATTCGCGGTGTGAACCGACATAGTTTCCGCCCCGAATCAGGAAGAACACTTTCAAAAGCAAAAAATATTGAAGATGTTCTGCTGATTAAAAGCATGAATATGAATGCGGTACGATTATCGCATTATCCCGCCGATCCCGAGTTTCTGGAAGCCTGCGACTCACTCGGTTTATATGTTATGAATGAACTTGGAGGCTGGCACGGGAAATATGATACGCCCACCGGCATTCCATTGATCCGCGGATTGGTCGAGCGTGATGTAAATCACCCCTCGGTGATTTGGTGGGCTAACGGGAACGAAAAAGGCTGGAATACCGAACTCGACGGTGAATTTCACAAACATGATCCTCAAAAACGCCCGGTGATTCATCCGCAGGGAAATTTCAGTGGATTCGAAACCATGCATTACCGTTCGTATGGAGAAACTCAGGAGTATCTGCGTTTGCCCGAAATATTCATGCCTACCGAATTTCTTCATGGTTTGTATGATGGTGGTCACGGTGCCGGGCTCTACGACTATTGGGAAATGATGCGTAAACATCCGCGCTGTGCAGGAGGATTTTTGTGGGTGTTGGCCGACGAAGGAGTAAAGCGTGTGGATAAAGATGGTTTCATCGACAATCAGGGAAATTACGGAGCCGATGGCATTGTTGGACCGCACCACGAAAAGGAAGGAAGCTATTATGCTGTGAAGGAAATCTGGAATCCGGTGCAGGTTTTTCCACTTTCAAAACCTTTTGAAGGCAGAATACGCATCGAGAATCGCTATAATTTCCTGAATATCAACACCTGTACTTTCAATTGGAAAGAAGTTAAATTCCCTTCGGCTTTTGATAAACAGGCTGAAGTTGTAGTGTTGCGTAGCGGCACTTTTCAGGGACCTGATATTCCGGCTCAGGCAGAAAGCGAATTCAATATTGGTGTTACTCCTGGCGTTGATGCCGATGCTCTTATTTTAACAGTCACCGATTATCGTGGAGAAGTACTCTGGCAATGGTCGTTCTCCTACGCAAAAAAACAAAATGTACAGTTTGCACAGCAAGGAAAAAGGCCGGGCTACAAACAAACCGATACAGAGTTAATTGTTGAGGCCGGGCAATTCAGCTATATATTTTCGAAGAAAGAGGGTACCCTGAAGCAGGTGATACAGGGAAGCAAAACAATGAGCTTCGGTAATGGTCCACGCTTTATAGCTGCCCGCCGTTCCGACCGCTCCTTCGACCAATTTTACAATCATGATGATGAGAAAGCCCAACAGAAAAACCGACTTTTTACAATGTTTGAAGATAAAGCAGTGTTTACCGGATTTACTTTCAGTGAAGAAAATCAACAACTGAAAGTGCGTGTCGGTTATAAGCTGGGAAATCTTGATGAAGTATGCTGGACTTTCTGTCCGGAAGGAAGCGCAAACATCGAATTCAAATATAATTTCAGTGCTGTGGTTGATATGATGGGAATCTGCTTCGATTATCCTGAAGAGAAAATGCAGCACAAAAAATGGTTGGGTCAGGGACCATTCAGGGTTTGGCAAAACCGGCTGCATGGAACTACCCTGTCGGTTTGGGAAAACGATTACAACGACCCTGTTCCGGGAGAGTCGTTTACTTATCCCGAGTTTAAAGGATATTTCGCAGGAGTGGAATGGATGAAACTGCGTACTGATGAAGGTTGTATATTGATTGAAAATCACACTCCGACCGATTATGTAGGTGTTTATCAGCCTCGCGATGGTCGCGACCGACTGCTTTATACCCTGCCCGAAACAGGAATATCCTTCCTGCACGTGATTCCTCCGGTAAGAAATAAGGTGAATGCAACTGATCTGATTGGTCCTTCGTCGCAGCCTGTTTGGGCTAATGGCAGTTATTCAGGTAATATTACTTTGCATTTCAGTATGGACTAATAAATGCTGAAAATGAACCTAATAATAAGTCTTCCGGCTAAAGTGAATCGAAAAAAAAACATCCTGTTTTTATCTTTTACGTTGTTTTTGACAGTTTGCGTGAGCGCGCAAACAAACCTGCAACAGTTGTTTTTATCGCCCAATGATGAAGCAAAGCCCTGGACATTCTGGTACTGGATGCATGGCGCTGTTTCAAAACCGGGCATAAAGGCTGATCTCGAAGCCATGAAGGAGAACGGATTGGGAGGTGCTTATCTGATGAGCATCCGCGGTCCGCAGGGATACAACTATCCGGACGCTGTTGATCAGCTTACTCCGGAATGGTGGGAGATGGTGCGTTACAGTATGGAGCAGGCCGATAGCCTCGGCTTGAAACTTGGCATGCATATCTCCGATGGTTTTGCTTTGGCAGGTGGACCGTGGATTACTCCCGAAGAGTCGATGCAAAAGCTGGTATGGAGCGAAACAAAAACGCAGGGTGGACGCATTGCGAATTTGAACCTGCCACAGCCGGAATCCTTGCACAATTTCTACAGGGATATTGCTGTTTTTGCCATACCCGATATGGAAACACATGGCGATTTGGAGCCTGTAATTACCAGCAATCATCCTGACGATCCGGCTCCCTTTTCGGTTGCCGGCAAAGGATTCCGTTCGACTGAGCCGGTTTGGATTCAGTTTACGTACATGAAACCTTTTACCCTGCGAAATGTAGAAGTGATTCTGTTTGGAAATAATTACCAGTCGCACCGTTTTCGCATCATGACAAGCACCGACGGTGTGAATTTCAGCGAAGTAACGCGGCTGGTTCCGGCGCGACATGGCTGGCAGAACAGCGATTTTCAGTCGACCCATGCAGTGGCTCCTGTTACAGCACAGTTTTTTCGCTTTTACTGGGACCCGGCTGGCAGTGAACCGGGAAGCGAAGACCTTGATGCTGCCAAATGGCGACCAACACTTCGTCTCAAGGAAATAAAGCTTAACAGCACGCCACGCTTACATCAGTGGGAAGGCAAAGCCGGTTTTGTATGGAGAGTGGCAAAACCAAATGATCATCAATTGTTACCACGAAAGAATTGTATTCCTTTATCCAAAGTAATCGATATAACCAAGGATTTCAGGAATGGTCAGCTAAACACCCGCTTATCAGCAGGTAAATGGCGTATTTTGCGTATCGGTCATACCACTACCGGACATACCAATGCTACCGGTGGAGGAGGAAAAGGGCTCGAATGTGATAAGTTCTCACCCAAAGCCGTAAAAAAACAATTTGATCATTGGTTTGGCGAAGCATTTCGTAAAACTGATCCGGAGCTTGCACGCAGGGTGCTGAAAATGATGCATGTGGACAGTTGGGAATGTGGCAGTCAGAACTGGAGCAACAATTTTCCATCCGAATTCAAGAAACGTCGTGGCTACGATCTCATGCCCCTGCTGCCTGTCATGGCCGGTTATCCGCTGCAAAGTGCCGAATTTTCCGAAAAAGTATTGCGGGATGTCAGGGAAACAATATCCGAGCTGATAAGTGATGTTTTTTACGATGTGCTTACTGCCGAAGCTTCAAAATTAGGATGTGAGTTTTCCTCAGAGTGTGTTGCGCCTACAATGGTGGCTGATGGAATGCTTCATTTCAGCAAAGTGGATCGCCCCATGGGTGAATTCTGGCTCAAAAGCCCGACCCACGATAAACCTAACGATATGCTCGATGCCATCCATGCAGCCCGGCTTTATGGTAAGAAAATAGTTCAGGCTGAAGGATTTACTCAGCTTCGTACCACCTGGGATGAACATCCCGCAATGATTAAACCCATGCTTGATTACAACTATGCTTTGGGTATCAACAAAATGTTCTTTCATGTGTATGTACATAATCCCTATACCGACCGCCGACCGGGCATGACCCTCGATGGGATAGGTTTGTATTATCAACGGGATCAAACCTGGTGGAAACATGCACGGGCACTCACTCAATACATGGAACGCTGTCAGGCTTTGTTGCAGTATGGCGAACCTGTAGTAGATGTTGCGGTTTATACTGGTGAAGAAGTACCACGCAGAGCGATGTTACCCGATAGACTTGTACCGATGCTTCCCGGAATTTTCGGACAGAAAAAAGTAGAAGAAGAAGCAGCGAGGCTGAAAAACGTGGGTCAGCCCTTGCGTGTGATGCCCGTGGGAGTAACTCATTCGGCCAACATGGCTGATCCTGAGCAATGGGTTGATGCCTTGAAAGGATACCAGTATAACTCATTTAATAAAGATGCTTTATTGAGATTAGCCAAAGTAAAAGATAAGGGACTTACCTTCGGAGGTAGCAATGAGTACAAAATTGTGGTTTTACCTTTTGCGCACCCGCTTAATCCGTCAAATTTACCCCTTTCCGGGGCAACCCGAAAGAAACTGGACCAATTCCGAAAAGCAGGAGTTGTGTTTGCGGACTTGCCCTGGACTGAGTCGGATTTCAACTCATTGGGAGTAGAGCGAGACCTGATAGCACCTGAAAATATTGCCTGGACACACCGCCGAGGGCCGGAAGCTGATATTTATTTTGTGTCAAACCAATTGGATGAAAGTAGAAAAGTGGAATTTTCAGTGAGAATCAAAGGGCTCGAACCCGAAATATGGTATCCGGCCGATGCTGCAATGGTTCAACCCGAAGGCTGGAGAAGGGAAGGAACAAGAACTATTATCAACACTGAAATGGCCCCGTACGAATCCTTCTTCATCGTATTCAGAAAGGAAACCGACAAGGAAAGTGCCCGGGTTTTGAACAGGTCGAAAACCATTCATCCATGGTTTATCAAAAGCTGGGATGTAACCTTAGAGCGAAGTAGAAATCAATTTTCATTGGGAAGATTAACTGATTTGAGTCAGCATGCAGACACTGCAGTGAAGTTTTATTCCGGAGAAATACTATACAGTACAGAATTCACATTCAGCGAGTTAAGCCCCGGGCAGCGATACTGGCTCGATTTGGGAAGAGTTGCTGTCACTGCCCGGGTCATGCTCAATGGCAACGATTGTGGGATAGTGTGGGCTGCCCCGCGGCGTGTTGAGATTACAAAGGCTTTACGAAACGGTGTCAATTCACTCAATATTGAAGTAGCCAATACCTGGGCCAATGCCATTCGTGGTAGTGATTTAAACAAACCGCCCTATTCGGGAATACAAACCAATGGACGTTATCGATTGCCCGAAGGGCAGTTACCCGAATCTGGCTTGCTTGGACCTGTTACAATTGTAGTAAAGTTGCAATAAACGAATAAAAAACAGGAGGCTTAAAACCTCCTGAATCCGATTATTTCTCTTACTTCATTCACTGTTTTCGAAGCGCTTTCGCGGGCTTTTTCCCTACCCATGGCAGCCACCTTCGAAATATAAGCCTCATCACTCTTCAGCGAGTTGATTTTATCTCTAAAAGGTTCGGTAAACCTGATCATATCCGCTGCCAATTGTTTCTTCATGTCGCCATACCTGATAGAGCAGTTGTTGTAGGCTTCATCGAAAAACTGCAGTGTTTTATCATCCGAAACCACCTTCATCAGTTGGAATAAGTTCTGAATTACTTCCGGTTTTTCCTGATCAGGAATGGTTGGGCCACTATCAGTTACAGCTTTCATCACTTTCTTACGGATAACTTCGGGTTCGTCGGCTAAGAAAATGGCATTCCCCTCACCTTCCGATTTGCCCATCTTGCCACTTCCGTCGAGTCCGGGAATTTTCACCAATGCCTGCCCGAAGTTGAAAGCTTGTGGTTCAGGAAAATACTCCACATTATACATGCGGTTGAAGCGATTCGAAAACTGGCGAGTCATTTCAAGATGTTGTTCCTGATCTTTTCCTACCGGCACCTTGGTAGCTTTATGTATAATAATGTCAGCTGCCATCAATGTAGGATAGGTAAGCAGACCGGCATTTACATTCTGAGGTTGTTGTCTGATTTTATCTTTAAATGAAGTGCATCTTTCCAACTCACCAATAAAAGCATTCATGTTCAGGAAGAGATACAATTCGGCTGTTTCGGGCACATCGCTCTGAATATATAAAGTGGCCTTTTCAGGATCAAGACCCGCGGCCAAATACTCTACCAATACTTGCTTAACATTTCCGTGCAGGTCGTGTGGCGTAGGATGAGTTGTAAGTGAATGGTAATCGGCGATGAAAAAGAAGCAATTATGCTCGTTTTGCATCTGAATAAAATTGCTGAGAGCTCCGAAATAATTGCCTATATGTAGATTTCCGGTGGGGCGGATTCCACTGACTACTGTTTCCATATAACTTAAGTGATAAAAACACAAGTAACATATAAGTCCTTATATGTTACTTGCTTTTCAAATTAAAATGTTGAATTCTGATTATTCTATAGGAATGGTTCTTCTGATTTTCTGATCAAGTGAAGTAAGCGTTTCTGTGGATGCGACCCCTGGAATTTCCTGGATTTTGCCATTTAGAAGTTCCATCAGATGCATATCGTTTTTCGCATACAACTTAATCAGGATGGTGTAGTGTCCCAATGTATATTGAGATTCCACAATCTCCGGAATTTTCTCGAGTTCCTGAACCACCTGCTTGTACATCGACCCTTTTTCGAGTGTAATGCCGATATACACACAAATTTGGAATCCAAGCATTTGGGGATTAACAGTATAACCTGAACCGGTAATCACGTTCATATCAATGAGCCTTTGCACCCGTTGATGGATGGCTGCTCTGGATACGCCACATTCCTCAGCTACTTCTTTGAAGGGCATACGCGCATTCTGAGTAATGATGCGAAGAATCTTGCGGTCCAACTGATCAATCTTTTCCATAAAACCTGTTTAACAAAGGATGAAAGAATCGATAAACCCTGATTACTTCAGAATTTCGAGCAGTTCAACTTCAAAAATAAGGGTTGAAAATGGTTGTATAGTACCTTGGTTTTGAGCACCATATGCCAGTTCCTGTGGAACATAAAGGATGTATTTCGAACCAACAGGCATCAACTGTAATCCTTCGGTCCAACCTTTAATCACCTGATTTAGTCCAAATTCAGCAGGCGAGCCACGATCAACTGAACTATCGAATACAGTTCCGTCGATCAATGTACCATGGTAATGAACTTTAACGCTGTCTGTTTCAGCAGGAGTCGGGGCGTTTATCTTACCCGGAGTCACTACTTTATACTGGAGTCCGGATGCAGTGGTTACCACTCCTTCTTTGGATCCGTTTTCCTTCAGGAAAGCTATACCGGCGTCTTTGTTGGCTTTAAAATCCTTTTCGAGTTTGGCTTCCTGAATGGTTTTCATGGTGTTGTTGAAATATTCCTGTGCTGCTTGTGCAGTCATGCCTCCCTCAAATTTACTGATACCGTTAATCAACCCCTGACGAATTAGTTTAAAATCGGTGGTAATGGTTGAGTCACCAAAGAAGTTTTCAGTAGTACGTAATTGGGTTCCTATCGCTTTTCCCATTTCGATAACACCTGCAACCTGCTCATTGTCTTCAGTTTTTTCTTTCAGAGCGTCTTCAATTCCCTTCATCAGCGATTTGAATCCTTCGCCGGTAGAATCATTATTGAGGTGATATTCTTTCAGAATTTTTCCATTGGAATAACCGAAAGCATAGCTTAAGCTATCGGTTTCAGTTTTGAGTTTTACCGAACTGGCTTTATAGTCAGTGCAGGATGTAAGAGCAACTGCCATCATGATTATTGTGCTCAGTATGATATTTATCTTTTTCATAAAACTTGCTTTAATGTGTTAATGGATGAATAATTATTGAGCCGGCTGAACTGGTTGTTTCTGACTAACCTTCATCTGGATTGTTTGAACCACTGAATCGGCTTCGGTAGAGGTCATAACTTCCTGATAATCCTTGATAGCGTTAATCATACCTTTGATAATCAGTTTTTCATTGGCAGTCAGTGTTGAATCACCAAAGAAACCTTTTTGAGTGTTGCTTTTGAAATAGCGACCTACATTTAAACCCAAATCATACATTTCGTTAGGATCTTTTTTGGTACGATATCCTTCATCAAGCGCTTTGATAAACGCAGCGAGGAGTTTCCCATCCTCATCTTCACTAAATTGTTGTTGCTGAAATAAATCACCCTGCCAGTGACCAAGGGAGTAGTTGATGCTGTCGTTCAAACCTTTCAGTTCGACGTCTTTCGGTTTAACATCAGTGCAGGAACTGAAAGAAACGATTGCCACTACGAAAGTGGCTAACAATAGATTACTGATTTTTTTCATTGCTCGATATTTATTGAATTTCTAATTTTTTTATTTGATCGGTAACTGTAACAGGATTGATAGCAATCAATTCGACTGTGAAAATGAGTGTTGAAAAGGGAGGGATAACGTTGCCGGCTCCCTGTTCTCCATAAGCCAGGTTGTATGGAATGTAAAATTTGTATTTAGCACCGGGCGACATGAGCATTACGCCTTCGGTCCAGCCACGAATAACCTGATTCATGGTGAAATCAATAGGTTCGCCTCTGTCGTATGAACTGTCGAATTTAGTTCCGTTTATCAAAGTTCCTTCATAATGAACCCGCACTTTGTCTGTTTCAGTAGGTTTTTCGCCCTGAGCATCTTTCAGAATAATGTATTGCAGGCCACTGGCTGTAGTTTGAACAGCAGGATTTTTGGCGTTTTCAGATAAGAATTTTTCCCCTTCCGATTTTTTCTCATTCGAAACTTTTTGTTGTGTTGCAGCGAAAAACGATTGAAGAAATTGTTGTGCACTTTCGTTGCTGATTAAGGTGCTGTCGCCACGCAATGCTGTATTGAAGGCAGTGAGAAACAGGTCGGTGTTATATACTCCACCGGGAAGGGTCTTGAGATTCTGCGCCAAATCGGTAGCGATATTCACACCCAGGGCATAGCTCATACTATCGGTTTCGTTAGCCATTACGATCGCAGGTTTTACAACAGCTTCCTGAACAGCAACCTGTTTTCTGCCAAAAAGCTTTTTTGTTGGTTTTTTGGCTTCAGCACCCGAAATCATCAGCAGTGCAGTTAAAAACAAAAGGGTTTTTCTCATGATATAATTATTATACAATATCGATTAATTCTATTTCGAAAATGAGGGTGGAATGTGGAGCAATTGACTGACCGGCTCCCTGAGCGCCATAGGCAAGCTTTGAGGGGATAAACAGTTTCCATTTAGAACCTACGGGCATCAGCTGCAGTGCTTCCACCCATCCGCTAATGACCTGAGTTACCCCGAAAGTGGCAGGTTCGCCGCGATTTACCGAACTGTCGAAAATCTGTCCGTTTATAAGAGTGCCATGGTAATGAACTTTTACGCGGTCTGATACTCCGGGTATTGCTCCTTTACCTTCCTTGATTACTTCATATTGTAACCCGCTTGCTGTGGTTTTAACTTCCGGGCGTTTGGCGTTTTCGGCAAGAAAATCCCTGCCATCAGCAATGTTTTTTTCCTGTGACTTTTCCTGAAGTTTACTAAAATACTCATTGATGACATTTTGTGCTTCCTGCACACTCATTTTTGTATTTTCTCCTTCCATCAGGTCGCTCATTCCCTGTGCTATTTCTTGATAATTTAAACCATTTAAATTATTGGCTTTCAGGTTATTACCCAGGCTCATTCCGAGGGCGTAACTGATTTTATTCATCTGAATATTATTCTTTTTAATATAAACGAGTGCAAAGATAGTTCATAAATTGGATTATCGGTGTTAATAATTTCAAAATTATTGAGATGCCAGTACGAATGGAATCTTTGAAATGCCTCTTTTCCCGACAGATAGCAGAAACCATTCGACCACAACTATATAAATTCCGGGGGGTGCAGCAGTGCGTTTTTGTGTGCTCCCGTTCCATATCCATTTGCCTGAAGTTCCGGAAATTTCATTCATTCCCGTTGCATAAACGAGTTGGCCGCTGGCATTCAATACATGAAACTGCGCCGTATATCCGTTTTCAGGGAATTCGTACCATAATATAAACTGATCGTCAATACCATCATTATCCGGAGAGAACCAGGCTTTTTCAGGATTGAAATAATGGTCGGATTCGGGTGCTGTTCCATGCTCTCTGTGTTGAGAATTACGGTAACCAGGTGTTCCGTAGCCTGATAATGAAGATGCTGAATGCCAGTTTCGCTGTTCAACGGAAGCATCGAAGGGGTCGATGCGCTCCAAAGCAACTCCTTTCGGATTCTTTATTAAAACATGATGCATGCCGGAAAAGTACTGAAACTCATCAATGATGGTGTCGCGCGTCGCATTGGTTAAAACTAAAGTGGCCGTTTCGTTATTCAGCGTACTCCAGCCGGTTTTAATCAGCCGTGCAGTGTCGGGAGGTTGATGATAGTTGCGTACACTGTCGGGCTGAACAGTTACACAAAGATAACCAGCAGGTGGCATCAGGGTGGCAGGTGGTAGTTTCTGCCCGGTATTGAGCGTGCCAACCTCTTTGCGTGTTGCAAACACCCAGCCCGAACAATCGATGAGTTTGGCTGAACGGTTGTAAAACTCAATGTACTCGTATGAATTATCGGGCTGATGAAACATTACTTCATTGAAAACAATGTCGCCCGGCGCCCATGGTTCGGTAAGCACAAAACTGAAACCGGGATTCGACAGCGTATAGCCTGCTTTATCGGAAACACCCTCTATTACTACCTGATGAATTTTCGATTTTTCGAGCGTTGATATCAATGTCAACTGAAGTTGTTGTTTATGGTATTCGAAATTCATGTAATCGGCGACAACATTGTTAATTTTAATCCTGAAATCCCTGAAATTTACTTCTTCCGAAAACCTGATGCTTATATTGCGGTATTCGCTCAGACTGGTAGTAAGGATTTGAGGTGGCTGAACATCGGTCACTTCTTTGCCGGTAACTACAACATCGTCAAAAATATAAGCTTTGCCCGTAGTCGCTGTATTCCTGAAAGACAAACCAAAATATTCCGAAAATATTATAGCAGTATTCAGTGTTTCTCCTTCAAAATAAAAGTCGTTTTCTCCTCCAAGGCGCGAATATAGACTGAATACGCCGGCACTATCGCGCAGAACCTTTACTGTGATTCGAACTGGTTTGCCATCTGTGCGCTTGTCGGTGCCGTCAATGATTTTTGTGATTTTTTGCCCTTCTTGCATAAACAACGACACTTCATCGGCTGTGCCACCCACCTGAACATAATAGCCGTTGAGGCCGTTTTCTAATGCAGGTTGGTCCGACATAAGATACATACTCGCAAAATTAGTGGATGAGGTTGGGTAATCGATGATGAATGTACATTCCCAACTGGCCGATTCCACAGCTTTAGAGCGGGTAAAAAGGAAGGAAGTGGAGGCCGCTGAAGCAGCCGATTGAAGTTGCAGCGCATCATTTACCCTGAAATTGGCTGTTGTACCAATCCATTGGGGATTGTGGCTGAAGTTACCATCAGTAAACTGATCAAAAAATTGCGGAAACGCCCATAATGGCAGCAAATGTAAAAAAAACAAGACAGAACTTCTCATAAGGTTGATAAATCTATAAAAATGAATTACTTTTGCAGTCGAAGTTAAACAAAAAAAACCGGCTGCAGTTATTAGGTATGGCGAGACCAAAAGTAGCGGATACCTGAAACAATTAAAATAAAAATCACCGTAAAAATAGTTAAAATAATGAAACCGGTATGATTTAAATAATTATCAAATACCCGAAGGTATAAAATTGTTTAATCATCATAGGTTACATAATTCCAATAATAATAAAAAGTATGAAAGTAGCGATTGTAGGTGCCAGTGGCGCCGTTGGCCAGGAATTTTTGCGCGTCCTGGATGAGCGCAATTTTCCGTTGACAGAATTAGTATTGTTCGGATCAGAGCGTAGTGCCGGTAAGGTTTATGAGTATAAAGGTCAGAAGTTGACCGTTAAAGAATTGAAGCATGGTGATGATTTCAAAGGTTTCGACATTGTATTTGCCTCAGCCGGAGCAGGTATTTCAAAAGAATTTGCCGAGGATATCACTAAGTTTGGTGCGGTAATGATTGATAATTCGAGCGCTTTCAGGATGGATAACGACATTCCGCTTGTGGTACCTGAAGTCAATGCTGCTGATGCCAAAAATCGTCCGCGCGGCATCATTGCTAATCCCAACTGTACAACCATCCAATTGGTTGTGGCTCTGAAAGCGATTGAAAATATTTCACATATCAAAAGAGTGCATGTGTCAACTTATCAGGCAGCTTCGGGTGCGGGTGCTGCAGCTATGGATGAACTCGAACTGCAATATCGTCAGGTATTGGCCGGCGAGCTGGTAACGGTGAATAAGTTCGCATATCAGCTTGCTTATAACTTAATTCCGCAAATCGATGTGTTTACTGACAATGGTTATACCAGAGAAGAAATGAAAATGTACCACGAAACGCGTAAAATCATGCATTCCGATATTGAAGTGAGTGCCATGTGTGTGCGTGTTCCTGCACTCAGAGCTCACTCCGAAAGTGTTTGGGCCGAAACAGAGTGTCCGGTAAGCGTTGAAGATGCCCGTGCTGCATTTGCTATTGCACCTGGGGTGGAGCTCATCGACAATCCTGCTGAGAAACAGTATCCAATGCCCTTGTTTTTAGCTGGAAAAGATCCTGTGTATGTGGGTCGTGTCCGCAAAGACTTAGCGAATCCCAACGGCATCACTTTCTGGTGTGTGAGCGACCAGATTAAAAAAGGTGCTGCCCTCAATGCGGTTCAGATAGCAGAATATTTAATAGCTGAAGGTGATATTTAAAGCACAGAGGTGGATTTTTTGACGAAAATCATGTTACTTATTGTTATTTCGAAGGAAGCCGTGTTTTGCACGGTTTCTTTTTTTTATTTTTGTTGCATAATCCGTTAAATTATTGATGATGAATAAATTGATTTTTGCAATGATGGTAATGTTGTTCATTTCTTCCGGCAACGCTATTGAAGCTAAAAAAACAACTGACCCATGGAAGGAAATGAATAAAGTGTTAAAAAAGATCAAAGAGCCCACGTTCAAAAACAAAGATTATGTAATCACCGATTTTGGAGCCCGCGAAGGAGTTGAGGATTACAAAGTAAATGCAGTGAATAAGGCCATCGATTTTTGTCATTCAAAGGGTGGAGGCAGGGTGATTGTTCCCCGGGGAATTTTCTACACCGGACCGGTTACACTAAAAAGCAATGTAAATTTGCATCTTGCCGAAGGTGCTGTATTACGCTTCTCAACCAATCCTGAAGATTATCTGCCCGGCGTTTATTCGAGATGGGAAGGTTGGGATTGCATCAATCTAAGGCCATTGATTTATGCCTACAAACAGAAAAACATTGCCATAACCGGCAAAGGAACACTTGATGGTCAGGCTAACAGCACCAACTGGTGGCCATGGAAGGGACGCGCCAATTTTGGTTGGGTTGAAGGAACTATTTCGCAGGAATGGAATGGCACAACAGCCAATGGAGGCCGCAATCGTTTGTCGAAAATGGAAGAAAATAATGTGCCATGGCAGCAGCGAGTAATGACCATCGACGACCGGCTTCGACCGGCTTTTGTTGAACCGCAGAAGTCAAAAAATATCCTGTTTGAAGGGTTTACGGTTATTAATGCTCCTTTCTGGCTGGTACATCCGCTGATGTGCGAAAATGTAACGGTGCGCGGACTCACCCTTAAAAGTCACGGACCGAACAACGATGGCTGTAATCCTGAGTCGAGTCGCTATGTGCTTATTGAAGACTGCTATTTCGACAATGGCGACGATTGCATTGCAATCAAATCAGGCAAAAATAATGATGGCCGCAGGTGGAACCTTCCATCCGAATATATTGTGATACGCAATTGTACCATGAAGGCGGGTCACGGCGGTGTTGTGCTTGGTAGTGAAATTTCGGGCAATGTACGCAATGTATGGGTCGAGAATTGCACAATGGATAGTCCAAACCTGCAGCGAGTTATCCGCATCAAATCGAATCCGGTGCGCGGTGGAATTCTCGAGAATTTTTACATCCGCAATATAACAGTGGGCGAATGTCGCGAGGCCATTTTCAGGGTTGAGATGAAATATGAGCGTGTTACCGAAGGTCCGAATCTTCCCCTGGTTCGCAATTTCCTTATGGAAAATGTGACCAGCCGCAAAAGCCGTTTTGGGATATTTATTGATGGTCTCGAAAACACTGAACGTGCACAGGTTCAGGGTGTGGTAATCCGCAACTGCAGTTTCAATAATGTCGAAATACCCACCCGAATTGTTGGAGCCGAAAATGTTGTTTTCGAAGAGGTATATATCAACGGCAAAAAAGTGGTGTATCCCTGAAAGCAAGAATAAACTAATTGGAGAGCTAAACGACTACCAAGACATCGCCGCTATGCGGCTCATGGATCATTTGATATGCCTCCGTGCTACCAAGACATCGCCGCTATGCGGCTCTGCATGCAACAACAAATCCTATTTGCGTTTTTTTGGAGGGGCGTAGCCCTGATGTCTTGGTAGAAATAGCCACAACCCTGAACCCCTGAGCCGCATAGCGGCGATGTCTTG
>CAYGJI010000011.1:0-47717 GCA_964350125.1 uncultured Paludibacter sp. | reverse complement strand
TTGTAACCTGCATTCCCGAAACGCCCCACAGAGCAAGCATAAAACGAATTATATTGTTGTTATATAGAATAAAGGCCGCAAGACATTATTATCTTGCGGCCTTTGCGAAAACCCAAAATCAGTTTATAAATCGTGAATTGGTTTGAATTTAGGTACTAATAATTTCATCACTCCCCATGAAATGACATAAGCCAAAGCACAGAAAATAAACATGATGGTGTAACCTATTGTAATATTGCCCAACGCATCGTAATAGTCGAACAGCCAACCGGCTACTTTATTTACAAGAATACCACCGAAAGCACCAGCCATACCACCGATACCAACTACCGATGCAACAGCTTTTTTCGGGAACATATCAGAAACTGTAGTAAACAGGTTAGCGCTCCATGCCTGATGTGCTGACGCTCCGATACCAATCAGAATAACAGGAACCCACCAGCCGAAGTGCCCGAGCGGTTGAGCTGCCAGCACCACCAGAGGAATAATTGCTATGGTGAGCATGGCCGTCATACGTCCTTTGTAGGGTTCCATACCTCTTTTGATAAAGAATGCAGGAAACCAGCCACCACCAATACTACCAAACATAGTCATCGTGTAAAGAATACTAAGAGGAAGCATAATTTGCATTTCAACCATCTGATACTGATCTTTCAGGTAGGCGGGTAACCAAAAGAGGAAGAACCACCAAACTCCATCGGTCATGAATTTTCCAAAAGTAAACGACCAGGTTTGTTTGTATGTAAAAAGTTTCAACCACGATACCTTTTCTTTTTTGTCGGTAAGTTCTGAAGCTTCAACCACATTATCTATATGAATATAATCGAATTCAGCCTGATTGATTTTTCCTTTTTCAAGCATTTTCTTTGGTTTAGCATACAACCACAACCAGAAAGGAACCCAGATAATACTGATACCCCCGATCAAATAGAAAGCCCATTGCCAACCCCAATTCTCAACTATTAAAGGAGTTACAAGAGGAGTAACTATGGCTCCGACATTAGCTCCAGAATTGAAAATACCAGTTGCGAAGGATCTTTCTTTTTTGGGGAACCATTCGGCAGTTACTTTGATGGCAGCGGGGAAGTTCCCTGCTTCACCTATTCCAAGCATGAAACGGGTAAACATAAATCCGATAACTGATGCAGGAAGTGCAAGACCTATAAGCTGGACTGCCGGCATAAAAAATTCGCCCATTGGTACAGCCCATGCATGTGCAGTTGACGCAATCGTCCAAAGTGTCAGTGCGATGGTATAACCCCATTTGGCTCCAATCCAGTCGATAAAACGCCCTGCGAAGAGCATTCCCACACCGTAGGATAACTGAAACGCCATAATAATGTTGGCATAATCAGAGTTAGTCCATTCGAACATTTCTCTTAGTCGTGGCATGAGGATACTCAATACAGCCCTGTCGAGGTAGTTGAATGTGGTTGCAGCGAAAAGAAGTCCGCAAATGACCCACCGGTACTTGCTAATCTTCTCATTAATTTCAAAGAATTTGTTCATTTTTTAAAAATTAAAGGATTATTGTTTTGGTTTTCGTATGCTGGAAATTATACTTAAAGCGTCTTTGCACAATTGTGTAATTCCGTCCCAATTACCTGATTTTAGCATTTCAGCAGGAAAAAGATTTGATCCCATGCCAACACAGGTAACTCCTGCATCGAACCATGCTTTGAGATTAGCTTCTTCGGGTTTTACCCCACCGGTTACCATGAGGTTTGACCATGGCATGGGAGCTTTAAGCCCTTTTACGAAGCCTGCTCCTAACACATCACCGGGAAAAACCTTACAGACATCGCAACCGGCTTCCTGGGCAAATCCCACTTCTGAAACCGATCCGCAACCGGGAGCATAGGGAACGAGTCTGCGGTTTGCCACTTTGGCAACATCCGGATTGAATAGCGGTCCAACCAGAAAATTGGCACCCAATTGCATATATAAACTGGCAGTAGGTGCATCCACAATGGAGCCAATACCTATGATCATATCCGGACATTCTTTATTGGCAAATTTGACGAGTTCGCCAAACACTTCGTGCGCAAAATCGCCCCTGTTGGTAAATTCAAAGGCACGAACACCTCCCGCATAGCAGGCTTTCAGTACATTTTTGGCTGTTTCAATATCACTGTGGTAGAAAACGGGAATCATTCCAGTTTCCTTCATCACAGTCAGTACCTGTAATTTTGAAAATCGCATAATAATTTCTTTATTGTTGGTGCAAAAAATGATTTGCCACTATTGTTACCTATCGGGATACGCGGCCTGAACCGTCGCCACCCATCAAATTTTCTACTTCGGATACTGTAACCATATTGAAATCACCATAAATAGTATGTTTTAGACAGGATGCTGCAACTGCAAACTCGAGCGCCTTCTGATCATCGCCAGGATAAGTCAGCAAACCATAAATTAAACCACCCATGAATGAGTCTCCACCACCAACGCGATCAACAATGTGGGTAATATCGTAATCTTTGGATATTTTGAGACTTCCATCGGAGTACAAACAACCTCTCCAGGTATTGTGGTTGGCATTGATTGAACCACGAAGAGTGATAATCACTTTTTTAGCACGCGGAAACCGCGTCATTAACTGGGTACAAACCGACTCAAATTCAGCTGCGTTCACTTCACCGCCGGTGTGCGCTACATCAAAACCTTCGGGTTTTATTCCAAAAACTTTATCCGCATCTTCTTCATTTCCGAGAATAACATCACAACCTTCAACCAGGGCTGGCATCACTTCCGTGGCTGATTTACCATACTTCCAGAGGTTTTTCCGAAAATTGAGGTCAGTTGAAACAGGCACACCAAGTTCATTGGCTATCCTGATTGCTTCGAGACAGGCATCGGCTGCTCCCTGCGAAAGGGCAGGAGTGATGCCAGTCCAGTGAAACCAGTCGGCATCTTTCAAAATCTCACGCCAGTTAATCATGCCGGGTTTGATGTCGGCAATAGCTGAATTGGCACGGTCGTAAACAACCTTGCTGGCTCTTGCAACAGCTCCTGTTTCAAGAAAATAAATACCTACACGATCTCCACCACGGATGATGTTGCGGGTTTCGACCCCGTATTTTCTGAGATTCATCATGCACGATTCGGCAATGTCGTTTTTGGGTAGTCGGGTTACAAATTCAGCATTCATGCCATAGTTGGCCAGCGATACAGCCACATTGGCCTCTCCACCTCCAAATGTGGCATTGAATTGCGTTGCCTGACTGAAACGCTCAAAGCCGGGAGTAGCTAAGCGCAACATAATCTCTCCAAAAG
Organism: uncultured Paludibacter sp.; assembly: GCA_964350125.1. Classification (GTDB taxonomy): domain Bacteria; phylum Bacteroidota; class Bacteroidia; order Bacteroidales; family Paludibacteraceae; genus Paludibacter. The sequence goes on along the minus strand of CAYGJI010000011.1, from coordinate 44,441 downwards.
TCACAATTTTTTTACTCATTGTCTATAAGTTGTTTAAATAATTAAAAATTGGTTGACCAAAAATAGTTCAAAATTTTTAACCATGCAAAAATAGGATTTTAATTGATACAAATAAGTCGTTTAATTCTTTTTAAATCAACAATTTAAAACTTAAAGAAATTTTTAGCATTTTTATAGCTGATATCTTCCACTACCTTGCCAATAAATTCGAGTTCGGAAGCAGGCAGTAGTCCCTGTTCCACATCGTTACCTATTAAATTGCACAAAGTACGACGGAAATATTCATGACGCGGGTAGGAGAGAAAGCTTCTGGAGTCGGTAAGCATTCCTACGAAGCGGCTCAACAAACCCAATACCGATAAAGAATTCAGTTGTTTTTCCATGCCATCTTTCTGATCGAGGAACCACCAGCCTGAACCAAACTGCATTTTACCTGCAACCGAACCATCCTGAAAATTGCCAATCATCGTTGCAATTACCTCATTATCTGATGGATTTAGATTGTACAGGATTGTTTTTGCTAATTTATCATTGGTGTCGAGCCTATTCAGGAACTTCGACATGGCTTTGGCTGTGTTAAATGTTCCGATTGAATCGAATCCGGTATCAGGACCTAACTTGTTGAACAAGCGGGTATTATTATTACGAATAGCTCCATAGTGGAATTGTTGTGTCCAGCCTTTTTCCCAATCCATTTCAGCAAAAATCACGAGCATAGCCGATTTGAATTTAAGAATTTCGTCGTTTGTCAGTTGATTGCCGGCATAAACCTTTTTGAAAATGCTTTTAATTTCAGTATCAGTATAATCTTCCGCATAAAATTCCTCAATTCCGTGGTCAGACAGTTTACATCCCTGTGCTGCAAAAAAATCATGACGATTGCGTAGTGCATCAATCATGTCATCGAAAATAGTAATTGTGACTCCGGAAACAGAAGATAACTGATCCATATAGGTTCTGAAGCCTTCAGGGTTCTCTACTGCCATGGCTTTGTCGGGCCGCCAGGTAGGTAGCATTTGGATTTCGAAACCATCGTTACGCGTTTTGATGTGATGTTCGAGTGAATCTACCGGATCGTCGGTAGTACAAACAGCTTCTACACGAAATTTACGCATGAATCCCCTTGCTGTGTATTCCGGTCTTTGCAGTTTTTCATTGCACTCGTCGAAAATTTCTCGGGCTGTTTTGGGTGAAAGTAATTTTTCGATTCCAAAGCCAGTCTTCAGTTCGAGATGTGTCCAGTGATAGAGCGGATTACGCATGGTGTAAGGCACAGTCTCAGCCCATTTTTCAAATTTTTCCCAGTCTGTGGTGTCTTTACCCGTGCAGTATTTTTCATCCACACCGTTCGTCCTCATGGCTCTCCATTTGTAATGATCGCCCCCAAGCCAGGTTTCAGTAAGTGATCTGAACTTGTGATCGTTAGCGACCATTGATGGAATGAGGTGACAATGATAGTCGATGATGGGCTGTGGAGCAGCATGCTCATGATAAAGTCTTTGAGCAGTTTCAGTTTGCAGTAAAAAATTTTCATCGAGAAATTTTTTCATACCTTCAAATATTATTAAGTTGATAATTATTCTATCTTAAATCATTCACCCAAAACAAAGTTATACTCTGCATGAATTGTTAAATTTTCGGAAATTCCAGCTCGCTTGGTCAACTGAAAACGGTAAAAACGAAAATATTTTACATTTGTTTTTTGCTAATAAATCAAAATGATTTTGTTATGTGTTTGATTAATAGCAAAATACATAAATTTCAAAAGATGATTTTCATCGTCGTGTTCGGCCACGAAGATACGACAAATTTTAAATTCTCAAAAATTATATTATCTTTGTGCTGAATTTTAACTGTGTGCGTACACGGTACTTTCATATTTTATGCACAAAACTCAAAAGAAGATTCGTATCAAGGATATTGCCCGCATGGCCGGAGTATCAGAGGGTACTGTTGACAGGGTGCTTCACAACAGGGGCGAAGTGTCGAAGAGAAGTCGTGCTGCTGTTGAAGCTATTATGAAAGACCTTGAGTATTCACCCAATTTAATTGCGCGATCACTTGCATCCAAAAAACATTATCGCTTTGTTGCATTGATACCTGAGCATAAATTCAGTGATTACTGGGCAAGTGTGGCGACAGGTTTTCGCTCGGCTGCAGCCGGATTTGTGCATCATAATGTCAATCTTGAAATTGTTTTTTTTAATCAGTACGACAGTCATTCTTTTGCAGCTTCAACCATAGGGATTCTTAAGCAACTGCCAGATGCTGTTTTCATTGCGCCGGTTTTCAAAAATGAAACACTGGCTTTTACACGAAAACTATGCGAAAATGCTGTGCCATTTTCATTTATTGATTCATTGATTGAGGAAGCTCCCTTTCACACATATTATGGACAACATTCCTCGCAAAGCGGATTTATCGGCTCTAAACTGATGTTTGATACGCTGAAGGAAAATTCAAAAGTGCTGATTATCAGAAATCAACGTAAAGGAGAGAGTTTTTCGAACCAGACTATCAGCCGGTACGAAGGTTTTCTGAAATATATCAGGGAGGTTAAGCAGTGTTGCTATGAGTTGATTCATGTTGAGTTGATTGATGGAGACGAGAAAACCAACAAGGCTTTGCTGAACGATGTTTTTAACAGGCATCCGGATTTGGGCGGGATGATAACCTTTAATTCCAAGGCTTTCAGGCTGGCTGCTTTTCTGAAGGAGATTAACAGACAGGATGTGGTTCTGATTGGATACGATCTCCTGCAGGCAAATATTGAATATCTCAAAGATGGTGTGATTTCGTATCTGATTGCACAGCGGCCTGAAAAACAGGCCTATATGACTGTTTCTGATATGTGTCAGGCTCTCATTTTCCACCAGGAGGTTCAACGGCTCAATTATATGCCCATCGATATTCTGATGAAAGAAAATATCGATTACTACATCAATTTTAGGGATTAATTTTTTTTTTTGACAATAAAGTAAGGTATTAGTTTTAATGTGTTAAATTTTAATTTTTGGTTTTAAATGGAAAGATTGAACAGAACGACTGCTCAGACGGGACAGATTTATCCCGAACGGATTATTCAGTTTGGTGAGGGTAACTTCTTGCGTGCTTTTATCGACTGGATGGTGTACCGCATGAATAAAAATGTGGACTTCAATTCGGGTGTTGTGGTAGTACAACCGCTGCCACAGGGTATGATTGACATACTGAACGAACAGGATGGCTTGTATCACGTTAACCTTCAGGGGATTGATCATGGAAATATTGTGGATACCATCGAATTGGTTGATGTTATTACGCGTTCGCTGAATCCGTACAACGATTTCGAAGCTTATCTGAAACTGGCCGAAAACCCGGAGATGCGTTTCATAGTTTCCAATACTACTGAAGCTGGAATAGCCTTTGATCCTGAATGTAAACTTGATGATGCTCCTGCGGCTTCATTCCCCGGAAAACTAACCCAACTGCTTTATCATCGTTTTAGAATTTTTAACGGTGCAATTGATAAAGGTTTCATCATTTTTCCTTGTGAATTAATTTTCCATAACGGAACAGAACTTAAAAAGTGTATCCATCAGTATATTGATCTATGGGAACTTGGTGCGGATTTTCAAAACTGGTTCAATACTGCCTGCGGGGTTTATTCAACATTGGTCGATCGTATCGTACCAGGGTTTCCCCGCGAAACAATTGACGAAATTCAGGAACGCATACAGTTTGAAGATAAATTGGTTGTAAAGGCTGAAATTTTCCATCTGCTGGTGATTGAAGCACCAAAAAGTGTTGCCAAAGAGTTTCCGGCTGATAAGGCGGGTTTGAACGTCCTGTTTGTTCCGGATGAAAAGCCCTATCACGAGCGAAAAGTAACTTTGCTTAATGGACCGCATACAGTGCTTGCTCCCGTGGGCTATCTGGCAGGTCTGAATATTGTCAAGGAATGCCTCAGGGATGATGTAATCTCCAAATTTGTTTATATGGTGATGTACAAGGAGTTAATTGCAACCCTTGACCTGCCGCAAAAGGAGTTGAAAAAATTTGCAAACGATGTGGTTGAGCGCTTCAATAATCCATTCGTGCACCATTTCCTCACCAGTATCATGCTGAATTCTTTTCCGAAATATAAGACCCGTGACTTACCGGGGCTCAAAATTTATTTAGAAAGAAAAGGTGAATTGCCTGCAGGTCTGGTATTGGGACTTGCCGCAATCATTACATATTATAAAGGTGGAAAGAGAGGAGATATCAATATAGTGCCTAATGATGATAAAGCCATTGTTGATTTGATGAGAATTCTGTGGACAACCAATAATTACGACACCATATCACAATGTGTGCTGGCAGCTGATTTTATATGGGGTGAGAATCTGAATTATATTCCCGGACTGACCGAAAAACTATCATTCTACCTGCGTCTCATAAACGAGTTTGGAATGAAAGAAGCTGTAAGAACAATTGTTTCGAAGCGCTTTAACCTCTCGGTAAAAATGGATTTCGAATTGCCGCATTTTGATTAACGGGTTGATGTTTGTAAATGAATTGAAGAGTTTAAAATGAAATTTCTAAAAATAAATATTGCTGATAATGTGGCCGTTGCTCTGGAAGATCTTCAGAGCGGACAGTCGTTTTTAATTGACGACAGAGATATTGTGCTGAGCACAGATATTCCGAGAGGGCATAAGTTTGCACTCAAAAATTTTTTGATAAACGACAATGTGGTTAAATACGGTTATCCAATCGGACATACAATCATACCTGTAAAGGCAGGTGATTTAGTGGATGAAAATACAATCAAAACTAATCTCGAAGGAGTGCTTGAATACAGCTATCATCCTCATAATGAAATGCCTGATATTCCAAATCTGGATTTAAAGTTTAAGGGATATAAACGTTCAAACGGTGATGTGGGCATTCGGAATGAAATATGGATAATCCCTACGGTTGGCTGTGTAAATGGTACTATCAACGACTTGGCTGAAAAGTTGAGAGTGGAAACCGGGATGGAGGGTGTGGATGCAATTATTGCTTATCCGCATAATTATGGTTGCTCACAATTGGGCGATGACCATGAGAATACGCGTAAAGTTTTGCGTAACATGGTTTTGCACCCTAATGCCGGAGGAATACTGGTAGTTGGTCTTGGATGTGAGAATAATCAAATAAGCGCTTTTAAGGAAATGCTTGGCGATTTCGACGAAAATCGCATCAAATTCATGGAAACCCAGAAGGTGGAAGACGAAGTGGAAACCGGCATGCAATTACTGCGTGAAATCTATGAAGTAGTATCGCAGGATCAAAGAGAACTGGTTCCGTTATCCAAACTGAAAGTTGGTTTAAAGTGCGGAGGATCAGATGGTTTGTCAGGTATTACTGCCAATCCACTGCTCGGATTATTTTCCGATTTTCTGGTGGCTCAGGGTGGTACCACAATACTTACTGAGGTTCCTGAAATGTTTGGAGCCGAAACCATTCTCATGAATCGATGTATCAATGAAGAAATGTTTGAAAAAACAGTTTTTTTGATTAATGATTTCAAAAACTATTTCATCAAAAATAATCAGCCGGTGTACGAAAACCCATCGCCGGGAAATAAAGCAGGTGGTATTTCGACGCTGGAAGAGAAGTCGCTGGGTTGTACGCAAAAGTGCGGAAAATCGCCGGTTACTGATGTGTTGATGTATGGCGACCGGATAAAAACTCCGGGACTGAATTTGCTCAGTGCACCCGGAAACGATCTGGTAGCTGCAACGGCTTTAGCATCTTCCGGTTGTCATCTGGTTCTGTTTACAACCGGCAGAGGAACACCTTTCGGCACTTTTGTTCCAACCATGAAAATTTCGACCAATACAGCTTTGTTTGAGAAAAAGCCGGCATGGATCGATTTTAACGCAGGCACTATGGTTGAGAGCGAAACTCCCGAACAAGTTCAGCGCAGGTTTGTTGATTATATACTGAAGATAATCAGCGGAGAACCCGTGAATAACGAAAAGAAAAACTATCGCGAAATATCCATTTTCAAAACCGGTGTAACATTGTAAAATCTTTCATCAATACTGAATTTGCCTGCTTCAGTGTTCGGTTTTAAGTGATATTGGTTTTGTAAATTAATTGATTTTAATTCATTATAAAAACAAATATTAACCTTTTAAAAATTAAAACATGAAGTTAGGAAAATTCAGTATTGGACTGGGCGACCGTTTCGCTCATCAGGGTGTTGCACAGTTGAGAGCTGTGATGAGAGCCAATGAAGCCGGGCTCGAAATTAATCCGGTGTGGAACAAATCGAACCGTGAACACATTTATGTACATTCGCATCCAGCCGATGTAAGACAGGAAGCCAACGCAGCTGTTGCACAATTAGGATACAAGGGTAAGTATTTTGTTGATGCCGACCATATTAACTTATCAACCGTTGCTCCTTTTGTTGAAACTGCCGATTTCTTTACCTTAGATGTAGCTGCCTTTATTGGCAAACCTTCATCAGAGGCTGATATTGAAGCCTTTGTTGCTTCATGCAGTAAATACATGGGTGAACTGAAAGTTCCTGGTATGGATCATCCGCTGTTGGTTACTGAAGAATTGCTTCACGGAGTTGCTGCCAAATTCTTAGCAGCAACACAACAGGCTTCTGAAATTTATCAGTATCTTGTTGAAAAGAAAGGCAAAGGTAATTTTGTTACTGAAGTTTCGATGGATGAGGTTGAATCACCACAAACACCCATTGAGATGCTTTTCATACTTAAAATGCTTGCTGACAAAGGAGTTCCTGCTCAAACCATTGCCCCCAAGTTTACCGGTCGTTTCAATAAAGGTGTTGATTATGTAGGCGATTTGAGTCAGTTTGCCCGTGAATTTGAGGAAGATGTGCTGGTTATCGACTTTGCGGTTAAAGAATTTGGTCTGCCTGAAGAACTAAAGCTCAGTGTTCATTCGGGAAGTGATAAGTTTTCAATCTATCCAATCATGGCCGATATCATTCGTACATATGATAAAGGCATCCATGTGAAAACTGCAGGAACAACCTGGCTCGAAGAAGTAATCGGACTGGCAGTGGCTGGTGGTGAGGGACTCGAACTGGCCAAGCAGATTTATGCCAATTCGTATAACCGAAAAGATGAATTATGTGCTCCATATGCTGATGTAATCAATATCGATGGTGATCAACTTCCTTCAGTGGAAGAAGTGAATACCTGGTCGTCGGATAAATTTGCCAACACCCTGCGACATATTCCCGGTCATCCTGATTATAATTCCAATTTCCGTCAGTTGATTCATGTGGCTTATAAAGTTGCTGCTGAAATGGAAAATAAATATACCGATTTATTAAAGAAGTATGCTGATGTGGTTGGTTCGTGTGTGGAAGAGAATATCTACGACCGTCATCTGAAACGTTTATTCGATTTATAATACTTAATATCTGATAGTTATGACAACAAACTTATTTGATGTAAAAGACCTGGTTGTAGTAATAACCGGTGGAGGTGGAATTCTTGGTCGTGGGATGTCGGAGTACATGTGCACTCAGGGAGCCAAAGTGGTGGTGCTCGACCGTTGCCGTGATGCAGCCCACAATGTTGAAGAAAATCTAAAAGCCAAAGGTTACGATGCTGTGAGCTTTTGTGCTGATGTTCTCATTAAAGAAAGTCTGGAGGAAGTTGCCGACCAAATTAAAGCCAAATATGGCCGGATTGATGTGTTGGTAAATGCAGCCGGTGGCAATATGGCCGGTGCAACAATTCCTCCCGATAAAACAGTGTTCGACCTTGAAATAGAGGCTTTTCGTAAAGTGGTGGATTTAAACCTGTTTGGAACAGTACTGCCAACTATGGTTTTTGCTAAAATGATGGTTGAACAGAAAAAGGGAAGTATTATCAATATTTCTTCCGAATCAGCTATCCGCCCTTTGACCAGGGTTGTTGGATACAGCGCATCCAAAGCTGCAGTTACCAACTTTACCAAGTATATGGCCACTGAGCTTGCCACCAAATTTGGTGAAGGCTTACGTGTGAATGCCATGGCTCCCGGTTTTTTCCTTACTGAACAAAACCGCACCCTGATGACCAATCCAGATGGCTCACTCACTGCCCGTGGCGAAAAAATTATCGCTCACACACCCTTTGGTCGTTTTGGTGAACCCGATGAATTGTTTGGAACCCTGCACTGGTTAGCCAGCGATGCATCTAAATTTATAACCGGAACGCTCACCGTTATCGATGGTGGTTTCGATGCTTTTGCCATTTAAAAAAACATATCGCCATGAGTATAGAATTAAAACAAAACTGCAAATACTCCCTCGTTGTTGCTTCAAGTATGGGTATTCGCATCACTCCGGTCAATGGACAGCCGGTTCACAGTAGTAAATTGTACGAAATGCAGGCAACCAGTGCCGAAACCAATGTAGCAAGCATTTCATCCTTTTTGGGCTTGCCTGTTAAAGTGCTGACTACCTTTGTAAAAGATAGCCCGATTGCCCAACTCATCAAAGCCGACCTGCGTAGCAGAAATATGGATTTCGAAGGCCCTGAAGTAGCACAGGGTGATCCCTGGGGCTATCGCCATCAGTTTAATATTGCCGACAGTGGTTTCGGAACACGCGGTCCTCGCGTTCTCAACGACAGAGCCGGAGAAGTTGGACGTACACTGAATGTAAAAGATTTCGATCTGGAAAAAATATTTGTAACAGAAGGTGTTCAGATTATACATTTATCGGGTTTGATTGGAGCTTTATCGCAGGAAACCAGTCAGTTCTGCCTCGAACTGGCCCGCTTCGCACGCAAAACCGGAACCCGTATTTCTTTCGATCTGAACTACCGTGCTTCCTTCTGGAAAGGCCGTGAAAAGGAACTTCGGGGAATATTCACCGAAATTGCTTCGGTTTCAGATATTCTGATTGGCAATGAAGAAGATTTTCAGCTTTGTCTGGGTATCAAAGGTCCCGAAGAAGGAGGTAAGGGCATCGAAGCCGAAATTGAAGGTTTCAAAGGCATGATTATCCGTGTAAAGGAAGCATTTCCGAATGCATCTGTATTTGCAACCACCCTGCGCGAAGTAAAGAGCGCCAACGAACACCTCTGGGGAGCTATCATGCTCGAAGGAGAAAACTGGCTTGTGATACAGCCCCGTCCGATTGGAGTTCTCGACCGCATAGGTGGCGGCGATGGTTTCGTTGGCGGAATGCTGTATGCCATTTTAAAAGGATGGGAACCCGATACCTGGCCAAAATTCGGATGGGCTTCAGGTGCGCTGGCAACCACTTTCCTGACCGATTACGCCCAACCTGCAGATGAAGAGCAGGTATGGAGTATCTGGGGTGGAAATGCAAGGGTTAAACGCTAAAAAAACATTATCATGTTATATTATGCAAAAGGGTCAATTGACCTGGAACTTAGCGCCGATGATTTGAAAAAGGGTTTGTACGAAGCTCTTGATAAGATGGGCGAGAAACAGAAGGTGCTTGCCATTCCGCCTGATTACACCCGCCTGCCCAGTCGTGCCGGTGAACTAACCGAGTTTACCTGGCAATATTATGGCGATGCACTTACTGATGTGTTGCCGGCTTTGGGTACACATTCGCCCATGACCGATCATCAAATTGCACATATGTTTGGTTCTATGCCGGCCAGCTTGATTCGTGAACACGACTGGCGTAATGATGTGGTTACCCTGGGCATTGTTCCGTCCGAATTTGTGTCTGAAGCCTCGAAAGGTGCGGTGAATTTTTCGTGGCCTGCCCAGGTAAATAAGTTGCTTCGCGATGGTGGTTTCGATTTAATGTTATCCATCGGACAGGTGGTTCCGCATGAAGTGGTGGGAATGGCCAACTACAACAAGAATATTTTTGTAGGTACCGGTGGGGTAGAAGGAATCAATAAAAGCCATTTTGTGGGTGCAGCTTATGGTATGGAAAAAATGATGGGACATGCTGATACGCCTGTACGTCGGCTTTTCAACTATGCTTCGGAACATTTTGCCAATCATTTGCCCATCGTTTATGTGCAAACAGTGGTGGGTCTCGATAAAACTGACGGAAAAATAAAAACACGCGGATTATTTATCGGCGATGATTTTGAAGTATTCGATATTGCTGCCAAACTCGCTTTGCAGGTGAATTTTGAGATGCTCGAACGCCCATTAAAGAAAGTGGTTGTCTACCTCGATCCTACAGAGTTTAAAAGTACCTGGCTTGGCAATAAATCGATTTACCGCACCCGCATGGCAATCGATGATGATGGTGAGTTGTTTGTGATAGCTCCGGCATTAAAGGAATTTGGCGAAGACAAGGAAATTGACCGTTTGATTCGCAAGTATGGATACTTCGGTACACCTGCTACTTTGAAAGCCTGCGATGAAAATGAAGAGCTTCGCAATAATCTCAGTGCAGCTGCACATCTCATTCATGGCTCTTCCGAAGGCAGATTCAGCGTTACTTACTGTCCCGGCAAAGCCGAAGGTAATCTCACTCGGGCTGAAATTGAAAGCGTAGGGTTCAAATATGCTGATATTGATGATATTTCATCTAAATACGATCCCACAAAATTGCGAGATGGATTTAATTTGATGCCGGATGGAGAAGAAATTTTCTACATTTCCAATCCAGCTTTGGGTTTGTGGGCTTATAAAGAAAGATTTCAACACTGATTCAGATAGTTTGAGTTCATGAAGATTATCATCGACGATAAAATACCGTATATTCGCGGAGCCTTTGAAAATGTTGCTGAAGTGCTGTATTTATCAGGCCCTGCTACAACTCCCGATGTGGCTAAAAATGCTGATGCATTGATAACCAGAACGCGTACTATCTGTAATGAGTCGTTGCTGAAAGATTCATCGGTGAAAATCATTGCAACTGCCACTATTGGATACGATCATATTGATACTGAGTTTTGTAACAAAGCCGGAATAGCATGGACCAATGCTCCCGGCTGTAACTCAGGCTCGGTCGAACAGTATATCGCTTCAGTATTGGTGGTGTTGGCCGAAGTGAAAAAGCTGAATCTGCAGGATTTAACTATTGGTATTGTGGGAGTAGGCAATGTTGGAAGAAAGGTGGAACATTTTTGTCGTTCGATAGGAATGCAAGTACTTTTGAACGACCCCCCGAGGGAAAAAACCGAAGGCGCGGATTCATTTGTTTCATTGCAAACTATCCAGCAAAAGGCTGATATCATCACACTTCATGTTCCTTTAGAATCAGGCGGCGAATATCCTACCTGGCATATGGTTGATGAGTTGTTTTTTCAGCAATTGAAGAAAATGCCGGTTTTGATCAATTCATGCAGGGGAGAGGTTGTGAAAACATCTGCGTTAAAATCAGCAATGAATGAGGGTTTTATCAGTGATGCAGTTTGCGATTGCTGGGAAAATGAGCCTGACATCGATCTGGAATTGCTCAGGCAGTGTGTGATTGCAACACCTCATATTGCAGGTTATTCGCGCGATGGTAAGGCGAATGGTACCCGCATGAGTGTACAGGCAGTGAGCCGCATTCTCGGATTGGGCTTAGATAACTGGCAACCCAATGGCATTGAAGAAGCAGAAGAATCATCTTTTATGCTGGATGGAGCAGGTCTGAGTGAAGCAGAAGTTATATCAAAGGCTGTTTTACATACCTATGATGCTCGCAACGATGACCAGGATTTGAGAGCAAATCCTGCTGTTTTCGAAAAACTCAGGGGCGACTATCCGGTTAGAAGAGAGTTTTATGCTTATACAATAAAACCGGTCAATATTGCTGAAAAAACCAGAGATGTTTTGAGAAAGCTCGGTTTTAATGTTGAATCTTAATTTCTTCCTGTTACTTATGTCACAAAATACACAAAGCAGGCACAAAGAATCTCAAAGAAATTTCTCAATTCTGAAATTAATTATCATTTTGTGTTAATAACTAAAGTAAATATTTATGAAACAAAAAGCAGACATTGGATTAATCGGATTGGCCGTAATGGGCGAGAATCTGGTATTGAACATGGAAAGTAAGGGCTTTACAGTAGCTGTTTACAACAGAACAGTAGAGAAAGTGGAAAAGTTTGTAAATGGTCGAGGTTCCGGAAAGAATTTCATTGGTGCTCACAGTATTGAACAACTTTGCAATTCACTGGAAAAACCCCGCAAGGTGATGATGCTCGTTAAAGCTGGTAAAGCTGTTGACGATTTTATTGAGCAATTGCTTCCACATCTCGAAGCAGGAGATATCATCATCGATGGCGGAAATACACATTTTCCTGATACAGTACGCCGTACTAAGTATGTGGAAAGCAAAGGGTTACTCTACATAGGTACTGGTGTTTCGGGTGGGGAAGAAGGTGCATTACTCGGTCCTTCGATTATGCCCGGAGGATCGCCTGCTGCTTGGCCTGCTGTAAAAGACATTTTTCAGGCAATTTCGGCCAAAGTGGAAAACAACGTACCCTGCTGCGATTGGGTAGGCGAAGGTGGTGCCGGACATTTTGTGAAAATGGTTCACAATGGTATTGAATATGGTGATATGCAGATTATTAACGAAGCATATCAACTTATGAAGGACCTGCTGGGAATGTCGGCTGATGAAATGCATGAGGTGTTCAAAACATGGAACGAAGGCGATCTCGATTCGTACCTGATTGAAATTACCCGCGATATTTTGGCAGTAAAAGATGAAGATGGCGAACCACTCGTAGAAAAGATTCTTGATACTGCAGGTCAGAAAGGAACCGGAAAATGGACAGGCGTTACTGCCCTCGATTTGGGTATTCCACTGACTTTGATTGGCGAATCGGTTTTTGCCCGTTGTTTGTCGGCTCAGAAAGACCTCCGTGTGAAAGCATCAAAGGTAATTTCAGGTCCTGTACCTACATTTACAGGCGATAAAGCTCAGATGATTACAGACCTGAAAGATGCATTGTTCGGTGCCAAGATTATTTCTTACGCACAGGGATATAACCTGATGATGGAAGCTGCGAAGGAGTATGGCTGGAACCTTAACAACGGGGGAATCGCACTGATGTGGAGAGGTGGTTGCATCATCCGTTCTGTATTCTTAGGTGATATCAAAAAAGCCTTCGACAAGAATCCGGAGCTCGAAAATCTGCTGCTCGATCCTTATTTCAAAGATATCGTTGAAAAAGCTCAGGCAGGTTGGAGAAGGGTATGTGCTACAGCGCTTACGAACGGTATTCCGGTGCCTGCACTCACTTCGGCACTTTGCTACTTCGACGGTTTCCGTAGCGAAAGACTTCCTGCTAACCTGCTTCAGGCTCAGCGCGATTATTTCGGAGCTCATACCTACGAAAGGATTGACAGGCCGCGTGGTGAGTTTTTCCATACCAACTGGACAGGCAGGGGAGGCGAAACAGCTTCTACTACTTATGTAGTATAATGCAATTGTATCAATAAACGGGAGGGGTTTGCGCAAAGTCAAATCCCTCCTTGTCCCTTTTCAGCTGTTTATCAGCAAACATTGTTAATTCTAATGTCATCAGGCTTTCTCTTTTTCCCAAAACACCATGAAAAGAATATTGCCATTATTCCTCATTTTAAATTTCTCGCTGATATCTTCAGTTTTTGCAAGGGAACAGGTTACTTTTCAGCATTATTCTGTAGAAAACGGATTGTCGCAGAATACTGTAATGGCGATAATGCAGGACCGCAAAGGGTTCATGTGGTTTGGTACCTGGGATGGACTAAATAAGTTTGATGGCTTTGAGTTTACTATTTACAAATCTTTTCCGGGAGATTTGAGCAATATCGCAACCAACCGCATCGATCTGATACATGAAGACAAGCATGGCTATATTTGGATTCAAACGTATGATGGTAAATTTCACCGCTTTAATCCAAAAACCGAGCAGTTTTTTAGTTTTCCGATGGTTTCAAACCGTTATGCCTATGGGGTGGAAAGAAAAAAGCGTTTTTTCGAATCTTCAACGGGAGATATATGGATTGGGACCGACGATTTAGGTGCCATCAGGGCTTCTATCAGGCCCGGATCAGAAGTGGTAGAACTTACTGAGTATTCAACTTATTCAGAAAACAAAATTAAAAGTAATTGCATCAATTTTATTTTTGAAGATGGAAATGGAGATATCTGGCTGGGCTCGCAAAATGGGCTGTATAGTATCAATCCTGCTACCAATCAACTAATAAATCACAAACCCAACGACGGTAGCAATTCGAATGCATTTACAGCAGGTCTCGAAATGGATAAATTCCTGTTTTTCGGAGATGACAATGGGAGTGTGTGGATTTTGAACAAAAAGGAGAATATTTTCGATCGTATCAAACTTACGGGTGCAAGAACTGTAACTGATATCAAGTCAGTTAATAAAAGTGCTGTAATAATAACAACCGAAAATGCCGGATTTTTTGTTTATCAGGTAAAAACCGGTCATCTTACCAATTTCAACCAGCAGAATACTACTTCTATTAACACAAATCACTTCAAATCAGTGATTGTGGATTCGTATCAGGTTGCCTGGCTCGAAGCAGAATCGGAAGGTGTTATCCGCTACCGACACAGCGACCAAAGTGTTAAGCACTTTCAACCATTAACTGATGCAGTTAGCAGGGTATCGGTGCTTCCAAACTTTCTGGTGATCGAAGATGTCAATAAAAAACTATGGATAAATCCACAGGGCGGCGGCTTTTCATTATACAACAGGGAAAAAGATCAACTTGAATATTTCTTCAACCGACCCGGTAGTGATGATTACAGGTTTTCGAATGTAATCCACTCGGCTTACTCAGATAATAAAGGAATTTTGTGGCTTTGCACATACAATAAAGGACTCGAACGCATCAGTTTCTTTACACGCAAGTTTGAAATATTGAAAGTGAATAAAAAAGTGAATACCATTACTTCCGATGAAGTCAGAGCCATTTACGAACTTAAAAATTCAAATCTTATAGTTGCAACCAAGGATGGATCCATCCGTTTTTTAGATAATAACCTTCGTGAAATTGGGTTGCTCGATGCTAATGGTGCTGTAAATGAGCGTGGTAACCTCAATGATCTGGCTTATTGTATGCTCGAAGACAGTAAAGGAAATGTGTGGATTGGTACCAAAGGCACTGGTATTATTAAACTTAAACCCGAAAATAACGATATTGCAAATCCCAAGTATAAATTAGAAAGATTCAGATATAACAGATTAGACAACAATAGTTTATCTAACAATAATATTTATAGTATCATAGAAGACCAGGATGGCCGTATTTTAATAGGAACTTTTGGTGGTGGATTAAATATCGTTTCAGAACAAAACGGACAAACTCAGTTTCTGAGTTACCGAAATAAGCTCAGTTCTTATCCCATAAACAGTTGTTCCAAAATCAGACATTTGCTTCAGGATCATCAGAAAACAATCTGGGTGGCCACTACCAATGGTTTATTGCAAATTGAGAATTTCATGACCCCGGAAATGAAGAAATACTACATTGAAAGGAAAGCTAATGAAAGAACAAGTTTGGGAAATAATGATGTGCATTTCCTGCATGAAAGTAAGGATAAAAGTTTGTGGTTAGGTACTTTCGGTGGAGGGCTCAGCAGGTTGATGCGCAAGGCCACTGATAATCAAAGTGCAACATTCGAAACCTTTACTACCAGAAATGGACTATATAGTGATATTGTGCTGAGTATCAGGGAAGATATGATGCAAAACCTTTGGATAAGTTCTGAAAACAGCATCACAAGGTTCAATATTAAGCAGAAAATATTCCAGAATCACGAAGTTTTTCACGATGTCAATGATGCTCATTTTTCCGAAGCGGCTTCATTGTTCAATAAGTCGGGAGTGATGATGTTTGGTAGCAATAAAGGAATTGTTTATTTCAAGCCTTCCAGTATAAAACAAAGCAAAGAGATTCCACCACTCGAATTTACACGCTTTCAGTTATTTAATCAGGATGTGCCAATAGGAGCGAAAAATTCACCTTTGAAGCAAAGCATTGGTTTCACTGATGAAATCAGATTAACACACAGGCAAACTGTTTTCAGCATTGAATATGCAGCCATTGATTTTTCTAATCCTGATAAAATTAAATATGCTTTCATACTTGAAAATTTTGAAACAGACTGGAACTACGTTCAAAAGCAACGGAAAGCAACATATACCAACCTGCCAAAAGGTACATATTACTTCAGGGTAAAGTCGACCAATGCAGAAGGTGTTTGGCTCGAAAATGAGAAATCCATCAAAATAGTTATTCTTCCCTCATTTTGGGAAACTATCTATGCTCAAATACTTTATGTTGTATTCTTTCTTTTCATACTTTATACTGTTTACTACGTTACCAGAAGAATTGCCAAACTCAAACATGATGTTGAAATAGAACATAAAGTGAGCGATATTAAGTTGCGATTCTTTACAAACATCTCTCATGAACTCCGGACGCCTTTAACGTTGATAACCGGACCGATTGAGAATATTATGAAGAACGAGAAAATCAGCGAATCGGTCAAAGATCAGCTCAAAGTGGTACAAAGCAATGCCGAGAGAATGCTCAGAATGATCAATCAGATTCTCGATTTCAGAAAAATTCAGAATAAGAAAATGAGGCTTCAGATTCAGCAAACCCGAATCGATACTTTGGTTTCAGGTATTTGCGATAATTTCTCGAAGGAAGCTCAGGACAGGAAAATCAATTTTGTTTTTACAAATCATGCCAATGGTGCATTGTTGTGGATCGACCGTGATAAAACCGACATGATTGTTTACAACCTCTTATCGAATGCATTTAAATTTACGCCTGAAGGTAATAATATTGAAGTCCGACTCATTAAGTTCCAGGATCATGTAAAAATAAGAGTTTCCGACGAAGGAGTAGGTATACCCAAAGAAAAGCGGAATATTTTGTTCGAAAGATTTGTTTCGGCCAACGAAATACAGAGTTTGTCGAAACGACCGGGCACTGGAATAGGACTGAATTTAGTGAAGGAACTTGTTGATTTACATAAGGGTACCATCGAAGTCGACAGCGAGCCGGGTAAGGGCACCATCTTTACGATCACTTTCCACAAAGGCAAAGAACATTTCGGCGACGATGTGGATTTTGTGATTGCCGACGATTGTAATGATCAGGAACAAACTGCAAAGGCCAAAATTAATTCGGATAATTCTCGGTGCAGAGAATTACAGGGTGATGGTAGTGAAATTACTATCCACAAAAAAGACACACCTTTATTATTGATTGTTGAAGATAATGAGGAAATGCGTGAATTCCTGCGAAAAATCCTCTGGAAAAAATACCGTATTGCACTGGCTTCAGATGGACGCGAGGGTCTTGAAAAGGCACTAACCACGATTCCTGATTTGATTATTACCGATCTGATGATGCCCGTGATGGATGGTCTGCAACTCATCGAGCAAGTGAAAATGCACAAAGATACCAACCATATACCAGTAGTACTGCTCACGGCAAAATCGGCTGTAGAAAGCAGATTAGATGCCATGAAGTATGGTGCCGACGATTATATCACCAAGCCATTCAGTCCGGTTTTACTCGATGCACGAATCGAAAACATCATTGAGCAAAGAAAAAAACTGCAGGAATCGTTCCGACGCAGACTCATGGAACTTGAACCCAAGCAGGTTGAGATTGTTTCGCAGGACGAAGTGTTTATTGCCAAACTGCTCAACTTCATGGACAGAAATATCGAAAACAGTGATCTTACTGTAGATGAAATGGTTTCTGAAATGGCTATGGGTAGAACGGTTTTTTTCAACAAACTGAAAAATCTCACAGGGCTGGCGCCCATCGAATTTATTCGTGAACTCAGAATAAAAAGAGCGGCACAATTACTTAAAAACGGCAATTACAATGTTTCGCAAATAACCTATATGGTTGGTATGAGCGACTCCCGTTACTTCTCAAAATGTTTCAGAAAAGTGTATGGTGTTACGCCTTCTGAATACAAAAAATCGTTGCAGGAATAGGATGTTAAATTTTATTAATTATCTTGTATTTGTACCTAAAATAATTGCTTTATTCTAATCAGAGAGCAAGTCTGATGGTTAATCCATAAGGCATTTTGAGGTTGATTTCTCATTATAATTATCTTGCATCAAGGAATGCAAGAGAGGTTGTAAATAATTTCTTCTCTGAACCGGTACAAATAAAAAGCAACATACGAGGTGGCATAGGAGTATTAGGGGCATATACCAACAGCAATGAAGTACAATTTCTCGTAAGTCAAAGAATATATTTGAGTGAGTAATAAAGGATATTAAAATTCTAATACTGCTCCATCTGATTCGGAAAATCGCCCGATTTCACATCCTGAACATAATGCTCAATGGCCTGATTCATAACTGATTCGAGATTGGCATATCTTCTGAGGAAGCGGGGCGAAAAGTCGTTGTTCAATCCGAGCATGTCGTGCAAAACCAGCACTTGCCCATCAACATCTCCACCCGCACCAATACCGATAACCGGAATTGTGAGCTCAGAGGCTACTTGTTTGGCGAGCATAGCTGGAATTTTTTCGAGTACGAGGGCAAAACAGCCGGCTTCTTCAAGCAAATGTGCATCTCTGATGAGTTTTTCGGCTTCGACTTCTTCGCGGGCCCTTACGGCATAGCTACCATATTTGTTGATCGATTGAGGCATGAGTCCGAGATGCCCCATGACCGGAATACCGGCACTTAACACGCGCTTCACCGACTCAATAATTTCTTCTCCGCCTTCCATTTTGATGCAATCGCCATGCGTTTCTTTCATTATCCTGATGGCAGATGTGTTGGCTTCTCTTGAGTTACCCTGATAAGTGCCAAAAGGCATATCAACAACAACCAAAGCTCTTTTAACACCTCTGACGACTGATTTTGCGAGAAATATCATCTGGTCCAGGGTAATGGGGAGGGTAGTGGCATTTCCGCAAATCACGTTCGAAGCCGAATCTCCCACCAGAATTACATCCACCCCGGCGCGATCGACAATACTGCCCATAGTGAAGTCGTAGGCAGTGAGCATGCTGATTTTCTCGCCCCTTCGCTTCATCTCAATGAGCCGCTGGGTGGTTACCCTGCGAATGTTTTCATAATGAATCGACATAATTTTGTTAGCAAATTAGTGCCTGCAAAGATATGGAATAAATTTTTTAAAAATTGTCATATTTAATCACAATTTTTTTAGATACTTGTCGTTTAAAACCTGATGCATTTGGTGATTTAAACAAAATTGAGTTTTCGCAAAAGTATTAGCAATGTTTTAATTAACTTTGCGGGCTTGTAAAAATATTACTGCATGAAGAAAGTTGACCACATTTTTCTTGAATCTCCTTTTTTTTCTAAATTTGTTGCTTTAAAGTACCTTCCCCGTTGGATTGTACTACTGATTGACGTGTTGCTGAGTGTGGTGGCTGTTCTCATTGCGGTTTATGTGGCTGCATTACTGAAGACGGAACATTTCGGTGAACTTGGCTTACAGGATGTTACCCGTCTGAGTATTTTCATTACCCTGCAAATTGTTTTCTTCAGGGTATTTCATACCTATTCCGGTGTCTTGAGATACTCGAGTTTTGTGGATGCTGTTAAGATTTTTTTTGCATTTCTTGCCAATATCCTGCTCGTTTCATTGATTAATTTGCTGATGTACTCAACCTCATACAAGGTGTTGATGTATTACTCCGAATTGCTGATATATGGCGTATTATCATTTCTCTTTCTTCTGATGTTACGTTTGCTGGTCAAAACCATATACGATTTTCTAACTCTACAAAGCGATATTATCACTCCCGTTATGATTTTTGGAACTAAATCGGCTGCCATTGGTATTGCCAAGATGCTGATGTCGGAGCAGGTTGGTTCCAGGTATAAACTGGTAGGTTTTATTGATGATGATAAAAGTGCAAGCGAAAAAATGATTATGGGAGTAAAAGTATATCATCTCAACGAAGAAACTATCAAATCAATCATTGCCAAAAAATGTAAGGCAATCATTATTTCGCCACTTAAACTGAATCAGGTCAATACTTCTAATTTTCTCGAAACATTTATAGACAACAACCTCACAGTGCTGTCGCTGCCTCCCATGAATATCTGGAAAAATGAGATTCCAACCATCGGACAAATCAAATCAATTCAGATTGAAAATTTGCTCGAACGCGCCAGTATTGAAATTTCGACCGACAATATTGCTACACAGTTGAAAGATAAAGTAATACTTGTTACGGGTGCAGCAGGTTCCATCGGTAGTGAAATTGCCAATCAGGTAATGAAGTTTGATACCAAGTTGCTGGTGCTGCTCGATCATGCCGAATCGCCTATGCATGATCTCAAACTCGATTTACAGGAGAAGTTCCCGGATAAAAATGTAACCATTTTTCTGGGAGATGTACGCAACAAAGATCGCATGGATTACATGATGGACTTGTATCGTCCAGATATTATTTATCATGCTGCAGCGTATAAACATGTACCAATGATGGAGGATTATCCGGTCGAAAGTGTGCAGGTGAATGTGCTGGGAACAAAGTTACTGGCCGATTTGGCTGTTAGATACAGGGTCGAACGTTTTGTGATGGTTTCTACTGATAAAGCTGTGAATCCAACCAATGTAATGGGTGCATCCAAAAGAGTGGCAGAGATTTACGTCCAATCATTGTTCAAGAAATTGTACACGGCTACGAATGGAAGTACTACTAAATTCATTACAACCCGTTTTGGTAATGTGCTTGGTTCGAGTGGGTCGGTAATTCCTTATTTCAAAAAACAAATTGAAAACGGTGGTCCGGTCACTGTAACACATCCCGAAATCATTCGTTATTTCATGACTATACCCGAAGCTTGTATGCTGGTTCTCGAAGCTGGTTCGATGGGAAATGGTGGAGAAATCTATATTTTTGATATGGGAAAGCCGGTAAAAATTGTTGACTTAGCACGTAAAATGATTCGTTTGGCCGGATATACCCCCGAAGTGGATATCAAAATTGTTTTCTCTGGTTTGCGACCCGGTGAAAAACTTTACGAAGAATTGCTTAACAAAAAAGAAATTACCCAAAATACACATCATCCAAAAATCATGATTGCGAATACCCAGCAATATGATTTCGATAAGGTGTCAGTGCTGATTGATAAACTGATTAACTACAGCAAGTTATGTAAGGATTATCTGACGGTATCGACCATGAAGAAGATAGTTCCCGAATTTAAAAGTAAAAACTCACAGTACGAGCGATTAGATATATGATTTCAATCGAACAGCTGACGGTTGAATTTGGTGGTGCTATCACCTTATTCGACGAAATCAGTTTTCTTATCAATTCCAAAGACAGAATTGCCCTCGTCGGAAAAAACGGCGCGGGCAAAACTACTTTATTAAAGCTTATCAATGGTAGTATGTCGCCCACGCGGGGGCGAATCAATCTTCCGAAAGAAATGACCATTGGCTATCTTCCGCAGCACATGCAGCATAACGAAGGAACAACAGTTATTGAAGAAACTTCCAAGGCCTTCAGCCACATTACTGAGCTTGAAAAACATATTCATTCATTGGGTAAGAAACTGGCCGAACGAACCGACTTCGACAGCAGTGATTATCATCAACTTATCGACAGTCTGACACATGCTCAGGAACATCTTCAGATGATCGGAAAAAATAGTGTTGAAGCTGAAACAGAGAAAACCCTTATTGGACTGGGCTTTAGTCGCCGTGATTTTGCCCGCCCCTGTTCTGAGTTCAGCGGTGGTTGGCGTATGCGCATTGAACTGGCAAAAATATTACTACAACAGCCTGATTTACTGTTACTTGATGAGCCAACCAACCACCTCGACATTGAGTCGATTCAGTGGCTCGAAACTTTTTTGGCAAACTGTAGGGGTGCTGTGGTTCTGGTATCGCACGACAAGGCTTTTATTGATGCAGTAACCAGCAGAACCATCGAAATATCACTCGGCAAAATTTACGATTATCAGGTCAATTATTCGAGATATGTTGAGTTGCGTAAGGAAAGACACGAACAGCAAGTCAGAGCATTCGAAAATCAGCAAAAAATGATTCAGGATACCGAAGAATTCATTGAGAGGTTCAGGTATAAAGCAACGAAATCAGTACAGGTACAATCGAGAATTAAGCAACTCGACAAGCTCGAAAGACTCGAAGTAGATGTGGAAGATCATTCGAGACTTAGTCTGAAATTTCCTCCTGCACCACATTCGGGTGTTGTACCGTTAGAGATAGAACATTTGAGTAAATCGTTTGGCGATTTATTGGTTCTCGAAAATATTGGAATGGTCATCAACCGGGGTGAAAAAGTGGCCTTTGTTGGAAAAAACGGTGCCGGAAAGAGTACATTGGTTAAGTGTATTATGAACGAAATTACTTATTCAGGCAAGCTCAAACTGGGTCATCAGGTGAAAATAGGTTATTTTGCACAAAATCAGGCGGCTTTGCTCGACGAGAGTCTGACTGTATTCCAAACCATTGATAATTCAGCCGTTGGCGATATCAGAACCAAAATCAGGGACATACTGGGTGCGTTTATGTTTGGTGGCGAAGCATCAGACAAAAAGGTAAAGGTGCTGTCGGGTGGCGAGCGATCGAGACTGGCCATGATTCGTTTGTTGCTGGAACCAGTGAATCTGTTAATTCTTGATGAGCCCACTAACCACCTCGATATGAAATCGAAAGATGTACTTAAGGAGGCAATCAAAGCTTTTACAGGTACTGCCATCATCGTTTCTCACGACCGTGATTTTCTGAATGGATTGGTGAACAAGGTTTTTGAATTCGGGGATTGTAAAGTGCGTGAGCATTTGGGTGGCATATATGAATTTCTTGAATACAAAAAAATGGAGCATTTGCGTGAACTGGAAATTACACAAACCGCCAGCCAGCAATCCTCAACTGTCGATAAAGTGGTTTCTGAGCAGAAAATCAGCTATGAAGCCCGGAAGGAATTGAGCCGGAAAATAAGAAAGGCAGAAAAAAGTATTTCTGAGTGTGAAGTACAAATTCAAAATATGGAATCAGAACTCGTAACCATGAATCGGTTACTACAACTCGAAACATATGCTTCAGATACGGATTTTATTCTTGGATATCAGAAAAAGCAAAGAGAACTGGAGCAAAAAATGTATGAATGGGAACTACTCAATGAGGAAGCTGAACAATTAAGAAACACTTTGTAAATGGCTGTTTTATACCTTTTTCCATCAACTTTAGGCGATACCGAGCCCCGCATGGTTTTACCGGCTGAAAACATTCATCTGATAAGCACTATCAAGCATTTTGTGGTCGAAGATGTGAGAAGCGCCCGCCGTTTTCTGAAAAAATGTAATCATGCCATTATTATCGACGAATTACAGTTTTCTGTTTTGAATGAGCATACTGTTCACAATGAAGTTCATGCTATGCTGCAACCCTTGCGCGAAGGATTTGATATGGGTCTGCTTTCCGATGCCGGTTGTCCTGCCGTGGCTGATCCTGGTGCCGATTTAGTTGCCACCGCACAAACAGAAGGCTTTCGGATTATTCCATTGGTTGGCCCCTCATCTATCCTCTTGGCATTGATGGCTTCTGGTTTTAACGGACAAAGTTTTTCATTCCTGGGCTATTTGCCTGTAAAGCCTGAAGAAAAAACCAAAGCTATCAAAAACATGGAATACATGATTTTAACAAAAAATCAAACACAGATTTTCATCGAAACTCCCTATCGGAATCATAAAACATTAGCCGATCTTATCACTTACTGCCAGTCAGGCTTAAAATTATGTATTGCTGCAGATATTACGCTTCCTACGGAATATATCATAACCAGGACGCTTTTACAATGGAAAAAAAATGTACCTGAGTTGAACAAACGTCCCTCCATTTTTTTGCTTTATAAATAAAAATCGGCACGTTTATCTGATCATTGTGCATTGTTAATATAAATATTATATCTTTGTGCCACACTATCACTATAAAATTCTAAATAATGCATAAGGAAATTCATCTCAAATCGTTGACTTTGAAAGCTTTGATCGACAATGCAATTCAAAGTTTTCCGGCTAACAAATCAGTTTCATTCGTTGACGGTACTCCGTTGAACTATACTGAGCTTGCATCAGAGATTAACAAAACCGCAGCTATTTTATTCGGAATGGGACTCGAAAAGGGAGATAAAGTAGCTTTGTTCAGTCATAACATGCCGCAATGGGTGGTAGCTTATTTTGCTGTCGTATCGAAAGGCATGATAATCGTTCCCGTTTTACCCGATTTCAGCAGGGAAGAAATTAAAAATGTATTAGAGCATTCGGGATGTAAGGCATTGTTTGTTAGTGAGCGTCTTTATCCTAAGGTTGAAGGATTGAATACTCCCGAATTGAAGAATATGATTCGCCTTGATGATTCAGTGGTAATTTTTGGTGATCAGATTCAACCGGCTAAGCAAATACCCGAAATTGCTGTTGAAGAAGAAGATATTGCAGCAATTATATATACGTCGGGAACAACCGGTCGTTCGAAAGGTGTAATTCTGACACACAAAAACATCACCTATGTAGCAAAAGAATCGTTCCATGTTTTTGCCATCAATCACGAAGACGTCTTCTTGTCTTTCCTCCCCTTGTCGCACACCTATGAAAATACCATTGGCATGCTTTATCCCATCATGTACGGAGCATCCATCTATTATCTCGAAAAACCCCCTACAGCAGTATCATTATTGCCTGCACTAAGCAAGATACGACCCACCATGATGCTTTCTGTTCCGTTGATTATGGAAAAGATATTCAAAGTGCAGATACAAGGCAAATTTGCAAAAAATCATTTCAGTAGAGTCATATATAAAACACCGCTATTCAGAATTTTGATTCACCGAATAGCAGGGAAGAAACTTTACCAAACCTTTGGCGGCAGACTCAAGTTTTTCGGAATAGGGGGAGCCAAACTCGATGCACGTGTTGAACGTTTTTTGAAAGAAGCCCGAATGCCTTACGCGATCGGTTACGGACTAACCGAAACGGCACCCCTACTGGCCGGTGCTTCTCCCCATCAAACCAAATTGCATTCTACCGGCTTTGCTGTAAGAGGTGTTCAACTTAAAATTCATGAACCCGACTCGAAGGGAGTAGGCGAAATCTGGGCCAAAGGGCCAAATGTGATGCAGGGATACTATAAAAATCCTCAAGCAACTGCTGAAGTACTTACTGCCGATGGCTGGTTTCGAACCGGCGATTTAGGTCTGATTGATAAAACCGGTCGTGTTTATATCAAGGGCCGAATGAAAAACACCATTGTTGGACCTTCAGGTGAGAATATTTATCCTGAAGATATTGAATCGGTGATTAACAACAGCCGCTATGTGCTCGAATCGATTGTTGTTGAAGAAGATGGCTATCTGGTTGCTAAAGTGCTGCTCGATATTGAGAACATTGAAAAGCATTACAATCACCTCAAAAATATTATTGAAGAGAAGAGAGAGCATTATCAGGAGTGGATTAGCCACTTCACCAAAGACATCAACTCCAAGTTGAATAAAAATTCACAAATTAAAAGAGTTGATTTGATGGAAAATCAATTTGAAAAAACTGCCTCACAAAAAATCAAACGGTTTATGTACAGCGACAAAAAAAAGAAGTAAATTCAGATTTTCAGGGATCTAATGTCCTTTTTGGCTTCTTTTTCCTTCAGTGCATGCCTCTTGTCGTAACTCTTTTTACCTTTGGCCAAACCAATTTCGAGTTTGGCCAAACCTTTTTCAATGATAAAAAGTTTGATGGGGACAATAGTAATGCCTGTTTCTTTGGTAGCCCTGATCAGCTTATTTAATTCTCTTCTGCTCAGTAATAATTTCCGGTCGCGCCTCACTTCATGGTTATTGTAAGTACCAAATAAATAGGTAGAAATATGCATGTTTTTTACCCACAATTCTTCGTTGATGAAAACACAATAGGTATCGGTCAGACTGGCTTTTCCATCTCGGATCGACTTAATTTCGGTGCCAAACAATTGTATTCCGGCAGTAAATCTGTCCAGAATCTCAAAATCAAAAGTGGCCTTTTTATTTTTTATTAGTATGTTAGATGAGTAACGCATAGAAAATCAGTCAGTTAGTGAGTGTTGATAAATTATCAACACGGATTGTAAAAGTACAATAAATTTTGGATGATTTTTGAGTGACTCCGAAATTTGAAGTATCTTTGCTAAACAAAATTTAAAATTGAAATGACAGGTTTTTAAAAGTCATTAGAGTTCAATTTAACCATTTTTTCAATGAATTCTGAAATCAGATTGAATGTAGCGGGATTAGTTTATAATCAGAGTGTGGTAGGAACATACGGACTGGTACTGGCTGAACTCGAGGGAAAACGCAGGTTTTCTGTGATGATAGGTGAGCCGGAAGCTCAATCTATAGCTATGAAGATGAATCATAAAGTATCACCCAGACCACTGACGCACGATTTAATTATCACCCTGATTACCAGTTTCGGTGCCCGCGTGGAGAAAGTTGTTATTTATGATATGGTGAACGATGTTTTCTATTCCGAGCTATACCTCAAAAAGGGTGATAATACAATGGTGGTAGATGCCCGGACTTCAGATGCCATAGCTATTGCAGTACGCGCCGAGTGTCCGATTTTCATTCGTGAAGAAATTCTGAGGATTGTGGGTATGGAAGTGGAAACAACCAGCAAAGAGTCGAATGATACAGACGATACAGACGAAAAGGAAATCAATGCTGAAGATTTAAGTATTGAAGAATTGGTGGCATTACCCATAATTGATCTGGAAGAATTACTGGAAATGGCTTTGAAAGAAGAAAGATATGAGCTCGCAGTGAATTTGCGAGATGCCATTCTGAGAAAAAAAAGGACCTGATTTTTATTGAAAATTCAGCTTTGTCAATTCAAAAATAATGACTACTTTAGCATGCTTTTTTTGAATGGATAAAAAATAACACAGATGATTGATCAAGAAAGAATTATTAAGGTAAACATAGATGAAGAAATGAAATCTTCATACATCGACTATTCGATGTCGGTGATTGTTTCCCGCGCCCTTCCGGATGTACGCGATGGTTTTAAACCGGTACACAGAAGGGTTTTATTCGGAATGAATGAGTTAGGTAACAATTCAGATAAACCCTATAAAAAATCAGCAAGGATTGTTGGGGAAGTGATGGGTAAATATCACCCGCATGGCGATTCTTCTATATATGGTACCCTGGTGCGCATGGCACAGCCCTGGTCGATGAGATATCCTTTGGTCGATGGGCAGGGTAACTTCGGTTCAGTCGATGGGGATAGTCCAGCCGCAATGCGTTATACCGAGGCACGACTGCAGAAGCTGGCAGAAGAAATGTTGCTCGATATCAATAAGGATACGGTTGATTTTCAGCTAAACTTCGATGATACGCTGAAAGAACCCGTAGTATTGCCTTCAAGGATTCCTAATTTGTTGGTTAACGGCTCATCGGGTATTGCTGTGGGTATGGCAACCAACATGGCTCCTCACAATCTTTCGGATGTTATTGATGCAATCATTTTATACATTGAGGATCACAACATTGAAATTGTAGATTTGATTAAACTGGTTAAGGCTCCCGACTTCCCAACAGGAGGAATTATCTATGGTTATGCTGGTGTTCAGGAAGCTTATGAAACCGGTCGTGGCAGGGTGGTGGTACGATCCAAAGTGGAAATCGAAACTGATGGCTCTAACCGGGAGAAAATCATCATCAATGAAATACCTTATCTTGTAAATAAAGCTGAACTCATCAAAAGTGTTGTAGCTTTGGTTGAGGAGAAAAAAGTAGAAGGAATCGCTCATATCAATGACGAATCCGACCGCGATGGCATGCGCATAGTAATTGACATAAAACGCGATGCCAACTCATCAGTAGTGTTGAATAAATTATTTAAATATACTGCGCTACAATCCTCATTCAGTGTAAATAATATCGCATTGGTTCATGGTCGTCCACGCATGCTGAATCTGAAAGATCTTATCAGGCATTTTGTAGACCACCGGCATGAGGTCGTGACACGCCGTACGCAATTCGAGCTCGCAGAAGCAGCAAAAAGAGCTCATTTGCTCGAAGGTTTCATGATTATCCTGGACAATCTGGATGAAGCGATACAAATTATCAGAAATTCGAAAACTCCCGAAGAAGCACGTAACCAATTGATGGAACGTTTTGGACTTTCTGATATACAATCGAGGGCTGTAGTTGAAATGAGATTACGCCAGCTCACAGGCATGGAACAGGATAAACTCCGGGCTGAGTACGAAGAAGTACTGGCTCTGATTAATCGCCTGAAAGAAATTCTGGCCGATAAGTCGCTCAGGATGGAAATCATCAAAACTGAATTGCTTGAAATCAAGGCAAAATACGGAGATGCCCGCAGAACTGAAATTGTATATGCATCGGAAGAATTCAACCCTGAAGACTTCTATGCTGATGACGAAATGATCATCACCATTTCATATTTGGGATATATCAAGCGTACTCCGCTGGTCGAATTCCGCACACAGGGTAGAGGAGGAGTTGGTTCTAAAGGAAGTGATTCGCGCGATGAAGATTTCATTGAATACATTTATCCCGCTTCGATGCATAACACCATGATGTTCTTTACCCAAAAAGGAAAATGCTACTGGTTAAAAGTGTACGAAATTCCTGAAGGAAGTAAGATTTCGAAAGGAAGGGCAATACAGAATATGCTGAATATTGATTCTGACGACAAGGTTAACGCCTTTATTAGAGTTAAAGGATTGGAAGACAAGGAGTACATTAACTCACATTATATTATTTTCTGTACAAAGGACGGAATCATCAAGAAAACATCCCTGGAAGCATATTCGAGACCTCGTGCCAATGGTGTTATTGCCATCAATATAAAGGAAGAAGATAAGGTGATACAGGTACGCCTCACTGATGGTAACTCGGAAGTAATTATTGCAAACCGTAACGGAAGGGCAATCAGATTCAATGAATCGAAGGTGCGTACAATGGGCAGAACAGCAACAGGTGTGATTGGTATGCAACTCGATGAAGACGGCCAGGATGAAGTGGTTGGTATGATTTGTGTAAAAAAGGACTCCGGCGAAAGTATTATGGTTGTATCACAGCAGGGTTATGGTAAACGAACTTTGCTTGACGACGAAGATGGTGAGCCAGTATACCGAATCACTAATCGCGGTGGAAAAGGTGTAAAAACCATGAATGTAACGGAAAAAACAGGTAAACTTGTTGCTATTAAAAGCGTAACGGATGTAAATGACCTGATGATAATCAATAAATCGGGAATTGCCATTCGTTTGAAAGTGGCCAACATCAGGGTGATGGGGCGTGCAACACAAGGAGTTAGATTAATCAATCTTGAGAAGAGAAACGATGAGATAGCCTCGGTTTGCAAAGTGCTCACTGATAATGAAGAACATTTGGAGGTGTTGATTGGTGTTTCGGGTAATAATGAACTTCCTGAAGAAACCTCTCAGACTGATAAAATAATTATAACTGAATAAAACATATTTAAAATCAAATTTAAAATTTTGCCGTCATGAAAAAAGTAATTGTATCACTTTTTTTAGTTTTGAGTGTTTCGGCAGTATTCACTCAAAGAAAGAATGTTACCAGGGCAAGAAATCTGACTTTAATGGAGCCACCTGATTTTAAAGGTGCCCGTGAAGCTATTGCTCCTGCTCTAAAAGATCCTTCAACGCAGAATCTGCCAAATACATGGCATGTTGCGGGCATGATTGGATATAAGCAAAATGAGGCTTTCTATAAGGAAATGGCACTTGGAAAACAGGTTGATTTCGTTAAAAAAGGAGAGGCGATTATAGAATCAATCGACTATTTTTTGAAAGCATATGAACTTGACCAAAATCAGGTTGACAGAAAAGGAAGACCTGTAAAACCGAAATTTGAGGCTGATATTAAGGCAAAATTAAAAGAATACTTCGAAGAGAAACATAATTTATTTTATTATGGTGCCACACTATTCGATGAAAAAAAAGATTATAAGGGTGCTCTGAAAGCCTTTGAAAGATATTTGAGTATCCCTGAAATACCATTCATGAAGGGAGTGGTTACGATTGATTCTACTTTCTATCAGGTGAAATATTTCTCTGCATTAGCTGCCAGAAATGCAGATATGTGGGAGAAAGCCATTGAAATTCATGAAGATATGAAGGATGATGGTTATGAGACTTTCTATGTTTATCAGTTGTTGTATGATGAGTATGTTCACATCAAAGACACCACCAATTTCCTGAAAACTTTAAAAGAGGGCTTTGAGAAAATGCCTGAAGAACCTTGGTTCATTCAGAATCTCATCAACTATTATTTGTTAAATAACTACATTGAAGAATCGAAGGTGTACATTAATAAAGCCATTGAAATGTTACCAAATGTAGCTGTTTATCACTATGTTAAGGCCAAAATTGATGAAGCAGAGGGAAAAAGTAAAGAAGCAAGAGCATCATATGAAAAAACACTTGAATTGGATCCAACTTTTGCTGACGCATGGGCCGGTATAGGAGCATTGATTGTTGAACAGGGGCAAAAGATTCTTGATGATGCAGCCTATAAATCAGATCGTGAGTTTAATGCAGCTAAACGTCAAAGTAAAGATATTTTCAAAAATGCACTTACTTATTTCCTGAAAGCAGCCGAATTAAATCCACAGGAGCAATCATATAAAAGAAATCTCAGGATGCTGTATTACCGCCTTGAAATGAGTAAAGAACTAGAGGCAATTGAAAAGGAACTGGGTTTATGAAATAATTAATTTGTTTCAAAAAAAAGGTTGCTTATTAGAAGCAACCTTTTTTTTGCTATAATTTTCGTGTAATACCAAAAACAGGTCTACTCTCTTTTCCGTATTTGTTAATCGAGGTGACAACAAAGGTGTAATAGCCTGAAAGTTTATAATCATTCAGGTTAATTATATTCTCATTTGAAAATGTCAAAATATTTGCCGGATCATTTAAGTTGCCAACTTTTCTTCCTTTGAAAGCATAAACAATATAATACTGAACTTTATCACCACCCTCAGCCAAAATACGATCCCATACTAATACAGGATTGGTTGAGTCTTTAATAATTTTCAGGTTTTGTGGTTGAATTGCCTCTTTTCCGGCAATATTGGAGTTTTCCGGACATATTGCTTTGTAGCGGTAGAAGTTCGTTTTCAGACTGTCATTCAAACCTTGTAGATTTTTCAGAAATGGTTTTGCACTGAAATACATTGCCCCTGATACCTCAGGATATGTCCTTTTTAATTGCAGTTGACGAATGAGTTCATTAGGGATTTTCCATGCCGGTGCACTGTTCAATTCCAGTCCTGATGCAAAAAGACCGATATACAGATTTTTGTTGTACGAGTTCTTACTCCACCATTCGATCAGGACAGCATAATCAGCTACTGTTTTGCCAATTTCCCAGTACAACTGCGGTACAACATAATCAATTGAACCTTCCCGAAGCCATTTCAGAATATCAGCATACAAATCATCGTAATTTTGTATTCCTGCCCTTGTTGCTGATCCGCGGGGGTCATTCCTGTCGTTTCTCCAAACACCAAAGGGAGAAATACCAAATTCTACCCAGGGTTTGATACTTTTGATAGTTTGTTGTAGCTCTGCAATAATCAAATTTACATTATTCCTGCGCCAATCGGCCTTGTTTGTAAATCCCCTGGGAAATTTTCTGAATGTCTCCTGGTCGGGAAAATCTGATCTTCCAACCGGGTATGGATAGAAGTAATCATCAAAATGTACTGCATCAATATCATAATTTTGAACTAAATCTTGAACTACACGATTCAGATGCTTTCGTGTTTCATCAAGCCCTGGATCAAAATAGTATTTTCCTCCGTAATTGACAATCAGATTTTTGCTTCTGAAAAAGATATGGTCAGGACTTAATTTTTTAAAACTGCTGCTGTTGAGTACCCTGTAAGGATTTAACCAAATATGAACTTCCATGAATCGATTTCTGGCTTCGTCAATTAAAAACTGCAAAGGGTCAAAAAACGGATCAGGTTTTCTTCCCTGTACTCCTGTCAGATACGCAGACCAGGGTTCAAGATTCGAGGAATAAAAGGTGTCGGCCGATGGACGAGCCTGAAATACTACCGTATTGATATTATTCGAAGCCAGGCCGTCGAGCATTCTGACTAATTCTTTCTTCTGATCAATGGATGAAGCTGTGTTGCTTGATGGCCAATCAATATTAGCTACAGTAGCAATCCAAAGAGCCCGCATTTCTCGTTTTCTATGCTGACCTATAGCAATATTTACAAAAAGTAAAAGAAAAGTAATCAACAAAAATGGATTCAACATTCAAAAATAGATTAATAAATTTCGATTACAAAAATACAAATTTCGTTTGAGCTTTAATTTGTTTCACTTAAAAAAACGGATTTTTGATTCCAGTTTGATTCTGTGGATAAAAACAAGTACTTTTGTGTGTGAATTCATAGAAACTGAATTCCGGGATTAGCATGTTTAAAAATTTAATCACTACCATTCAATGCCCATAGAGATTATTCCTGCGATTGACCTTATAGGAGGAAAATGTGTGCGTCTTTCGCAAGGCGATTATACCCGTAAAACAGTTTACAATGAGAATCCTCTTGAAGTTGCACGTATGTTCGAGGATGCTGGAATCAAACGGCTGCATTTAGTTGATCTTGATGGAGCGATTGCACAACATATTGTAAATCACAAGGTTCTGGAATTAATAAGCTGTCGTACCAATCTCATTATTGACTTTGGTGGTGGCCTGAAATCAGATAATGACCTAAGAATTGCTTTTGAATGCGGGGCTTCAATGATAACAGGTGGAAGTATTGCGGTTAAACAGCCTGAAATTTTCAGATCGTGGATTGATCGTTACGGATCTGATAAAATCATTTTGGGAGCAGATGTTCAAGATGGCAAAATAGCTGTTAATGGCTGGACCGAATCGACCAAACAAGAATTGTTGCCGTTCATCAGGGAATATCATCAGTACGGAGTAAAAAAAATGATTTGTACCGATATCAGCAAAGACGGGATGTTACAAGGACCTTCAACTGAACTTTATGTGGAAATTCTTGCTAAAGAGCCCGATATGTATGTGATTGCAAGTGGGGGTGTTAGTTCGATTCATGACATCGATATGCTTATGGAAAATGGAATTCCTGCAGTAATATTCGGGAAATCAATCTATGAAGGCAGAATAAAACTACAGGAATTAACTCGTTTTATGTGTTAATATTACCTTTTTCTGAACAAGCGGGCAATTGTTTTTCTAATTTCATCTAATTTCTCGATTGGTTCTACAAGGGATGGATTTAAGTCACCGGCTTCCTGATTCATCAAGCCCATTTGCATCGGATAAATTAGCAAAAAACTATTGGTAGCGAAATACTTACTAAGATATCCGGGCATGTTTGCCATGTTCGGATGATATGAAATTGATTTTTCACGACTTAGTATAAGTATCAGATTGTCGTCAGTGCGAATATCCCTGGACAAAATTAAAAAATCATTCCATTCGTTAAATGTATGGAAATCAGCTTCAACCGGATGTTTTTTGGCAACTTCACTAAGAATGTTAATGGTTTTTTCGTGGGCGTAAAAAACCAGCTTACATCCTGAATTGCGCGATATATTCCATACTTTAATGAGCCAGAAGGGAAAACCTATTTCCAACTCAGCACCTTCAGGCACAATAATTACATGACGGCGTATGGTTGATATAGGCTGTACTGATTTGTAAACAAGGGTAGTAGTGTTATTTTTAGTAAGAATCCCTTGTGTTAGTTTTCCGAAAAACGCATCCGAAATTCCCTTTTCTTCATTGATGGCCAGTAACAAATCTGTGATGTTTTGTTCCCGAATTATACTCGATATGCCGTTAACAATATTTACATCATATCTGATTAGTCTTTGAAGATGGATATCCATTGCTGAAGCTGTAAAAACAGCCTTTTCAAGTATTTTATTAGCCCTCTTCAACTGAAATGACTCTTCCTTATTGTTGTCGATGATATGTAAAGCCATGATATTGTTAAAATTATCCTTCGACTTTATCAACGAACTCAAATTAATAAGTTCGTCAACTGTTTCGGGATAACGTAGTGGAATCAGAATTCTTTCCGAACTGTCTGATTCTTTCACATCAATTAATGACGTATTCTCAGCAATTGAAATTCTGAGTGCCGTTCGCTGTGTTACAAAGGATGCGATTGTACATGTTATCAGTATCATAACTATCGAACCATTCAATACACTGTCGTTCAGTAATCTAATAGGCAATCCAGCGCTATCATATCCAAGTATCACATTGTAACCAACCAATACTGCCGCAAGGGTAGCAGCTGCCTGTGCGTTACTTAACCCAAAAATTAATCCTCCCTCATCTTTGCTTAATTTAAATGTTTTACGGGTAAACCAGGCAGCAAGATATTTTGCAAGGGTAGCAACAACAGTCATAATACCAGCTACTTTCAATGTCTCCCAATCTCTGAAAAATGCTCTGTAATCAACTAGCATA
The DNA here is from genome assembly GCA_964350125.1 of uncultured Paludibacter sp. GTDB lineage: Bacteria > Bacteroidota > Bacteroidia > Bacteroidales > Paludibacteraceae > Paludibacter. Next base: position 9,997 of record CAYGJI010000011.1, on the reverse strand, counting down.
CCAACCCCAATCAGAAAGAATGGAATGAAAACAGCATTTCCTACAAATGAAATTCTGTTCATTAATGGTGAGGTTGAAGGAATTAGTCTGTTAAGTGCCAAACCTGATAAAAAGGCCCCAATGATGGCTTCAATACCTGCTGCTTCAGCTAATACTGCACCTAAAAAAACCATCACCAGCACAAAGATATATTGAGAAACAGAATCTGAGAATTGTTTGAAAAACCATCTGCCAATAATGGGAAATAGAAATAAAACTATTCCAGCAAATATGATTAGAGAAATGGTTAGTTGTATCCAGAATGCAGAGCCGGCATTCCCTGTTTCCATACCAATAATTACCGCAAGTACAAGCAGTGCAAGTGTATCAGTAATGATGGTACCTCCAACTGCAATGTTCACTGCCCTGCTCTTGACAACATCTAATTTTGTGACAATCGGATAGGTGATCAAAGTATGGGAAGCAAACATACTAGCGAGTAACACTGAGGTAGGAAGACTGAAATTCAGTAAATAATAACCTGTAAGTGTACCTATAGTCATCGGAATCAAAAAGGTATACATGCCGAAGCCGAAACTTTTTACTCCATTCTTTTTTAAATCACCTAAATCAATTTCCAATCCTGCCAAAAACATAATGTATAATAAACCTGCTGTTCCTGAGAGGATTATGCTACTGTCTCGTTCAAGTAGATTAATGCCATTAGGACCAATAATTGCTCCAGCTATAATTAATCCCAGGATGTGTGGAATTTTAATTTTATTCAATAGAATGGGGGCGAATAAAATTATCATCAATATCACCATAAACTTCAAAACAGGATGTTGAAGCGGAAATGTTAAATCAGAAATTATTAATGGCAACATAATTTTACATTAAAAGATTTTTTATTAGATTCAAGTCGATTATTTGATATTCCCTTTTCTGAATGTTGATTATACCTTCATGAACCATTTCTGATAAACTCCGGGCGAGGGAAGGTCGTGCAACTCCAAAGAATTCAGCCAGTTCAGTCTGATTACGATCCATTATGAAAGGTTTTGTGCTGAAACCCGATCGTTCAAGAAAGTAGTTTGCCAACTTTCCTTTGATGGTTTTTATTGAAAGAAGTTGCAGCCTGCCAAAGAGAAATTGCGTTCTGTTGGCATTGTGTGTAAGATAATTCTGCATGAAACGGGGGTTGGTCATCATCAACCTCATAATTTCATCTTTCGGAATTTTTATGACTTCGGTTTCTTCCAGAGTAATAACGTTTACAGGAAATGTGTTTTTGTCGGAAAATAAAAATGCTGAAGCCAGGGGTCGGGGAGCCTTAATTACTTCAATTTGAAGAAGATTCCCATTTTCACTTATCATTTCTGTTTTAACTGAACCCGACAATAAAACAAATAATGAATGACATTTATCACCCTGATTAATAATTTGTTGATTGGGTGGATATAACTTTGTGCTACATTTTACATCGTCCAGAAAAGATTCTTCATCCTCTATATCTAATCCATTACAAATCGGGCACTGTCTTAGTTCTTTGTTATTCATGGAAAAATAATTTGAATGTAAAGTTAAAAAAAATATCGGAATTTAAAAGTGTAACATCGGTTACATTGTTTTTGTTTTCAAACCAATATCTTTGTTGAAAATATTTGATAATAGTTATGAGTAATTTTAGTTATGCACAACCCAAAGAACACTTTCCAAAAAGCGAAAAGTTCAGCTTTGCAAACAGCGTACAATATGCAGAAGGTTCGATTGTGAGCAAAATTCTATTAAGAAATGATAAAGGTAATATTACCGTATTTGCATTCGATAAAGGGGAATTCCTTAGTGAGCATACCGCTCCTTTTGATGCGCTGGTACAGGTACTCGATGGAATTACCGAGGTTGTTATTGATGGAAAAGTAAATCATCTTGTTGCCGGCGAAAGCATTCTAATGCCAGCCAATATTCCCCATTCTGTTCATGCAGTTGAGAAATTCAAGATGTTACTAACTATGATTAAAGGATAATTTTTCACGAAAAAATTCAAAGAAATGAAAAGAACAATCATAAAAATTGATGAAGAGCTTTGCAACGGTTGTGAAGCATGTGTTCATGGATGTCATGAAGGTGCACTTCAGATGATTGATGGTAAAGCCCGCATGGTGAGCGAGTTGTATTGCGATGGACTGGGAGCTTGTGTAGGCGATTGTCCGGTTGGAGCCATAACCCTGGAAGAGCGAGAAGCAATTCCGTATGATGAAATTGCAACCATTCAGCGAATGATTCCCAAAGGTGAAAAAACTATTCTGGCTCATCTGAAACACCTCAAAGACCATGAAGAGTTTGAATATCTGAAGCAGGCAGTGGGTTATTTGAAAGCCAATAATGTTTCGGTTGATTTTGCTCAGGTACATATTGCATCGGCATCACATCGCAATGATAAGCATCACGAACATCATCAACAAGTAAATAGTGGCGGTTGTCCGGGAAGCAGAAGTATCAGTTTCAAGCCTGAAAAATCTGCATTGGCAAAAGGTCTTAGGATGGCAAATCAGCAGGAAGCACATGAAATGGTATCACAACTGCGACAATGGCCCGTTCAGTTGCATTTACTTAACCCACAAGCAGGTTATTTTAAAAATGCTGATGTTGTACTGGCAGCCGATTGTGTCCCTTTCAGCTTCTCGAATTTTCATGATAAATTCCTGGCTGGTAAAACTTTAGCAATTGCTTGTCCAAAATTAGATACAAATAAGGAAGCATATGTGGAAAAAATAAAAACAATGATAATTGATTCGGGGATTAACACACTTCAGGTGGTCATTATGGAAGTTCCCTGTTGTGGAAGTTTGCTGAGTATTGCAAATAAAGCCATCATAGAGTCGGGCAGAAAAATTCCTGTGAAGTTATCAGTCGTTGGAATTCGTGGTGATATAATCAGTGAAGATTGGGTTTAAATGTTCAATTTATTAATAAAAGCTGTCTTCACTTTGTTTAAGTAAAGACAGCTTTTATGATAAATTAGCCGCATCAGAATTTGAATCCTATGGTAGCAACCAATGATGTTTTATCAGTTTTCACTGTGGCGGGTCTTACTGCCAGATTGTCTGATAGTTTATTAGAGTTGTATGGATAAAAGTTCTCGTTAGTGATCATATTCATGAAAGCAAGGTCGACATACCAGTTTGTGTCTCTATAGCCAATACCACCAGTAAGATAGTTTGTACCAGTATGAACAAAATATTCCATGTCTGTTCTGATTGTATTAGGAATCAATTCTTTTGCCAGTCGGGAAGATGATGCAGGTTTTGTAATGGCATAACCGCCTCTGATTGAAAGTTGATTGCTAAGTTTTACTTCCGCGCCAATTTTCAATGTCTGCTGACTATTAAAAAGACTTCTGATGCTATCATTTTCGTACCTGTAAGGAGCCATGTCATTGTTACTATTCATCAGTCTGGCCCCAGTTAAATCGCTCATCATATATTCTACTCCGATTACACCCCTTTCTCCCATTATTAAAGAGCCACTGATGCTATATACAGCCGGTGTTCTGAGTTTATAGCTGTTGTCTCCTGTAGGTGTATACAATGTACCATTATCAGAAGCATCATAATAGTATTTTAAATCAGCATAATGAACATCGTTGACAGTGTAAATCATAGGTGATTTTACTGAGGCTCCTAATCTTAAAAAATCGGTGGGAACAACAATTGCTCCGAGATTTACATTTACTCCGTTTGATGAAGATTTGAAAACATTATAAAGACTCATATTACCACCCTGACCAAATCCCTCGGAATATTCGCTGTCGGCCCTGTAACTTATCGCATGAAGGTTTACAGTAGCCCCAATGAATAAACGATTTTTGATATTACCAGACCAACTCAAAGCGTATTCGTCATGAAAACCAGTTTCAGAAAGCTTGTAAAAGGGCGATACTTTTTCACCCTGATTTAATAAAGAAGACCAATACAGAGTTTTTCCGGTTTCACTATCCACAAATTCATTGATTAATCCTGAACTTGCAGAAAGTACTGAAATCCACGGAACCGATACATTGTTATATGGATCGTAACTTCCGGTCTTAATAAGATCTTTTCCGGAAATGCTTCCGGTGAAATAACCCAGATAGTCAGTAATTGATGATACCGACTCGTTGCCTCCATTAATTCTGATATCTCTACTGAAATCTTTCACTCTGTTGTATCCAAACGACCAGTTTGATCTGATAAGCCCTGTTTTATTCTGCGTCGATCGCGTGGTTGGCATTGAAAGTACGAATGAAAGGTTGTTAAATCCAAACTTATCCATCGAAATGTCCTGATTTAAAGTTGCCCAGTTGGTTGTGGCACTTTGTGAAAGCGAGTAAAATCCTGCGCTGATCTCCGAACTCCTGAATATACCAAGGCCTGCGGGATTATCCTTGATAGCTGAGGGATCTCCACCCAACGCTCCAAAGGCACCGGCCATGGCTGTATATCTTGCTGAACCTTTGATTTCAGGCTGCAGGAATCTGAGTACATCAAATTCGGTTTGAGCATCTAATGAAACTGTTACGAATAAAAGCGCAACTATTGATTGTATGCGATTCATAAGAATTAATGTTAAAAAGTTGATTAATTTTATCTTCTACCTCCCGATGAACTACCACCACCTGAATTTCTTGATCCACCCCCACCTGAGGAGCTTCCTGAACTTGAAGGTGCGCTGTATGAAGGCGAACTACTCCTTGAGCTACCTGAATATGAAGAGGAAGAAGAGGATGGTGCTGTATAAGTTGATCTTGTACTTGTTGAACTATTATTCCTGAATTGTTCAGAGCTGCCCGATGACGAACCTGATGTAACCGAACTGCTTCTTACAGGTGAAGTTCCGGTGCCAGATCTAACAACTGTTGCGGATGTGGTTCTTCCTGATACGTCATTTTGCCTGCGAACAGCTGTGGGAGTTGGATTCGCAGTATTTCGGTTTATCTGAATGTTGTTTTGATTACGCTGTCCCAACTGATTGTCAACCCTTGCATTATTAATAGCTCCATCTGCACTTCTTACAGTATTGCTGCTTCTGGTGCGTATTCCGGTTTCTGCCAAGCCTGTATTGGGGTTACGTGTATTACGGAGTGATGTTGCTGATCTTCCGGATACTGACAGACCATCTGATCCGGGGATACTATAAACGGTTCTTCTATTGTTGTTCACGTTTCTGTCGCTATTCGAAGCGTAAACAGCAGATGCTCTGGAGCTTCCCGGCAATGCCTGGCTTCCTCCGGAAATTCTTGTATTATTTGAAGTTGAATTGGCAAATCCTGAATACTCTCTTCTCACATTCTCACTATAATTTTGTTTTCTGTTCGAATGACCAAAATAACCTCCACTAAAGGGGTAATGCCACGAATAAAAATGATAAGGGTATCCGTATCCAAACATTCCTCCCCCCCAAAATCCACCATGATATGGATAATATCCTCCATAAAAGCTATTCCAGCCATAACCCATTCCAAAACCAGGGAAGCCATGCCAGTTGTGGTGGTAGCCCCAGGGTGAATACAAGCTGCTTCTCCAAAACCAGCTATTGTAACTGTATGGTGTCCAGTAATAATTCCACCAAGCCGGATTAGTCCAGGTGGGAGTTACCCATGCGTAAGAGCCATCTACATATATATTCCAGTCATTATCATTCAGAAAATAAATATCAGTGTATTGTGGGTCTGAAATATGTACGGTAAATTTTGGATTATGAAATCTGCGAATCCTTTCTGCATATTCATATTCAGTATCTGTACCTTTAAATTCATTAAGATAATAACCCTCTTCTTGATTCAATTCCGAATACAAGGTGTCATTCATGATGCTGTCATTCATTTCTGCAAGTATAAAAATACTGTCGCCCGTAAGGATGATATCCCTGGATTGCCTACTGTCTAAAAAAACGATTTCTTTTGCTCCGTTTTTGTAATTAGGCTTCGCATTGGATGATAGCCTTGGTGTTACCCGTTCGTTTTGTACTTGTTGTACATCACCTGGTCTAAAATAAACATCATCCACAATTTCCTGGCTTGTAACTTGTAATAATGTTAAGCCAGATAATAGTAGTATTGAAAGCATTGTTTTCATGACTCACTCCTCCAAAAATTAGTTTTTTTGCAAACGTAACCATATTATCAATAATTATACCACATAAAGTTAAATATATAGCTTAGTTGCTATGTGTTTTTATTTATCTTTGCCAAAAACTATTACCCAATGAACTATCTTGAATATCAAATTGAATTTCAGCCCTTTGAAGAGTATATTGCTGACCTGCTGGCATCATATTTGGCTGAAATCGGATTTGAAAGCTTTGAAGCAACCGAAACAGGTATACTGGCGTATATTGATGAATCATGTTTTGATAAGAATTTATTTGAACTGGTAATTAAAAACTTTCCTTATACTGAAAGAATAGATTTCAAAGTGAATAAGATTCAACAAATCAATTGGAATGAAGAATGGGAGAAACACTATTTTGAGCCCATCATTATTGGAGATGAATGTGTTATTCACAGCTCATTTCACAGAGATATTCCGGAATGCAGATATAAAATCATTATTGATCCCAAGATGTCGTTCGGAACGGGCCATCACGAAACCACCAGTCTGATGATTCAACAGATATTAAAAATGGATTTGACGGGGAAAAGTGTACTCGACATGGGTTGTGGAACGGCCGTACTGGCCATACTTGCTGCTATGAAGGGTGCAGGTTTAGTAACTGCAATTGATATTGATCCCTGGTGTGTCGAAAATTCAGTTGAGAACATTGATAAAAATGAATGTTGCCACATTGATGTACGACTTGGTTCTGCAGAGAGTCTGGGAGATCAGCATTTCGATGTCATTTTTGCCAATATTAACAGGAATATTTTACTCAATGACATTCCCCAATATGCAGATGTGTTAAAATCAGGTGGATTATTGTTGTTAAGCGGATTTTATACTGAGGATATTCCATCAATCAATGAAAAACTGACCGAAAACAGCATCAAGATGATTGAGTATCAAGTGAAAAATAACTGGGTTACTGTTATTTCACAACATATTCTGTGATCAAATCCATGCCTGTATGAATGGCATTTTCATTCATTGGAATCAAATGATGATGTCTTGCAGGTAAAGTTTTCTTCAAACCAGACAATACGTTCTGAATCTCCACGATTGGTCTTACTTTTAGCAATCCACCGAGAATAATCATATTGATGGTTTTAGTTACATTATTGGCGTAGGCATATTCTGTTGCGTTGATTTGATAAATGCTGATATCTTTTCTTGTTGGAAATTTGTGTAATCCGTTGCTGTCAAAAATCAAAATGCCACCGGGTTTGATATAATTTTCAAATTTCTCAAGCGAAGGTTGATTGAGCACAATGCCCGTATCAAATCTGTTTAATACCGGAGAGCTGATCTTATCATTACTCAAAATAACTGTAACATTGGCTGTACCACCTCTTTGTTCCGGGCCATATGAAGGCATCCAACTCACTTCCATGCCCTGAACCAATCCGGAGTAGGCCAGAATTTTACCCATTGACAGCACTCCCTGACCGCCAAAACCTGAAATAATAATTTCTTCTGTCATAACCAATTGCTTAAATGTCTTTTAAATCACCAAGCGGGTAATTGGGAAACATATTCTCAACCATCCAGTCGTTAGAGTCGACCGGGGACATTCTCCAACCTGAACTGCAGGTAGAAACCACCTCAACGATGGATGTTCCTTTATTCAACATCGAATTTTCGAGGGCTTTCTGAATCGACTTTTTGGTTTTTCTTACTGCTGCCACTGTGTGAACAGCCTGCCGGGTAACATAACATACGCCATCGAGTTGAGCCAACAATTTTGAAATATCGAGCGGATTTCCGGAAATAGGAATTTCTCTGCCATTGGGTGAAGTGGTCGATTTCATGCCTTTTAGCGTGGTTGGAGCCATTTGTCCCCCCGTCATTCCATATATCCCGTTATTAATAAAGATAATGGCAATATTTTCACCCCGGTTACATGCGTGAATTGTTTCTGCCGTGCCTATGGCTGCTATGTCGCCATCTCCCTGATATGTAAATACATACCGGTCGGGTAAAAGTCTTTTGATTGCAGTGGCGACAGCCGGCGCACGTCCATGAGCAGCTTGTTGCCAGTCGATATCGAGGTACTGATATGCAAAAACCGCACATCCTACCGGAGCAACACCAATGGTCTTATCTTGTATGCCGAGTTCCTGAATAATCTCGCCTAATAATTTATGAACTACCCCATGACTACAACCCGGGCAATAATGCATCGGGGTTTCGTTCATTACTGTTGTTTTCTGATAAACCAGATTAGCGGGATTTATTATATCTGCAATGTTCATAAAAACTTTGATTTTAATGCATTTAATACTTCATCGGGTGAGGGAACAATTCCACCCATCCGTCCGTAAAATTCAACGGTTACACTGTTACTTGTTGCTAATCTTACATCTTCCACCATTTGACCAGCATTCATTTCTACAGTCATAAAACCTATTAACTTCGCAGCGTACGAACTGATTACTTTTGTTGGGAATGGAAAAAGAGTGATTGGCCTTATTAAACCTGCTTTAATCCCTTCAGCGCGTGCATTCTCAACCGCTGTTTTACAAACCCTGGCCATTGTTCCAAAAGCAACAAAAATATAATCGGCATCTTCACACATTACTTCTTCATACCTGACCTCGGTTGTTTCTATTTCACGATAACGTGACTGAAGTCTTAAATTGATTTTTTCCATTTCGTCGCTGTGTAATTCAAGCGATGAAATGTAATTCGGCTTTCTGTCTGATGTTTTACCCAGTGTTGCCCAGGGATACTTTTCCCTGATTTGATCTTCAGTCAATCGTGGTTGATAGGGTGGAAGTTTCACTTTCTCCATCATCTGACCAATAATGCCGTCGGCCAGAATCATGGTTGGTGTAAGGTACTTAAATGCCAAATCAAAAGCAAGCACAGTAAAATCAGCCATTTCCTGAACAGAAGCAGGTGCAAGTGTAATCATTTTATAGTCACCATGTCCGCCTCCCTTTACTGCTTGAAAGTAGTCAGACTGGCTGGGTTGAATGGTGCCGAGTCCGGGACCGCCACGCATCACATTCACAATTACTCCGGGTAATTCGGCACCTGCCATATACGAGATTCCTTCCTGCATAAGACTGACACCCGGACTTGATGATGTGGTCAAGGCTTTTTTTCCACAACCTGCCGCGCCATATACCATATTGATAGAGGCTACTTCACTTTCTGCCTGCAACACAATCATGCCAGTGGTTTTCCATGGCTCAATGTCCATTAATGTTTCTAAAATCTCAGACTGCGGAGTTATCGGATAACCGAAATAACCATCACATCCACATCTCACTGCTGCATGAGCAATTGCTTCATTACCTTTCAACAGGGTAATTTCATCATTAAGTTGTCTGGTCATAGCTTAATCTTATATACTGTTATACACGCATCCGGGCAAACTTGTGCACATGCAGCACAGCCAATGCACGATTCCGGTTTATCCATGAATGAGAAATTATATCCTTTGTTGTTGGCATCCGTTGACAATAGTAACACACCCGTGGGACATGCCACCACACAAAGATCACAACCTTTACATCTCTCAATATTTACAACTATAGCCCCTCTGAATTTTGCCATATCATTCAATACCCAATAATTTTGTTGATTTTTTGATCAATAAAAACGACTGCAAAGAAAATATTTTATTAGCTGAAGTCCAATTTTTTATTCGTTTGCACTGTAATTCGGGATTTGTAACCAGTATGCGGGGTGAAATTCCCAAATACGGGGTTAGATTTCCTCTTATAAACAAAATGTGATCAATTTTCATCTGTTACACAAAATTTTAAAATCACAATACTCGCAATTCTTCAATTGATTCGTTTGATAAAACGGAATATTCAGATTAAAAATATTCTCAACTAATTCGACCAATCTTTCTGAATAAATATCAATGT
>CAYGJI010000010.1:0-47785 GCA_964350125.1 uncultured Paludibacter sp. | reverse complement strand
AAACAACATGCACTACCTTAAATGTTCCTCCTGCGGCCATCTGAACGAAGTTAACAATGGCAACCAGATTTTTTGCTCGTCGTGTAACCGGCGACTTGACAACAATTTTTTCAGCTGGCAAAAAGACAACCCTGAAAAAAATCTGGATGATTTCAAGCGATTGATGTGTGTTTCAGACGAAGATTTGCAACAGGCTAATGCAAAAACAAAACAATCACCCAAAGGCATGAAATACTGGCTTAGCTTTATTGTTGGGACATTGCTTTTATATGTAGTTGGCCATTTTGGTGGAGAGTATATTGTCAACTTTTTCAAATCAGAGAAAACATCGAAAGAGGTGATGGAGAAAACCTGGTTTAGTGAAACATACGGCGACTTTGGATTGGTTGTTGAAACCCCTGTAAAAATGACTAAATCAGAACTTAGTCTGCCGGCCGAATATAAGCAGTACATCGACAAAATGGATACATACCAATACATTTCAGCCAAAGGGTTTAAGGTAATGATTAATTTGGTGAAATATGCTGATGCTGTGGGGGAAGTAAATCTGGAGGGAGCGGCTCTTGGATCCATCAATGAAATGAAGATGGGACAGGGTGTTACCGACTTCGACTATCAGGAGGAAGAAACCACCCTGAACAATATTCCGGGAATTATTCAGCGGGGAACGATGATGAATAAAGGAATTAAAATCCACTTCATCAACATCGCATATGGAATGGGTTTAAACCTTTGGCAGGTGATGGTCGCTTATCAGGAGGGTGACGAAATTGGCAGAATTGCGTCTGAGAGGGTTGTAAAATCCATAAAAATTAATGACCATGCAACATCCCGCCGATAAATAACATCTCTGACTATGTAACAAATAAAAAAATAGCATGAAAAAGTTTGTATTTAAATAGACAGTTCTGACTTTGGTCAGCATTTTTCTAATTGGTTGTGAAAAAAATGATTACATTTCGATTGAAGAAAGTATGAACACTTTCATGCAGTTCAATTCAATTGCAGAAACCTGAATCTATCCGGCTACAATGCTGAAGGCGGTTATTATGTTGGTGACAGCCTGTTTACCGACTCGATTGATTACCGGGGATACTTCATTATATCTACCCCCCCCTTTTAACATCACATTTTTCATAGTGGGCGATTTATCTCCATAAAATACTCAATAGTCCACCTTGAGTGATTTTGGGCTGAGTATTTTTGCAGTCGGATACCTTCGGGTGTTTCGACTGCAACCGTTTATTGTATAACCATATCAAATACCGGGGATAAATCACATGATGAAGCATTTTTCCATTAAAACCCTTTTTGGAGCGGTATTGTCAACTACTTTCCTGATTTGCATTTCGGGACTGTTTGTAGCTTGCGACGATTACCCTTACGACGACAAAGAACCCGATTGGCTCGGTGCCAGCATTTATGATTACCTCAAAGAAGATGGCAATTTCAGCTATTATGTAAAACTGATTGAGGAGCTCGAATACGATACCATTTTAAGCAAAACAGGCAGCAAAACGCTTTTTGTGGCTGATGACGACGCATTTCGGGAGTTTTTCAGCAACAATGAATGGGGTGTAAGGAGTTACGAACAATTGAGCCGCGCACAGAAAAGCCTGATTATCAATTTCGGAATGATAAACAATGCTTATCTTGTAGAAATGCTTTCGAACTACAACAACAACGGTTTGAAAGAAGGACAGGCATTTCGCCGCCAGACAGCGGTGAATGTGCTCGACAGTGTACCCTTTGAACCGGGCAATGTACTACCCGAAGGTCCAAATTGGGATTTCTATCGCGACAAGGGACTTTTTCTGCTGAAAGACAATACCCCGCTTACCCTCATGTACTTCACTCAGAAACACATGGAACAGTCACAAATAAGCGATGCTGACTTCAGCATACTTACAGGTCGTAGCCGCAATGAAAACGATGCGCATGTGTTTGGCATAAAAATAAAACAGAAAGATATTGTGTGCAAAAACGGCTATATCAATGTGATGGAAAAACTGATGATTCCACCAAAAAATATGGCCGAATACATCAACACCAACCCTAATACTTCGCTTTTCTCGAAGGTGATGAACCGCTTCTGTGTGCCTCGTCCCGATTTGGCCAGCACTACACAGTATCAAAATATCATGAATCGTTTATACGGGAAAGTGATTACCGACACTGTTTTTGTTAAACGATATTTTGCCCGTCTGGGTGGTACAACCGTGTATCCCTCTGGCCAATCGATCACAACCGACCTGCTTTTGCCCTATGATCCGGGATGGAATATGTATCAGCGCACGGAGGGAGGCAACGCATTGCAATCCGACATGGCAGCCATGTTTGTACCAACGAATGCAGCTATGAACAATTATTTCAATTCGCCGCAGGGTGCTGTGCTCAAAGACCGTTTTGTTGAGTGGGACAGTGTGCCGCTCGACATTTTGCCACTTTTCATCAAAAGACATATGCGCACTTCGCTCATCGAATCGGTACCCAGCCGATTTGCTAACATGGTGGACGAAGATAACTCAGTGCTCCCCGTAAAAGCTGCCGACATAGAAAAGGTTTATCTGGGAACCAATGGTGCTGTGTTTGAAACTAACAAAGTTTATCCGCCCGATGATTATATATCGGTTTATGGTCCGGTATTGCTCAGTGCTAACGATGTATCGCAGGTAAATAAAACCAAGGTGTGGAAATGGGCTATCGTGCAAAATGATTTCAGGCTTTACCTCAACTCGCTGGTTAGTCGCTACAGCTTTTTCGTTCCTACAGATGAATTTTTTTCAAGATATATCGACCCGATTTCTTATGGCAAAGATGTTACCGGCGGGTTGAAATTCTGGTACAACAATCTCACTAAGGCTGTAAATGCAACTGTATATCGCTACGACAAAACCTCCAATACCTTTGGCGATTCGGTGGCTGTGATCACCAATCAATCCTTTTTGGTGAACCGGCTGCTCGACATGCTCAACAACCATGTAGTAGTGGGCGATGTGGAATCGGGTCGCAATTTTTACATCACCAAGGGCAATGTAGCACTGAAAATTACGGGCAAAGGTGAAAACCTGAAAGTGCAGGCCGGTGGCAATCAGCAAATGAAAGAAACAGTGAATGTAAACCGGGCTTATTATCAATCAAACGGAGGTACTTACTTCATCGATCGCCCCATCCAGTCGCCTTCGCGTTCGGTGTACAGTGTTTTGCGCGACACAGAGGAATTCCGCGAGTTTTTCAGTTTGCTCGCCGGCTTTCCTTCGAACAGCAGGTCTGTTATTTTTGTGAATAAAACCAATTATTTCGGCATCGATTTTAATGTGAAGTTTTTCAATACCTTCAACTATACAGTTTATGTTCCTACCAATGAGGCAATCAAACAGGCCATCAAAGATGGGATTATACGACCATGGGAGACAGATGGAGAAGTGGTAGGAATCAATCAATTGGGTACCGCTGCCGAGCAACAGGCCGAAATCGTTAAACTTGAGCGATTCCTGCGCTATCATTTTCAGGACAATTCGGTGTTTGTTGATAATTTTGCACAAGAAAGGCTGTTTCAGTCGGCCACCATCAAACTCGACAATAATCCGTCGTTTTTCGGAACTTTCAGAAATAAATATTTTAAAATAGGTATCACAGCAACACCGGGAAATCTGGCACTTAGAACCGAAAAGAATGAAACAGCACAGGTGATAACCGACAATGGTCTGTATAACATCCTCACCCGCGATTTTGTATTCAACAACCGTCCGTCGAATTTTAAAAACCCTGACGGAACCGGAACGGGGCAGGATTATGCCACGACTTCTATTATTACATCTTCGACGGCTGTTATCCATCAAATCAACAAGGTTCTGAAATTTCAATAAAATCGACTGACTATGAATATACAATTCAGAAGCATCTTGCTAATCAGCTTTTTGTGCAGCTTGTTAACCCTTTCGGCGCAAAGGCCGGGCGACATCGTCGTTCAGGGAGTGGTAAGCTCGTCAACCGACGGCGAGCCGCTCATTGGCGTGAATGTAACCGAAGTGGATGCCACCAACCGCATTGTGAGTGGCACAATTACCGATTTCGACGGAAAATATGTGCTACGCGTCAGAAGCCGTGACAACAAACTCACTTTCAGCTATGTAGGCTACAACAACACCGAAAGGCGCATCGGTAATCTGAACCGTGTGGATGTGGCTTTGGTTGAAAAAACACAGCAAATCAGAGACGTTACAGTTACCGCAACTCGCCGACACACCGAAAGCGGCTTCAGTATTCCACAGCGCGAAATAGCAACCGCTGTACAGACCCTCGACATGAAAGAAATAGAAGGCATTCAGGTTAGTTCTATCGACGATGCGCTTCAGGGACGCATTGCAGGGCTCGATATTGTAGCCAATTCGGGTGACCCCGGCAGCGGCACCACCATGCGAATCCGCGGTGCCAGTTCCATCACCGGGAACAACCAACCCCTCATCGTGCTCAACGGCGTACCCTATGAAATGCAGGTCGATCAGAGTTTCGACTATGCCAACTCCAACCAGGAACAATACGCCAACCTGCTCAGCATCAATCCGGATGATATTCTCGAAATATCTGTACTGAAAGATGCTGCAGCCTCAGCAGTCTGGGGTTCGAAAGGTGCAAACGGTGTGATTATGATTACTACCAAAAGGGGATATACCGGACCCACCAAGGTGGAATATTCTTTCAGATACACTGGAACAGTGCAACCACGAGGGTTGAAAATGCTTAGTGGCGATGATTATACCATGCTCATGAAACAGGCTTTCTTCAATCCACAACAAGATGAGAATGCTTCCAATTTCGATGAGTATAACTACGACCGTTTCTTCTCCGAATATCAGCAATATAACAATAATACCGATTGGGTGAAAGCGGTATCGCAAATAGGAAACATCAACGACCATTATCTTACCATATCGGGAGGGGGCGACAGAGCCACATACCGCATTTCGGGAGGTTATATGTACCAGAACGGAACAGTTATAGGGCAGGATTTCAGCCGTTTGTCGTCGAGAGCGTATCTCGATTACCGTGTTTCCGACCGGTTGAAGTTCACTTCCGAACTGTCGTATTCATATTCGAACAATTACAGGAATTATTTCTTTGAGAGGAATACCGGTACGCCCAACGACCAGCTTTCGATACTCGGTATTGCCTACAAGAAAATGCCGAATGTAACTATTTACGAACAGGATGCGCGCGGTGTCGAAAACCAGGATAAATTTTACAACATCCTCCAATCGTCGCGGCTCAACTGGGATCAGAAATACTTAGTCAATCCCGTGGCTTTGGCAACCTTAGCCACCAACAATATAAAGAATTTCCGCATCCTGCCTACTTTTCGTCTTCAATACGATTTGCTCGACCCCAATGAACAGACCCTGCGATACAGCATGTATGTTTCCTTCGACATCAATAACGACAAAACCACAAAATTCCTGCCCAGCGAAGTTACCAACTTTCCGTGGAACAGCAGTCAGTTTAATCGTGCTGAAAGTGGCGACAACGAAGCAATTACCATCCAAACCGACAACAACATTTCCTGGATTCCCCGTTTAGGCAACAAAGATCACAACCTGTTGCTCTATGCTTCGCTGCAAACCACCGAGGGGCGCTCTACCTTCCAGGGCATTATTTCGCACAGTCTTCCCTCGGGCAAAGCACCCGAAGTTTCAACCCCCGGCTATTTGCTGAACGAGTTTACCAGCCGTGCCCATTGGCGATCAGTCGGTTACCTTTTCCGCGGTCATTATTCGTACAAATCACGTTATATCATTTCGGCCACCCTGCGTCGCGACGGAAGCACCAAATTCGGCGATGGCATGAAGTTCGGCAACTTCCCCGGCATTTCGCTCAAATGGATTGCTTCCGACGAAGATTTTCTGCAGGATATTCCCTGGCTGAGCATGCTGGCTTTCCGCCCCGGATGGGGATTGTCAGGAAATCAGCCAAGCTTCGAATACCTGCATTTCAGCCGTTATGGCGACTTTGGCGGCTATATCGATCTTACATCGCAACGGCCTGTGACCCTCCAGCTTAAAGATCTCAAGTGGGAAACTACCTCATCGTTCAACTACGGCCTCGACCTTGGATTTTTCGAGGATAAACTACAGGCTGATATCAATGTGTATTCGAAACGCACGAAAGATCTGCTTTTCCGCGATGTTTCCATCCCCAATTCATCAGGTTTTGCAACACTCTCATACCAGAATGCTGGAACCATGGATAATATTGGCTGGGAAGTGAATCTTTACGCCAACCGACTTTTCCAGACAAAGGATTTCAGCGTCGATTTCCGCTTCAATATCGCCAATTCAGTGAACCGCATTGTAGAACTGAAAGATGCTATTCTGAATACTTACAACAGTACTTTCAACTACGACAACGGCTCTTATCTCACACGCATACAGGAAGGCAACTCCTTTGGATCTATCTATGGGTTTAAATATCAGGGTGTATATCAATTTGATAAATACAGACCAAACACGCAGGAAAACGCACCTGTAGCCCGTAACCGCGATGGCAGGGTAATTATGGATGAAAAGGGCGAGCCCATCCCTATGGTATTTGCTTATGGTCGCACAAGCGAATATATTTTCCGAGGAGGCGATGCCCGCTATGAAGACAGAAATTTTGATGGTAGCATCGACGAACTCGATATCGCATATCTGGGAAACTCAAATCCGTTGTTTAACGGTGGCTTCGGCCCTACCTTCAGATATAAAAATATGTCGCTCACGGCTTTCTTTAATTTCAGGGTTGGAAACAAAATTGTGAATGCAGCCCGCATGTTTGCCGAAAATATGTACTCGACCAACAACCAGAGCATAGCAGTAAACTGGCGCTGGCGAAAGGACGGGGATGTGACTGAAATTCCGAGAGCATTGTTTAACTATGGTTACAACTGGCTTGGCAGCGATCGTTTTGTGGAAGATGGCTCCTTCCTGCGCTTCAAATATCTGACTTTTAACTATGCCGTGCCGAAAGACATTCTGAGAAAACTGCAGGTGGATCGCATCAATTGCTACCTTACATTCAACAACATATTCGTACTCACAAGATATACAGGTGTAGACCCTGAAGTGGCTTACGGATCACTGGGTATTAGTCAGGACTGGGGGCAAACACCCCGCTCGAAAGATTTAACCTTAGGTATTACTGTAGGATTTTAAACATCAATGATATGAAAAAAAACCTCATCATAAGCCTCCTTGCCATCTTCCTCTGGTCGTCGTGCTCCGAATGGCTCGATCTGCGGCCCGAAAGCGAAATAGTGCTCGAAGACTACTGGAAAACCGAAGCGCAGGCCAGTTCGGTGTTGGCAGCCTGTTACCGCGGACTCCAACTCGATCCGGTAGTGGAGCGCATGCTCATCTGGGGAGAATTGCGTTCCGACAATGTGGTGGAGGGCAACAGCGGAAGACTCGACCTACTACGCATACTAAGTGTAAACATCACGCCTACAAATAACTATGCTAACTGGGGCGATTTCTATGCTGTAATTAATTATTGCAATACTTTCCTGCATTTTGCTCCGGGAGTAGTAAAATCGGATCCCAATTTCAATGTAAACAAACTGAAAACCATGGAAGCCGAAGCGCTGGCAATCCGTGCACTGAGCTACTTCTACTTGGTGCGCACATTCCGCGAAGTGCCGCTCATCCTTGAGCCAAGCATCGACGATACGCAGGATTACAATGTACCCAAAGCAACGGAGCGTGCAATTATCGATCAGATTATTGCCGATTTACTTAAAGCCAAAACCACCGTGCGCAGCGACTATGGCCGTGGCGCATACAATAAAGGCCGCATCACGCTGAATGCAGTGAATGCCCTGCTGGCTGATGTGTATTTGTGGGATCAGCAATATCAGAACTGCATAAACGTATGCAACGAAATTTTGAATGACAAGTCGCTTAAACTGGTAGAAGGCAAAAAATTGCTGAATCTGGTGTTTAGTGAAGGCAATTCGACTGAAAGTATTTTTGAACTTCAGTACGACAAAGATAATCAGCATAACAATACCGTGAACATTTTCCTTGGATATGGAGGTAATCCTTCGGGCGAACTGAGTTTTCCGCTTTTTCTGACCCGCAGGGGAAATTTCAGTCCGTTCAACTATGCCGCTTCTGCTGTGAAAGAAAGCGAAAAAGACATCCGCGAAACCAATTTCGTGGGTACTTCTGTGAATGGCACCGGATTCCATATATATAAATATGCCCTGGTAGAAGCAACCGAAAATGCCGACGAGACTGTGACGCCACGCTATCGACCGGCTTCATCTACAGCAAACTGGATCGTTTACCGCCTACCGGATGTGATCCTGATGAAGGCCGAAGCCCTTGTACAGCTCGGCGAAAGCAATGAAACAAACCTTCGGGAGGCACTGCGCATGGTGAACGAAACTTACCTGCGCTCGAACCTTACTGCCGACTCGCTGTTGTTTGTAAACTACTCCAACCAGAGCGATATGGAAAAACTCGTTTTGCGCGAACGCCAGCGCGAACTCATGTTCGAAGGCAAAAGGTGGTTCGACCTGATAAGACTGGTGCGTCGCAAAGGCGACCCATCCGCTTTATTGCCATACATCAGCCCAAAACTCTCGGGCGACAACATGCAAATTAAAAAACTCTCGGTGATGGATGCTCTTTACATGCCCATCCTGAAAAGAGAAATGGAGATTAACACCCGATTGGTGCAAAATCCTTTTTATGATGAAAATTCTGAATTTATGAAGTAAAAAAAAGTGGAGGTAATTATGATACACAAAAAAATAATCGCACTAACCGGCTCCCTGCTCCGCAAATCGTTGCCGCTTATTGCAGGACTATTGCTGATGCTACCCACTTCCTGTTTGGATGAACCACTCACCATCGACACATTCAGGGAAGAACGTATGGGTGAATTTTTAGAACAAAGGCCCGACCAGTTCTCCGAATTTGTGAAACTGCTCGATACTACCGATGTGCTGGGACTTATCAATGCGTACGGTGATTATACGCTTTTTGCACCAACCAACGAAGCCATGCGGGTTTTTTATCAGGAAAAGGGGATGAAATCGCTGGCCGATCTCGACATCGATTCGCTGCGGAAAATTGCTTACGACCATCTTATCAAAGGTTACGAAGTGCCAACTGAAGAATTCCTCGACGGTTTGCTGCCTTTCCTTACAATGAGCGACCGCTATGTATCCACTTCATCCACAACCCAGGGCAATGTGCTGTATTACTTCGTGAACGACCGTTCACGCATCACCGGAAGAAACAACCTGGTGAGCAATGGTGTTATTCACGTCATCGACCGTGTGCTCGACCCATCTACATTGAATATTGTGCAGGCTGTGATGGAGGATAAACGTTTCAGCTTGTTTGTGAGCGCATTACTCGAAACCGGTCTGCATCTGAAACTTACCAAAACACGCGATGAGAGCTATGATCCCAAAAACTACAGCTACATTGATGTTACATTCATTCAGGGCGGTGGCTCAAGAGATGAATTGCCCCTTTCGAGAAAATATGGCTATACTATCCTGATGGAAAGTGACGAGACATACAAAAACCGCTATGGAATTGAAACACTCGACCAACTTAAAGCGTATGCTGCGGCTCATATCTACAATGAAAACCCGGCTGATGCGATGGTTACTGACCCGAAAGACCCGCGTAACAGCCTGAATAAGTTTGTTGCGTATCACCTGATTGAAAAAAAACTTACCTACAATCAGCTAATTGATGCATACGACACCGATCACATGATAAAGACTTACGATATGTATGAATATATCGAAACCATGTGCGAAAATACCCTCATTGAGGTTAAGCTCGAACGCGGTTCGGTGGGCTCCAATCCAATCAATAAGATTAGCGAAACGGGTGAAGCAGTACGCATTGTCATGGATTATAAAGATAAGGATGCTACCAATGGTGTTTATCATGAAATAGACCGAATTCTGATTTGGGACGCCAAAATTGTTGGTGAACTTTCGGGAAAACGCCTGCGCATGGATGCCGCATCTTTCTTTCCTGAAATCGCGAACAACAACATGCGATATTATGATAAAGCGAAACCCCGCTCCTGGGTTTTTCCTCCGGGTTATATTGAAAGACTGAAAGCCAGCGAGAATACACGCTTCTGTTACCTGAATGCTTATGGTGGCTATCTCGATTATCAGGGCGATGAGATTTATCTTCGCGGGATGTACGATTTCACGATGGAGACCCCTCCGATTCCGGCTGGAACTTATGAAATTCGCTTCGGCTATCAACCTACCGGTGGACGTGGAGCTGCCCAGCTTTACTGGAACTTTGTTCCCTGCGGCATTCCGCTCGATTTGCGTATTCTGGCCAACGACCCATTGGTAGGTTTTGTGGAGCCCGGCATTGATCCTGAAGACCCGATGGGTTTCGAAAATGATAAAATGATGCGAAACCGTGGCTATATGAAAGGCCCGACCACTTTCAAAGATGTGCTTGGTGTTTGGTATGGCCGACGCATTGCCCGCAACAGTCCACAATACCTGCGACGCATACTTGGCACGTACACCTTCGAAAAAACACAACGACATTTCTTTACTGTGAAAGCAGTGCGCGAAGGTCAGTTTATGATGGATTTTCTGGAGTTTGTACCGCTCGAAATCATTGAACATGAAGACACCGAATAAAATGGAATGCCCCATGAAGATGAATATCAAAAACCATATCGTGTTTCCCCTGCTTTTGTTGCTGATCACCGCCTGTAACGACGCTTGGGACGAACATTACAAGCAAAACACCGGCGGCAGGAGCGATCAGAATCTGTACCAGATTATCCGCTCCGATGCACGGTTGAGTACTTTTGCAGCCATGCTCGAAAGTACGGGCTACGACACCCTGCTGAGCAAACCTGTGACTCATACTGTCTGGGCTCCGGTAAATTCGCGCGTGCTCGACAGCATTGCTGCGCTCAACGATGCAGCTAAAAACCGCGAAATAGTGATGAATCATATTAGTCGGTTTGCCTACAATACTTCCGGCCTCAACGCTTCAAACATTTTCATGCTGAACAGCAAGTTTGTGAATTTTAAACGGCAGGCAGATGGCTATGTTTTTGGCGGTCAAACATTGATATCCGACCGCTCGGGTATTGCAGCAGCCAATGGCATTCTGCACGCTATCAGCACCCCGGTACCCTATATGCTCAACCTCTGGGAGTTTATCCTGAAAACACCGGGGCTCGACTCGCTACGCACTTTCCTCGATGCCAACAGCGTTTATGCCTTCGACCCAAAAGCGAGTGTCGAAATCGGCACCAACGAGTTCGGACAATCAGTTTACGATTCGGTGATTACCTTTAGCAATCCCTTACTTGAGAAAATTGGCTATCTGCATCTCGAAGACAGTGTATATACCGTTTTACTACCCGACAATAAAGCATGGAGATCGGCTTATCAGCTTATCAGCAGCAAATACAAAACACAAATAAAAGATGGCGGAACAAGCATGCAACGCCAACTGACCCGCGAAGCTATAGTTAACAATCTGGTTTTCCGTGCTCAGGAAGCCGATCAGCAAGACTCCATTGTTTCAACCAACGGGAACATCTTCCGGAATCCGGCACGCCTTTTTACAGGTGCCACTAAAAACACACTTAGCAACGGAACAGCATGGATTACAGATTCCTTACGCTTCACTCCCGCCGAATCGTGGCAGCAGCCAATCATTGTTGAAGCCGAAAATTCTGATTATGGACGAAGTTTTCAGTTTGCCAATCTTTTTGTTCGTTCCGGTCTGGGCACACCTCTCAGTAGTCAGGTGTCAGAAACCAGGTATCTGCTTATCGAATCAACTACAGTTACAGCTACCCAACCCGCTGCAGTTACTTTCCCCATCCCCAATGTTTTGTCGGGCAGGTACCGGATTTTCTGTGTTTTTCTGCCTTCATCCATTGTTTCAGAAACCGACCGGCGCCCTTATAAAATGAGATTCTACCTGACACATACCAACAGTTCGGGAACAGTGATAGAAAATGCACCCATCGGTTCAGCCAATCAATTGCTTGCCACCAACCGCACTGCTCACATTTTTACTTCCACAGGAGCTGCTTTATCTAAAATGTTTGTCACCGAAATTGAATTCCCCTTCAGCAATATATACACTCCGGGTGCCGCAGCAACAACCATCAGAACGCGATTGAGGGTTGAAAATGCTGTGACAACTGTGGAGGAAATACAAAACAGGGGCGACCGAAAAATGAGAATCGACTACATAATTCTGGAACCGGTGCAGTAACACCGGAGAAAAAGAATCAATCTATAAACACAAAGCAACAGCATATGAATTTAGCACATCCGATATCGCAACGATGGAAAATCCTCCTTCCCTTCCTGTTGGTTTTGATTGCCCTGAGCGCCAAAGCATCCGGCAGCTTAGAATTGAAAGGTACTGTGAAGGATGCTTCAACAGGTAAACCCATCGAAGCTGCACGTATTGTGGCTGAAACAGAAAAAATGTCGGCTACCACCGGCGAAACCGGTACTTTCAGCCTCATCAACATACAGGCCACCACAGTGCTGCAGGTTACTGCCTTTGGATATGTAAGCAGAGAAGTGCCTGTGCGCGGCCGTACCACCCTTGATATTAAACTGTATCCGGCAGGTTTTGCAGCATTGCAGCCAAGTCGAGGTACATTGGCAATAACACAATTAACCAAACCGGAAAACACAACTGCCGTGAGCACCGACGAAATTATTGGCCGTCATTTATCCGGACAAATCCGTACGATCAATCGTTCAGGAGCAACCGGCATGGGCAACGCACTCTTTATCCGTGGTATCAATTCGCTGAATATGAATGCACAACCCCTGTTGGTGGTTGATGGCGTGATACGCGACAATCTGTACGATGTGCAATCAATTCACGCTGGTTTCTTTTCCAATCCTATGGCCAATATTGAAGTGAATGATATTGAATCGGTACAATTACTCAAAGAGGGCACTTCTCTTTACGGAAGTCGCGGTGCCAACGGAGTTATTCTTATCAATACCAAACGAGGAAGCAGCCAGGTAACTACAATCGACCTCAATCTGAGCACAGGCATGAGCATGGAACCACGTACTATTCCTGTGTTGGGATCTGATGACTATCGCATCTACATCACTGAAATTCTTGGAACGGCAGGGCTGACAAACGAAGAAGTGAGGCAACTGCCTTATCTGAACGACAATCCTGCACGTTCTACCTATAAACGATATCACAACCAAACCAATTGGGACGATTACATTTATCGCACCGGACTGCAAAACAACTATGCCATCAGCGTAAACGGAGGTGATGATAAGGCATTGTACTATTTTGCACTTGGCTACACCAATCATATGGGTGTGGTAACCGGCAATGATTTTCAGCGTTACAATATGCGCCTGAATGCCGACATCAAACTGGCAGATAACATCAACACTTCCATCAATATCGGGTTTTCACGCATTGATAGAAATTTGATCGATGATGGAGCCCTTGCTGCAACATCTCCCACATGGATGAGCCGCATTAAAGCTCCTTTCCTCAGTCCTTACAATTATACATTTTCAGGCGAGCTAACCACCGAATTTGCCTTTGCCGATATTTTCGATATAGCCAACCCACCAGCTTACATCAATCATTCAATCAATACCGTGAAACAAAATGGGTTCAATGTTGGCGTAAAACCTGTTTGGCAGATAACTCCCGAAATTAGCATCAGCGAACACTTCGATTATTACCTCAATAAAACAAACGAAGATTACTACCGACCGTACTTATATTCTGCTCCCGTTTTTATTCAGGGTATCGGCGATTCGTACAATGCCCGCATGAGCCAGGTGATGCGATCCAATCTGATTTTTTCGGATACACGCATCAGTTATAAGAGGAAATTCGGAACACAACACATGCTGAATGCTTTTGCAGGAATGCGTGTCATCTTCAATAATTACGAATCCGATTACGTCGAAGGGCATAACTCGCGCTCAAACTCTTCCATCAATCTACGGGGCAGTTTCCGTAACTTAGTAACTGATGGTATCAACGAAGAATCCAAAACCATTTCCAATTACCTGCATGCCAATTACGATTATGATGGCCGCTATTTTGCGAATGCTACCCTGTCGCTCGATGCTTCATCGCGTTTCGGCAACGAAACTGTTGGCGGACTGAAACTTTTCGGCAATAGTTGGGGAGTATTTCCTTCAGTAAATGCTGCGTGGCTCATTTCGTCGGAACAGTTCATGAAAGATATTGAGCTGATCAACCTACTGAAAATCAGAGCTGGATATGGTATTACGGGCAACGACAACATACCTTTATATCAGTCGCGTGCGCATTTTGGCGCAGTAAAACTGCAGGGAGTGGCCAGTGGATTGGTGCTTTCTAACCTTGCCAATCCGGCCATTCAGTGGGAAAGCACCGGCAGGGTATCAGCAGGTATCGACTTAGCCATGCTCGAAGAGCGTTTTCAGGTTTCTGTAGATGTTTATGGTTCAACAACCAATCAATTGCTTATACTCAAAGACCTTCCTGCCGTTGTCGGAATCGGTAAATACTGGACCAACGAGGGCTCGCTCAGCAACAGAGGGCTCGAAGCATCACTCACAGGCCGCATTATAAGCACACCTGATTTTCAATGGGAAGCCGGTCTGATGCTCGGCCATTACCGCAACACGTTGCTCAATCTTCCTGCTGGTTCATTTACAACCACAGTGTTTGGCGGAGAAGTGCTTTCGCAGGAAGGACAATCGGCAGGAGTTTTCTATGGACACAAAACCGAGGGTGTTTTTGCCACTGAAGCCGCAGCACAAAGCGCCAATCTGAAAATGAAAAACAGTCGCGGCGAACTTGTGCCTTTCGGAGCCGGCGATATGAAATTTGCGGATGTTCATGCCGATGGTATAATCGATGATAAGGACAAAGCAATCATCGGCAATCCAAATCCCGACTGGTACGGATCTTTTAGAAGCACAATGATATACGGTGGCTTCAGCCTAAATGCGTTGTTCAGTTTCAGCGTGGGTGGCGATTTGTACAATTACCCGCGACACCAACTCGAATCGCAGGCAGACTACAGCAACCAAACGCCAGCAGTACTCTCACGCTGGATAACAGAAGGTAACATAACACAGATGCCCAAAGTCGTTTTTGGCGACCCCATGGGTAATGCACGTTTCTCTGACAGGTGGATAGAAGATGGCTCCTATCTGAAACTCCGTGTGCTGACGTTAGCGTATAATATTCCGCTGAAAAGCGCTTTTGCCGAAGGACTTAAACTTTGGATTTCGGGCGAAAATATCTGGACAGCAACATCTTACTTAGGTGTTGATCCTGAATTCTCAGCCAACAACACCGTACTTTTTCAGGGTGTCGATGCCGGATTATTACCACAATCGCCAACCTTCACCCTTGGGCTGAAAGTAAATCTCTAAGCATATAGCATTTATTCAAAACAATGGATATGAAACGAATACTTCCGATAATACTGATGATGGCACTCACATTTCCGGTGCTCACTTCATGCGACGATTTTCTCGATGCCGATACCGGCAGATTGGTCGAGAGCGAACAATACGACCTGAAAGCCTCAGCCGACAGTCTGTTCTCAATGTTCGGACTGCTCACCCAAATGCAGAAACTGGCCGACAGCTATGTTTTGTTGGGCGAGTTGCGGGCCGATCTCTTGGACATTACCGATGCCTCCGATCAGTCGTTGCACGAAATCAACAACCACAGCATCAGTGCCGGAAACCCATACGCTGATGAACGAAATTACTACGCAGTAATCAACAACTGCAACTATATCCTGGCGCGTCTCGACACCAACCTCATCGACAGGGGCCAACGGGTGCAATACAGGCAATATGCGGCTGTTCAGGCTATCCGGGCATGGACTTACCTGCAAATGGTGCTCAATTTTAAAACGGTAAAATATTATGAAAAGCCTATACTCACCGTGAAAGATGCTGCCGGTCCATTCGACGAGATAGAACTCCCCGAATTGGCCAATCGCCTCATTACTATCCTCGAACCCCTGAAAGAAATACCTTATCCTACACTCGGTTTCGTTGATTCGTACAATGTAAACTTCTCCCTTTTCCCAGTGAAATTCGTGCTCGGCGACCTCTATCTCTGGACCAATCAGTACGAGCAAGCCGCAACCGCTTACCGCAGTCTGATGTTCGACCGTCGCATCATCATCGACAAAGCCAACAATTCGTACTGGATTCCAGTAAACAACACCATCAGTCCGAATGCTTTTCTTTACTGGATCCGCTCCTTCAATTTTAGTTCGGGCGAAATTATCAGTTCTATCCTTTGCCCCACAGAATACGGACAGAGTTTTCAGCTTGATTCGCTCAATAACCAACACAGATTTCAGCCTACAGCCACTGCACTCAACAACTGGGCAAAACAGGTGTATTACCTCAACGAAGCATCGAATGCTAATGGCGATTTGCGCCGGTTTGGCTCTCTTTCATACAGTGCAGAAACCAATAGAAATGCCACTACCGATTATAATTTTTCGGGCAACAAAAGCTCCAGGCCATTGATTTACAAGTACAAATTATACAATCAACGTGTGGTGGTATATCGTTCAGCATTGCTTTATCTGCGTTATGCCGAAGCGGTGAACCGGCTTCACAAACCAAACTTAGCCTTTGCGGTGTTACGCAGCGGACTCAATAGCAGCACCATGTTCGATGAAAAAGTGGTACCTGCCCGCGAACGTTCCAACCCGCTGCCCGAATACATGCAGTTCACCGATATCCGTTTCCAGAATAATGCAGGCATTCGCATGCGAGGGTTAGGCAATACCGATAGAGACACCACTTTCTACCGCATCCCGGCTTTAGCAGGCATAATGGATTCGGTACGCTTTGTCGAAAATCTGATACAGGAAGAACTGGCACTTGAAACAGCTTTCGAAGGTAATCGCTTTCACGACCTGATGCGACTCACCCTGCGCAGGATGAATGATGCAGGCTATGCTTCTGACGAATCGTATTTGGCCGATAAGGTTGCAGCAAAATATCCCGACCCGGCAGCCGCAAGGCAGCGACTGATGAATCGGGAAAGTTGGTATATCAGGAAATAGGAAATCTTATCTCTTCTGTGATTCACTTGACCCCTGACTCGGGTCGCGGCGTAATCCTTTTGGCAGAAATTTTTCGGGATACTGAGTAACGTAATTCTCCCCGAAAAGTCGGTTGTGAACTACCGTATTCTTGTATATATCCCAATCAAAACGCCCTTTTCTTCTGAAATAAAGGGTTACCACCGAGGAACTCATAACGATGAAGGTTGAATAAAGGATAGCTAACCACAACATCTGACTTTGTACGGGCTCACTGAAGCTTAGCAGTATAACCGCAAAAGCTACCGGGCCATTCTGTATGCCTGTTTCAAGTGAAATAGCCCGCTGATGTAATGGAAACATCCCCATCGCTTTCGACAGATAATACCCAAACAAAAAGCCAATCAGACCAAGTGCTATTGCTCCGATATACACATTAACAGGAGTTTGCAGAAATAATGCGCCATGACGGAAGAAGGCTGTGAAAATGAGATAAACTATCACAATCATGCCAACAAAACCTGCAGTATCTTCTGCGGTTTTAGCCCAATCAGGCGACTTGCGTTTGAGTATCATACCAAGCACAACAGGCACCAGTACCAATACCAGCGAACTGATAATATTCCCGGTTGGAATCACAAATTCGGCTGTTCCACCGCCTGCCTGCATGCTTGCGGTAATTTCACGAATGATTCCTCCGGTGTAAAGTTTCAGTAACAGGGGCATCATCAACAGGGCCATGATGGTCGAAGCGGTGGTCATTGATATACTCAAAGCCACAGAGCCACGTGAAAAATAAGTGAACATGTTGGAGGTAGTACCGCCTGGCAGGGTTCCGATTAGGATGAGCGAAATGGCAAAAGCCGGTGCCAAACCAAGTAAATGCGATAACCCGAAAGCTATCAGAGGCATCAGTCCGAATTGCGACAGAAATCCGATAAGCACACCGCGCGGACTCTTCAAAATAGCTTTAAAATCGTTGATAGTCAGACTCGAACCCATGCCAAACATGATGACAAAAATCATCACTGCCAACAAAGCCTGATCAATCGGATATAATAATTGCGAAGGAAATTCCATAATTTCTTTGTTATGCTGATTTGTAAATATCATTGATTATCTCACCATGTTTCTTTTCAATAATATGTCTTTTTATTTTGAAAAGATTGGTCAGCTCTTCGCCCACTTCAAACGGCTCGGGTAGAATTCTGAATTCGCGCACCTGTTCGTAATGCCGGCTACTTCCCGAAACAGTATTGAACTTTTTGATTTCATCGCGGATGATTTTATGAACCTCATCATGATGCATCAACTCTTTCACATTTTTGGCATTGATGCCGGTCTGACGGAACTTAAGCAACGAAGGAACCACAAGTAGGCCAAGATGTTTCTTGTCTTGTCCCACAACCATGCAATGCTCGATGAACTCACTCTGGAGAAGACGCATTTCAATTGGCTCAGGCTCCACATTCTCTCCGCTGAGCAATACGATGGTCGACTTGGAACGTCCCAATATTTTCAGACAGTTATTATGGGTCATTGTTCCCAAATCGCCGGTACGCAACCAACCATCAACCAGTGTTTGAGCGGTGAGTTCAGGCTCTTTGTAATAACCTTTCATCACCTGCGGACCTTTCACCCAAATCTCACCTCTCAGGCCGCGACCTTCGAAAGGCAATTTGTGATTGGGATAAATCACATTTCCACTTTCTATATCTATAATTTGAACTTCAGTTTCGGGCAAAGCCGGACCAACAGTACCTACCACCAAATCATTAAAATCGCGCACTGAAATTACAGGCGATGATTCGGTCATACCGTAACCCTCGAGCACCGGAATACCCACATTATTGAAAAAGCGGTCGATGTGAAGTGGTAGCGCGCCGCCACCAGATATAGTTGCACCAAGCGAACCACCGGCGCCCAAACGAATTCGTTCAAGTACCGCAGCATTGAAAAAGCCATACCAGGGCAAAATAGCCAACCAGCGAAGCATGTGCAGAGGAGTCAGAATAATTCTCTGCAACCAAGATTCATGTTTGATTTTCAGGTTTTTATTATTGATATAGTATTCCGAAGTTGTATAATGTTTCGAAAGAAAATAGGCAATGTGAAACAGCACCTGCCGGACGGGATGTGATGTTTTTATATTCTGAATTATACGTTCGTGCAGTTTCTCCCACAAACGTGGAGCCGAAGCCATGAAAGTAGGTTCGATATTACGCATATCTTCTCCCAGATTCATGATGCTCGAATAATAAGTACAACCTCCAAACGATATGGTGTACATCTCTACCACCCTTTCGAAAACATGCCAGATAGGCAAAACCGAAAGAATCCGGTCGTTCATATTGTGTTTACCAGGCAGATTCCTGATTTGAGAAATCATGTTGGCATGAGTCAACATAACTCCCTTGGGCTTACCTGTTGTGCCCGAAGTATAAATCAGGGTAAACAAATCGTCGGTTTGAATTCCGGCAATACGCTCTTCTGCACGTTTATCGCCTTCCGAACGCAATTTTTCGCCTAAAGCCACAATGTCGTACAAACTTCTGACACCTTCCTTCGCTTTTACGTCGGGATCGAGCACGATCAGTTCGCGTAAACCCGGCAATTCGCTTTTCAAACTCAATAACCTATCCTGCAGTTTTTCATTCTCAACAAAACAAAAAGCAATCTCTGCATGATTGATGATATAAATAAGTTCATCATCGGTCACATCCCTGCCACGCGGAACATCTGCAGCACCACAAAGTTGCACTCCATAATCGGCCAACATCCACTCATAGCGGTTGTCGCCAAAATGACCAACATGCTCCCGGGCTTTTACGCCGAGCTCTATCAGCCCGGTAGCCAGATCCAACCCTTGTTCGTACAGCGAACGATACGAAACAGGATTCCATTTCAACGCACTTTCACGTGTTGCAAATGCCGGAAGATCGCCATAACGGTTGGCCGCTTCACGATACAATAAAGCAAGATTCTGCTCCTCGATCCGATAACCCATTTTCTTTAAAATGATTAATTGATTGTTTATCAAATTCATCTGAAGTTAATTTATTAAACAACACTTCATAATGATGGAGCAAAAATATGCAGGAATTGCACACTTTGTCTCAGAGAGTGCAATTAATTAACATACATAAACTATTTACAATAATATTTAAATGAATGTTATTGTAATGTCCGGTTTAAGAGTACTGTATTTGACGATGCTTATGTGGCTGACTTCATAGAAATAAAGCAATCAGGATAAATTCGTTTCAGAACAACTGAAATGTTATTTCCGTAAAAAGATGCTATGCTGAAACAAAAAAAAACCACCCCATTACAGAGTAGTCTTTTCAAATTCGTTTGGAAATTATGATGCTTACACCCTTCTTTCCTGAATTCTGGCTTTTTTACCGGTAAGTTTACGCAGGTAGTACAGTTTAGCACGACGCACTTTACCATGTTTGTTTACGGTGATGCTATCGATGAAAGGTGAATCCAGCGGAAAAATTCGTTCCACACCCACATTTCCTGACATTTTACGAACGGTAAAACGTTTTTTTCCTTCGTGACCCGAGATGCGGATAACATCGCCACGGAATTCCTGAATACGTTCCTTGTTACCTTCTTTGATGCGGTAAGCTACGGTTACAGTATCACCTGCTTTGAACTCAGGGTGGTTGGTTTCTACTAAAAATGCCTGTTCGGCAACTTTAATTAAGTCCATTGTCTGATTGCTTTTATAGAATTTACAGTTTCCACGCAACATTCACAGTTCTCTCTTAGCTGTCAGAGGTTGGGCGAAAAAACGGACTGCAAAGGTATAACTTTTTTTTGCATTAACAAATATCGGCCACCAATTCATTTTTGAAAATAGCAACTTAACACTTACACTTCTGTTTTCTGAAGACAAAACACGAAATAAACCAAATCTCCACACACAATCTGATTGTAAGTAGGTGAACCCTCATTCCCTGAAAAGTCGCGGATAGCACTTCTTAAAAAAAAGGGAACTTTACGCTTAATCAAATCTTCACGACGGTCTGAATCAAGTTTCAACGCTTTGCTGACATTTTCGTTGATTATTTTTTCATCTATGATCCTATATTTGTATTTGGCAAGTTGATTTCGCAAAACATTCATTTGACTTCTTTCCCTAAAATCGGTGTAAAGGAAATACCCGCCAGGCTTAAGAATTCTGTAAACTTCATCAAAAAACATCTCTACTTTGGGGTACCGGTGCGACGACTCAACATTCAACAGTATATCAAAATCCTCATCAGCCAGATTGAGATTTTGTGCATCTCCCTGCATATACTTTAAAGTATGACCCTTAAAATGTTGGTTTGAGAATTTTGTGGCTTTTGAATTCAAATCAACTCCCAGAGCATAACCGGGAGAAAAGGTTTTATTGATGTATGCTAAACCGCCTCCTCTGCCGCATCCCACTTCTACAACTTTTTTATGTTGAACGTCCACTTTTCTTGCCAGCAAATGATATAGCTGAATTGGGTAACGGTTAATCTCATTATCTGGACTCAGGTCAATCTTTTCATTTTCGTCGTGATAGCCATAGTTCATAAAAGTAACTTCCTTGTTACGATCGACGACACTGATATACCAGTACAATAATTTATAAATCAGACTCTTAAAAATCATTTCTGTAAATTGTTAAATTATTAGCAGTTTTTTGCATCATGCTTGCATTTCGAAATAGGACATATTATTTGGGGAAACAAAGGTATGACATTTTTCCAAAATACAACGATGCCATCTAAATAATTAGGAATCAACCAATATCATATTCAGACAATAAATTCACAATTTAAAATTCAGCAGCAATTTCAGTTAACAATCATGTAACACATTGCTCAGCGCATTATTAATCGTTTATTCTTACTTCATTCATCGGGAAAAGGCCTTCATTCGTCGATTTTTGCTTGTGATGCGATGACTGTTACAATACTTTTGCATCATCAATTTCAAAATTAAAATCTATATGGAAACAATTTCAAACAAAAAACACTGGAAATCCGGCGGACTGGGTTGCGGCATCATTCTCATTCTGGCTGGTATAGTGTTGCTCGCAGCAAATTTTGGCTGGATTCCTTCAGCATTTAAAGGTATTGTATTCTCCTGGCAGGCAATTATTATTCTCATTGGCATCATGCACATGACCAAGCGTCATCAGATTGCCTGGGGACTTCTCTGGATCATTGTGGGCTTTTTCTTTCTTATTCCGAAAATTGTGAAGGCTTTTCCCGAAGCATTCCCCAATATTGTAGCCGCAAATTTCACTTCGGTATATTGGCCATTGCTAATCATTCTGGCGGGGGTTGTGATCATCATTTCAAAGTATCTGTTCCCGGGCGGAAAATGGCATGCCCACTGGCATCATACTTTCAAAGGGAATCAATCGAAAACCTACAGCAGCAGCGAAGGTTTTGAAAAAAACAGTATCTTTGGTGCCGGAGAACACATCATCCTCGATCAGGAGTTTAAAGGAGGTGAAGCCAATGCCATCTTTGGCGGAATAACGTTGGATCTGCGCCGTACCGCACTTCCTGTAGGCGAAACTAAGCTGGAACTGAATGCAGTTTTCGGTGGTCTTACATTATATATTCCGGGCGACTGGAATGTGGAGACACGCATGGATACGGTATTTGGCGGTTTCGAAGATAAACGAAGAATCATTGAACCTGTTGATACATCAAGAAAATTAATTATCGTAGGTGCATGCGTTTTCGGTGGTGGTGAAATAATGAGTTAAACCTGTATATCAGCATATGTTGAAACAGCTCACCGGCAATAAACTATCGATTCTTATTTCATTGGGGGCAGCGCTTGCTTTGGTGCAGGCTCTGTCGCTGATGACAATAACAAAGATGCCTTTCGGAGTTCTTTTTCCTGATAGCCTTATTCATACCTTTTCGGTCATTCTCCTCGCAATACCGCTGATCAGTGTGTTAACTTACGGCAATCTCGACTCTATCCTGCTGCCTGTGCGGATTGTGGTTTATGTGTTGCTGGCTCTTTTTGTACTGGCAATATCTGCGGGTGCATTGTATGGTGTTGAATTGCTGTTGTTTAACGATAACTTCAGGGAAGAATTGCTTACACTGATTCCGCTGCGCATATTACTGACCGGCTTATTGCTAAGCATTTGCGTATTGCTCAAAGAAAGCTTGTACAACTGGCCATCAAAGAATGAACTTGTGGAACGAGTATCGGAAACTAATAATAAAGAAGCAATTGAAACCCGGGAAGCTACAAGTACGGTACAAAAGGACATCATCAACCATATCGCTGTAAAAAACGGCACAAAAATTCATGTGGTTTCCACCGACGAAATTATTTGTTTGATGGCCGACGGCGACTATGTGCAGGTTGTAACCTCGCGCGGAAAATTCCTGAAAGAACAAACGATGAAATACTTCGAGGAACATCTGCCTGCGAATCGCTTTGTGAGGGTGCACCGCTCCTGCATTGTAAACACAACCGCTATCTCACGCATTGAGCTTTACGAAAAACAAACCCAGCAACTGGTGCTCAGCAATGGAGATAAAATCAGAACCAGCATCAATGGATACAAAAATCTGAAGCAAGCTCTAAAAATTTAATCAAGTGCTTCATCATTGCTCAATAACACTTTAAAGCTTTGCCATTATTCCTCTGAAACTTTCCAATGCTGCCTCCGGATTTTCAATAATGACCACTGTTCACAGTTAATCATGTCGATGATTTTTGCCAGCATGGCCAAAGCCTGAACGTTATTGTGGTTTTTAGTGAATATTTGTCCCAACATATCAATTATTTATTTACCGCAACATTTTTTATATTTCTTTCCACTACCACAAGAACAAGGATCGTTTCGACCCAACTTAGGTTTATCTCCCGGAAGTGGTACTGTTTTCTTTACTTCTTCATAAACTTCTTCATTGGAATCTTCCTCATCTTCAAACTCCTCATCATATATATGAGTAACATCATCCGTATAATAGAGCCCGGTAGTTTTATAAAAATGGTATCTTTCTGTGATTGAATTGAAAATATCATGCTTGAGATTAATCGTTGCGGGGCTGTTAATATCTTTCAGGCAACGTTCGAGATTGCCACACACTCCTCTTGCCACCAAATTGAGTTCAAACAGTTTTGTTATTTCGGGTTTAAGTTCCGATAACTTTATCTTTACAGCATCTGACACCAGGAAAGCAATTAGCTCATTGTCAATAACATCATCGTTCTCTATATTAGCTATCCAGAAATCAAAAACACGTTTATACCAACCCACCACTTCTGCTCTTCTTTCGGGCTGATGAAGCACAATCTGTTCAACCATCTGGCTGACACATGATTTTGAATACGTGTAGCCGTTAGGTTCCATTATAAAATCATACAGTATATCCAATTTGTCATGGGCAACGGGATACAATATCTCCCAAAAGCCATCGGTAATAAAGTCGCCAAACCAGATTTCGAGGTAATCATAATCCTGCCGTAAAACATCAAGCATGATGTCTAAACTTTTCTCATCATTTAATTCAACCAGCAACAACATCGCGTGCATCACTACCTCATGGGTTTGCACATCCCAGTCCATCTCCGCGAAAACTTCCAAACGGGCCATGCTATCATCAACTACCATTTCTAAATCGGCAATTAAGGTTTCCCGGGGTAGGTCAAGAATGTCAGCAACAATTTGCTGGTCGATTTCCATGCTGTTACAATACAGCTGATTGATTATTTCATGATTAAAAACAGGCTTCTCTGTGGTGGGTTTAACTGCTTTTTGGGTAATAACATCGGGTCTGCGAAGTTGAGTCCATTCTTCGTGCATCTTTTTTATCCTAAAATCCAAATCTAAGTCACTGATTTTCTGTTCGAGAACCAAAATGTTTTCATTTAACTCAAACTCCTTATCCATTTTCCGGATCAAATCCAATCGCAATTGCGCCCCTTCAGTATCCTTAATTCCGACATAATAGTTCAATGATGTTTTCAGGAAACTGATCACTTCTCCAACGTGAAACTCATCGCGCTCAGGGTACAAAGCTTTGATATCCATAGCCTCACCAAGGATTTCCGGCACTTTGTCGAACTCTCCCTTACTAATGGCATTATTGGCTGCATTTAATTTGCCATAAAGATAGTCGGGATGTAAGCTTACAATGCGGCGGTTGACTTCGGCAGCCATGAAATGATTACCCTGCAAGCTATAAAGTGCCGACAAATAATTTTTGAATTGAGGCACAGTCGGATACTTTTTAATCAAATCATTGAGTTCTTTAATCGCACTATTCTTCTTTTTGTGGACCTTGACTCCAATCTCATCCAATTTATCCTGAAGTTCAGAATTTATGTTGAATAATCTGAACAGCACCGTTCTGTCAGCGGTGATTTTGTAATTATTCTGATGCAAAATTTTGTTGTCCATACCTAAATCAATGTTATTTATTCAGTTAAATTTTATCTGGCAATGCCGCTACAAAATCAAAATAATTTGCACGCCCTTTAAGCCTGCTAAGATAATAATTAAGTTCTTCGGCATAATCGGCTTTATAATCTTCATGCATTTTTTTTGTAAGCAGGCTGATGGCTTTTTTAAGCAACAAAGTAACCCGGTAATCGAAATTTGTAAAGCAGGTGCCGAAGGAAAGCTGTGAATTGTAAAAAACCTTTTGGAGGAGATGCATGACTAAATCCAGTTCGTATTTTTTATTTTTACATACCTTTCTAAATGTTTCAATATGTTTATTGCATGATTGAAGAGCATTTGCCATTTTCAGTTCATCAGAAAACCCTTTATGCCGTTTGGCAAGAATTAAATCCAATTCTGCCAGCGCCTGTTGAAAAAGTTCTTTTTCTCCCGATTCAGTGTCTCCAATATTGACCAATAAATAATCATGAAAAGCTTTATCTTGCGATGCCGCTTTGAGAACCAATTTCAACAAATCTTCTTTAGTGAGCTTAATGAGGGTTTCTATGATAGAAGAATCAATTTTTGATGTGTTTATTCTGATGTTTTTCATTATTGATATTCAAACATGTAAATTACAAACTGAAAACTGTACAGAAAATGTAAGTGAAAACTGTACAGATATCCGAAGCCAAAAGTAATGATTTTTTTTAAAACATTTTCGTTCTTATTTCTGTTTTACATCAACTCAACCGTTTCTTTAGTTCTGAAAGAAGTTCCCACATACGGTAGGCAAATCGGAACAGAATCCGGAGAGTGAGGCGCAATCAGGTTTGAGCCATGAATATCACCTACATTCCAATGAAAAAGGGATTTATGTATCTCACGGCTATCATCAACTAACACAGCAGGATTGATATTCATTGGTCGTTATCCAATACCATGACAGCCGAGTGGTGTGCCGATGTGCTTAAAGAAGCAATTGAGAAACACGGAAAGCCGGAGATTTTCAACACCGGTCATGGCAGTCAGTTTACAAGCGATGTTTTTATCAATGAGTTGAAAAAGAACGAAATAAAGATTTCGATGGATGGCAAAGGACGAGCTCTGGATCATGTTTTCGTTGAAAGACTTTGGCGAAGCGTTAAATACGAGAACGTGTATTTGAATGTGTACGAAAATGGGTTAACTTTGTGGCAGGGTTTGGATGATTACTTCCGGTTCTATAACAACGACCGGTTACATCAATCATTGGATTATCAGACTCCGGGGCAAATCTATCACTTTGCGGCCTAAAACAAGAATAACTTTTTTCGGGCTCGATGGGACGGCCCCAAAAGTTATTACCCGCTTTGTCCGAATGAAACCAGAAATTGCAGCAAAAAAAGAAATCTTAACTTGCTGCTGAAATTGTCCTGATAATGGGGAGTGCTATAACATTACATGCTGCCTTCATTATTCCGCCATTTTTCACTACCTTTGCGACCTCAAAATAAGATTGTGTTAAATGCAGAAAATCAGAAACATCGCTATCATAGCACACGTTGACCACGGCAAAACAACCCTTGTGGATAAAATGCTGATGGCCGGAAACCTATTCCGTGATAATGAAAATGCAGGGGAGTTGATCATGGACAGCAACGACCTCGAACGTGAACGGGGAATTACCATCCTCGCCAAAAATGTATCCATCGACTATAAAGGCTATAAAATTAACATTATCGACACCCCGGGGCACGCCGATTTCGGAGGAGAAGTAGAACGTGTACTCAACATGGCCGATGGCGTATTGTTGCTCGTGGATGCTTTTGAGGGACCGATGCCGCAAACCCGTTTCGTGCTTCAAAAGGCATTACAAATCGGTCTGAAGCCTATTGTGGTTATTAATAAGGTAGATAAACCCAACTGTCGGCCCGACGAGGTACACGAAATGGTTTTCGATCTGATGTTCCACCTCGATGCCACGGAGGAGCAGCTCGACTTCCACACCATCTACGGTTCGGCCAAGAACAATTGGATGGGCAACGACTGGAAAACGCCTGCCAACGATATCAGCATCCTGCTCGATGCAATTATCGAACACATTCCTGCTCCTGTATATCTTGAAGGAACGCCGCAAATGCTTATCACATCGCTCGACTACTCGAATTATGTGGGACGTATTGCGGTGGGTCGCGTTCACCGCGGCACCCTGCGCGAAAACAAGGATGTGGCATTGGTAAAACGCGATGGCTCCATTGTCAAATCGAGAATAAAAGAATTGCACACTTTTACAGGACTGGGGCGTACCAGAACAACAGAAGTTGGATCGGGTGATATATGTGCGCTTGTTGGCATCGATGGCTTCGAAATCGGCGATTCAATCTGCGACTTACTGAATCCGGAACCGCTAAAACCCATCAATATTGATGAACCAACTATGAGTATGGTGTTCACCATCAACGATTCTCCTTTCTTCGGAAAAGAAGGCAAATACGTTACTTCCAGGCATATTCACGAGCGACTGATGAAGGAACTCGATAAAAACCTGGCGCTCAGGGTAGAAAAAAACATCCATTCGGATGTGTGGAACGTGTATGGTCGAGGTGTTCTGCATCTGTCGGTGCTCATCGAAACCATGCGCCGCGAGGGATACGAAATGCAGGTGGGGCAGCCCCAGGTGATTTATAAAGAAATGGACGGAAAGAGATGCGAGCCCATCGAACAGCTGAGCATCAACCTGCCCGAAGAATGCTCGGGAAAAATAATTGAGATCGTGGCCAACCGCAAAGGCGAAATGCTGAGCATGGAAATCGTAGGCGACCGTATTCAACTTGAATTCAACATTCCTTCTCGTGGTATTATCGGATTGCGCAACAATGTGCTTACCATGACTGCCGGAGAGGCTATCATGTCGCACCGATTCATCGAATATCAGCCATACAAGGGCGAAATCGACAAACGAAACAACGGATCCATCATTGCCCTTGAAAATGGCACAGCCTATGCTTACGCCCTCGACAAACTGCAGGAACGTGGCAAATTTTTCATCCATCCACAGGATAATATTTATGCCGGACAAGTGGTTGGTGAAAGTTCAAAAGAAGGTGACATGGTGGTGAACGTGACCAAGTCGAAAAAACTAACCAACATGCGCGCTTCGGGCGCCGACGATAAAGTACGGCTTGCTCCCCCCATCATATTTAGTCTCGAGGAAGCTCTCGAATACATCAAAGAAGATGAATATGTGGAGATAACACCAAAAAGTATTCGTCTGCGTAAGATATATCTCGACGAAAACGACCGTAAAAGAATGACTAAGAAATAATTCAACAAATTTTTATATCTTTGCAGCCCTAAATTTATAGATAAAATATGAACATCGTCAGAAAAGACATCGACTCAGTAAATGCTACCATTACCATCAGCATTGAGAAAGCTGACTACAGCGAAAAAGTAGAAAAAAAACTCCACGAATACCGCAAAAAAGCGAATGTGCCGGGATTCCGTCCGGGTATGGTTCCTGTGGGTTTAATGAAGAAAATGTACGGCAAATCGATTCTTGCAGAAGAGATTAACAAAATGTTGTCTGATGAACTGTACAAATACATCCGCGAAAACAATATCAATATTCTGGGCGAACCGCTTCCTAATGTAACCGAACAAAAAGAAATTGACTTCAGCACCGAAGAAAATTTTGATTTTGTTTTCGACCTTGGTCTTTCTCCCGAATTTGAGGTGGAATTGAGCAAAAAAGATAAAATTAAATATTACCAAATTACTCCATCAGACGAAATGATTGAGAACCAGGTTAAATCACACACAAGTCGCTTTGGCCGCTACATTCAGGAAGAAGCAGTGGAAGAAAAAGATATGGTGAAAGGAGAACTGGTTGAACTCGCAGGTGAGGTGGCCAAAGAATACGGAATCGTTGTAAGCGATGCGGTACTTACTCCGGCTTACATCAAAGACGAGGCCATCAAAGCCCTGTTTATCAACGCCAAAGTGGGCGATGTTATCACTTTTAACCCAAAAACTACCTTCGAAAACGAAACAGAAATAAGCTCGCTGCTTAAAATCAAAAAAGAAGAAGCTGCCGGAATCGACGGCGATTTCCAGCTCACTATCACAGGCATTACCCGTTACTACGAAGCCGAACTGAATCAGGAATTGTTCGACAAAGTATTTGGCGAAGGAGTTGTGAACTCTGAGGAAGAATTCCGTACGAAGATCAGCGAAACTATTCAGTTGAGACTGAACAACGACAGCAATTATAAATTCGGAATCGATGCACGCGAAGCTTTGGTGGCCAAATACGACAGCCTGGTTTTTCCCGATGCGTTCCTGAAACGCTGGCTGAAAGCTTCCAACGAAAAAATGACCGGAGAAGCCATCGAAGAAAATTATCCGAAGATGATTGCCAGCCTGAAATGGCAGTTTATCAAAGACAAAATAGGTAAATTCAACGAAGTGACAGTCGAAAATGAGGACGTAAAAGACTATGCCCGCCAGATGGCCCGCTCGCAGTTTGCTCAGTATGGCATTCCAGTTGAAATCAACGACCCCATCCTCGACAATTACACCAACGACATGTTGAAAAAGGAAGATAGACTCCGCAATATCGTCGATAAAGTGTATGAAAACAAGGTACTTGAATTTATCAAAAACAACGTTAACCTCGACACGAAAACGGTTTCGATTGAAGAGTTTAATAAAATGTTCGATTAGGAAAACATAATTTATTAACCACAAAAGGCACAAAAGTTTTTTAAGCAGAAATCACAAAAGCAAATTGATTGTCCTTTGCAGGTTATCAACAAAAAGCTTACTTTTGTGTTTTCTCTTTATAAAAACTTTAGTGCCTTTTATGGTTTAAAATTATTAAGATATGAATCAAAATGAATTTCGCAAATATGCTACCAAGCATCATGGTATGAACGGGTTGGCTCTCGACCAGTATATGAGTATTACCAGCAGCTACATTTCTCCTTCCATCCTCGAAGAACGTCAACTGAATATAACCCAGATGGATGTTTTTTCACGACTGATGATGGACCGCATCATTTTCCTCGGCACTCAGATTGATGATTATGCGGCCAATGTAATTCAGGCTCAATTGCTTTTCCTCGACTCCTCTGATCCGGGCAAAGACATCTCCATCTATCTGAATACCCCGGGAGGTTCGGTGTATGCCGGGCTCGGAATTTACGACACCATGCAGTTTATCGGCTGCGATGTGGCTACCATTTGCACCGGCATGGCAGCATCGATGGGTGCTGTATTGCTCGTGGCCGGAACTAAAGGCAAGCGCTCTGCGCTGAGACATTCGCGTGTGATGATTCATCAGCCTATGGGAGGCGCGCAGGGACAGGCATCCGACATCGAGATAACAGCCCGCGAAATACAAAAGCTGAAAAAAGAACTGTACAGCATCATTGCCGACCATTCAGGCAATCCGTTCGACCGAATTGAAAAAGATTCGGACCGCGATCACTGGATGACTTCGCAGGAAGCACTCGATTATGGCATGATCGATAGAATTTTAATCAACGAAAAGAAACTAAACTGATGGCTAAAACAACCCGAACCTGCTCTTTCTGTGGCCGGCCCGAATCGCGGGTCGAATTTCTGATCATGGGACAAAACAATGTGCAGATATGTAACGAATGTGCAGTACAGGCCTCTGAAATAGTTAAGGAAAATCTCAACAAGAAAAGCAATCTCCCATCACTGAAAAAAGACGATGTGCCAAAACCTATTGAGATCAAGAAATACCTCGACCAGTATGTTATTGGTCAGGATGAGGCCAAGAAATTTTTGTCGGTTGCTGTTTACAATCACTACAAACGACTGATGCAGGAAAAAACCAACGATGATGTGGAAATCGAGAAATCGAACATCATCATGGTGGGTTATACCGGCACAGGAAAAACCTTGCTGGCACGAACTATTGCCAAAAAGCTACATGTTCCTTTTACCATCGTCGATGCTACGGTACTCACCGAGGCCGGTTATGTGGGCGAAGATATCGAAAGTATTCTCACACGTCTGCTGCAAGTGGCCGATTATGATGTGAAGGCTGCTGAACGCGGCATTGTGTTTATCGACGAGATAGATAAAATCGCGCGCAAAAGCGACAACCCAAGCATCACCCGCGATGTGAGTGGCGAAGGCGTTCAACAGGGATTACTCAAACTACTCGAAGGATCGGTGGTGAATGTGCCGCCTCAGGGAGGCCGCAAGCATCCTGACCAGAAAATGATTGCTGTGAACACCCAGAATATCCTGTTTATCTGTGGTGGCGCCTTCGACGGAATCGAGAAAAAAATTGCAGCACGACTGAACACACGGGTAGTCGGATATAATACTGCTGCCGAAACAACACACATCGATAAAAAAAATCTTCTGCAGTATATTGCGCCACAGGATCTGAAAGCATTTGGACTTATTCCGGAAATCATCGGAAGGTTACCCATACTCACTTACCTTGAGCCTCTCGACCGCATTGCTCTCCGACGAATTCTCACCGAACCTAAAAACGCTATCGTGAAACAGTACCACAAACTGTTCCGCATGGATCAAATCGAACTTCAGTTCCTCGACGAAGCGCTCGATTATATTGTGGACAAAGCCATAGAATTCAAACTGGGTGCCCGTGGACTTCGTTCTATCACCGAGACCATCATCATGGATAAAATGTATGAAATGCCGTCGAATAACGAGAAGTCATTAATCATCGACCTCGATTACGCACAAAGCAAAATTGAAAAGGCCAATG
Source organism: uncultured Paludibacter sp. (assembly GCA_964350125.1). GTDB lineage: Bacteria > Bacteroidota > Bacteroidia > Bacteroidales > Paludibacteraceae > Paludibacter. Next base: position 15,527 of record CAYGJI010000010.1, on the reverse strand, counting down.
TGAACAGGTTAAAAATCGCCTAAACTTTTACTTTGTTGTTTTGTGAAACAACAACATTCAAAGTTGAAAAGCGTTTATTAGGACTAAAACATTCATTTCAAAGGCATTAAAAATACTGGTAGGCCATACATACCGTTTGCTCGCTGGCCCTTATATCAAATCCTGAAGCTGTATGCGTGTTGTTTTATTGAGTTCGCTTGAACCATAAAACCAGTATTCGAAAAGTCAGTTTCTGCCAAAACAGGTTTCTGATACTCTGAAAAAACAACCCCCCTCAGCATTAAAGCTTTGGGGGGTTGCAGTTTTTTTCAATAAAAAAACCCCTATTTCACTACTTTACGGATAAGTTGTTTGCCTTCCGACTCAATTTTTACAATATACATACCTGATGGATACACTGCATCAAGAACAATGCGGTTACGACCAGCTGTTGCATTGGAGTTACGCTGTGCAATCAATGCTCCCTGCAGATTATAAACTGAGATTTTTACAGATGCCTGACCGCCAAGTTCAAACTCAGAAACTAACTGATTTCCAAGGAAATACACTGTATTATAGCCTTCAATTGGGTTGCTTACAGAAGTTCCACCTAATTCGTACAACTCCCAGTTGTCGATGAGGGCACGTTTTCCGCTGCGCTGATAATTATTGAAGAACATACCTTGTACATTGCCCAACGAATCGCCTGTGGCAAACTCAAAACTAATTGGCATCCAAGTACCCTGCGTATTGATAGAATCCTGCATGTCGCCGGTGGCAAGAGCATTCATTCCCCAAACTCCAAGTTGGAAATGACCACCTATCGTCATTACCATTGCTCTGGTAATATATGCAGTATTTTTCTTCATCTTTCCGGTGAGCATAACATCGATTGAACCACCACCCAAAATTCCAGCGCTGTGACTTCCACAATAAACGGAATCGGGATTGGTTACTATTGAAATGATGCCACGACCACCCCAACCTGCAAAATTGGTGAGATTATTCGCGTATGGGTCTGCAACAATATTTGTTTTTGCGGGATACAGCGGCACAAAGCAACTACTGTTCGATACAGATGTTGATTTTACAGCAATCTGTTTGCTGATGCCCGAACTTGTAACCACTATTTGTCCGTTAACGGGTGTAACTCCGTCCCATACCACACTTACAGGCTCGCCTGCAGCTGTTGCGGGGAGGGTTGTTGGACTGGCTGTCAGTCCGGATGGAACAGTAATGTTAACACCTTCTATGAGATTAGCTCCGGTTACGGTAAATGCAATTTCCTTATATTCCGGATTAAATGCTTCGGAAGTGATAGACGTGGAGAGTTGAGGCTCAATGGCTTCATAGAACTCCCAGTTGTCGATGTATCCCAAAGTACCTGTACAAGCCGAGTTGTTCCAGAACATGCCTTGTGTAGCTGCTAAGCTCGGGCCTGTAGTAAAGGTAAATTCAAGCGGCTTCCATTCACCCTGAGTATCAATTTGGTTGTTGATATCTCCCTGTCCGGCCGACCAACCCCATACTCCAAGCTGGAAAGTTCCACCAATGGTTTTAACCATGGCTTTTACACGATAGAAAGTATTTGGCAAAAGTGCTCCGGTCAGTATTACATCCAAAGAACCAGTGCCGGTACCCACACCACTTCCAACGCTGATTGATGACGCTCCACAATATACATTGCCGGGATCGGTAACGATGGTGGACACATTGCGCGTACCCCAGCCAGCGAAGAAAGCCAAACTGTTGAGTCCCGGATCGGCGACTGCATTGTTCACGTCAGTATAAAGTGGCACAAAGCACTGGGTATCGTTGGCCGATTTAACAACTATATTAACCTCGTTGCTGCCACTTTTTAGTTTGATATTTCCGTTTACCGGTGTTGTTTGATCCCATACAACCACTATTTCAGCATCTTTGGCATTTCTGGGAAGTGACGCAGGTAACACAGTGATGCCAGCCGGGGCTGTAATGGCGATATCAGCAGACAGGTTTGCACCGGAAACATTAAACATTTCGGCTGAATGACGAGTATCAAATGCAAGCGATGAAACCGTAGCAGTTAGCACTTCCTGCTCTTCGGGTCCGGCCTGATAAAGGAATAACACTTCAGAATCGTTCAGCGTTTTATTGTAAATGCTGAATTTGTGGATATTACCTCTCCAGGTCGGGTCGCCGGTATAACCTGCTTTACACAAATAAGCGAAAGCAGTGCTCACATTCATCAGTTTGTTGTTTGTTGCTAAGACTGCCGTGCCTACATTCACACCATCTACATAAAATGTGATATTGGTTTCGTTGATGGTGGCAATCATGTGATGCAGTTTACCATCGTCGTACTCAGTGCTGTTCACACCTGTTTCTGTTGCCCAGGGACTTGACGCATTCAAACAAGAAATTGCAGTACGGCTTACATTATCTCCACGGGCGGTGGAAATAGAAACATAATCGGTACCAAAGGATCCTGTGGTATTTCCGAAATAGGTTAACATGGTGAACCCTGTATTAACACCTGATGATGGGGTAAACCACACTTCGAGAGTTACTGCCTGATAGGTATTGATGCCAATAGAACCGGCCGGCATCGAGAAGAATCCACCTGCGGTAGTGTTCAGGGCTTTGTTCACAACAGTAGCAGCCCCTTCGAGTACACCGGTTAATCCGCCGATTCTGTCAACCACACCATCGTCGAATGTCCACTGATGCTTGAGATTTGCTGTTCCCGGATTAGTTTGCGCAAATGTAATTGCGCTTATGCCTGCTATAAATAACAAACACAATGATAAGTACCATTTTTTCATACATGATTAAATTTAAAAAGTTATTACAAATGTTAATTTTCAGAATTATTTCTTTCACAAAGATATACAGGAGCATTTTGTGCAAAGTGGAAATTTAACCACAATAGGAGGACAAAAAGTGCAATGCAAACTCATTGAAGGCCATTAACTCTAAATCTTAACCACAATAAGATTAAATGAAAAGGCATCCATCGCAAGTTCAAACACATTGCCCGGTAGCGAAATTACATTCGAAACAGGAACAACAGCATTGGGATTTTCCCTGGTATTTTCAATGTCGGGATTATCGCTGCGTAAAACGGTATGCACGGCAGTACGTTCGCCCTTTTTGAGGCCTGCAATATTGTACTGCACTTTTTTTGGATCTTTAGAGGTATTCGCAATTTTCAGGATAATCTCGCCCTTATTCCTGTCGATCACCGACGAAGCAAACAAGCCGTCCTGTCCGGTTAAAGGTGTTTTGCCTGACAGGGTTTTCAGCACATGGGTGCCGGGGTTTTGGCCATATAACTGTTGTACATAATAGTTAATCGATTTTACAGTACGCAGATTATCAAACCAGATGAGATCGGGACGCCACTGCCAACCTTCGTAATGAGCAAATAGCGGGGCATAGGTTGACATGTGTACTATATCGGCATTTCGCTCCATGCCGGTCATAAATGCTGCCTCCATGAGTGCCGACTCAAAATTATTTTTGCGGTTACGCGGGTGACAGGCATATTCGCCTGCAAAAACTTTGGGGCCTTTGCGGTCGTAGTTGTCGTAACGCGCTCCCTGAGCCAGAAACCACGATTCGGGACGGTAAAAATGCTCATCGACCAAATCCACTTTCAGTCGCTTCATTTCAGGCCACAAAAACTCAAAATCCTTACCTTCGGAACCAGGTCCTGAACTTCCAATAATCTTAATCTTTGGATATTTAGCCCTGATGGCCGTGATGAATTTCTCCAGTCGCTCCGGATACTCCGGCCCCCACTGCTCATTTCCCACACCTACAAATTTCAGGTTGAAAGGCTCTGGATGCCCCATTTCAGCACGTACCTTTCCCCAGGTAGTGGTGGCATCGCCATTGGCAAACTCAATGAGGTCGAGTGCATCCTGAATATAATCATGCAATTCTCCCACAGGAACATGCGCAGCACAACATTCGTTCTGGAACTGACAAGCCAGCCCAACGCTTACAATAGGAAGTGGTTCGGCACCAAAATCTTTAGAAAGCAGAAAATATTCGTAGAATCCGAGCCCGTACGACTGAAAATAGTCGGGGAAGAAACGATGTGTAAAGGTATAATGCCAACGGTTTTCATTTAATTCGCGATTTTCAACCGGGCCTACCGACTTTTTCCAGTCGTATCTGGTTTTCAGATCAGTGCCTTCAACAATGCAACCTCCAGGGAAACGAAAAACACCGGGATTGAGGTCGTACAATGCCTGTGCTAAATCCCTCCGCATGCCGTTCTCACGTCCTTTCCAGGTATCAACAGGAAAAAGCGACACATGCTCCATGTCGAGCGCACCTTTCGATGTGAGGAAAATGCGCAAGCGGGCTTTTTCGATAGTACGGTTGGCCTTCAGTTTCAGCTCAAACTTCTTCCAGGTTTTGGAATCGAAGCTGATATTTTCGTGCTGAAATGCATGGTTATTTTCATCAATAAATTCGATGCGGATGCTCTCCTTCTGACTGATACCCGGAACTCGTGCCCACACCGAAAAACGGTATTCTTCATCCTTCTTCAGCGGAATGCCAAAAAAACCTTCATTCTCGATGCCGGTATGTTTGTGGTCATGTCCCGGAAAGGTGAGCCGCACATAATGCGGGTTGCGACCGAAAGGCCCATCTTTCTGCAAATCCACATCTCCGAAGATACGCCATCCCATCAGATTTTGAGGAAAATCGAACGACCGGTTTTTGATTAGTTCTGCATACAAGCCGCCATCGGCTCCGAAGTTGATATCTTCGAAGAAAATACCATACATGGTACTCTGTATGGGAGCGCCTGGTTTCTTAAAATCAACCGTGATGGCGGTTTGAGCTAACGCAACAGCAATCAGCAAATAGCTGAGCAAAAAGGGCAAAAGAAGTTTTCTGATCATAATATTAAAAGTTTTATAGATTGACTCAAGGTTTTACATCACAAAGAAAACGATTAGTTCTCTGAATCCGGTTGTCTGATCTGCTCAATATGGTGGACAATTATCCCCTTTCCTCCATCAGCATACTCGGTTGTGTTCCGAATTGTTTCGTGAAACAGCGTGTGAAATACTTCGGATCGTTGAACCCGACCTGATAGGCGATTTCCGAAATATTCATCAGATGCGTTTCTCTATTTTTGATGATGAGCTCGCGCGCAGTGTTCAGGCGGTAGGTGCGCACAAAGCGGCTGGCCGATTGTCCTGTGAGGTTGGTGAGTTTCTTGTGCAGCAAGCTCCTGCTGATACCCATTTCGTCGATAAACTCAGCCACATCGAACTCGGGATTTGTGTAGTTGTCTTTCACCACTTTCAAAGCCTTATCAAGAAACTTCTTATCCTGCGATTCCTCATTGATATCAAGCACCGACACATCCATATTGATGGCAAAACTGCTTTGCAATCTGCGCTTTTTCTCAGCCAGATTTTCGAGTACTGCTCTGAGCAGCTCCTCATCGAAAGGTTTCACCAAAAAGGCATCTGCGCCAGTCTGATAACCTTCGATCTGAGTATCGATAGACGATTTGGCAGTAAGCAGAATCACAGGAATATGCGAAGTGTTGAAATGCTGTTTCACTGCGCGGCAGAACTCGATACCATCCATCTCAGGCATCATGATATCGCTGATAATAAGGTCAGGCAAATGCTGGCGGGTCAGTGTAAGACCTACAGCCCCGTTGGCAGCTTCGAGCACATGATACTCTTCTGAAAGCAACGAGCGGATGTATTGTCTCATATCACTATTATCCTCTACAATCAGCAGCGATGGCTTCGCCCTGGCAGTCTCGTCGTGAGTCTCATCATGTCCGTGAGTTTCTTCTGGCAGCAAAATTTCTCCCGACTCCGATGTGCTGCCTCCATTGCCCTGTCTTTCGACCGGAATGATGAATTTGATGGCCGCACCACCGGTATGGCTGTTGGTAGCTATGATGGAACCTTCGTACAACTCTACAATTTTCTTACACAGATATAGCCCGATGCCTGTGCCGCTTTGTCCTGTGCCCGAATAGCCCTGATAGGATTTCGACTGATAGAACCGCTCAAAAATTTTGTCAAGGTCTTTTTCAGGAATTCCTTTGCCTGAGTCCTTTACTGCTACATAAAGTTTCTCGCGGTTATCGGTTTTGTCGGTATATATACTTGCCACAATGGTAATGGTGCCGCCATCGGGTGTGAATTTTACTGCATTCGAAAGCAGATTGCCCATCAGTTTTTGCATGCTGTCGCGGTCGAATAAAAACTCAGGCACATGCATGCGGAATTGCTTTCTGAACACAATGCCACGATCCTTGCCCATATCTTCGAAAGGAAGAATGATATCATCCAGAAAATCGTTGAAATTCTGCTTTGTCATCGACAGTTGCATTTTCCCTGCATCTACTTTCCTGAAATCCATCAACTGATTGATGAGCGAAAGCAATAAGCGTGAGTTGCGGCTTACAATGTTTAGCTGTTCAAGCACTTTGGGATTGGTACTAAGTTTCAGCGCACGCTCCACCGGCCCCAAAATCAGGGTTACGGGTGTACGGAATTCGTGTGTAATATTGGTGAAAAATGCAATCTTATCCAATGTTGCTTCCTGCACTTTCTCCTTCTGCTCTTCTATCTCTCGAGTTCTCTCTGCCACCAGTTGTTTCAAATGTACTTCCTGCTTTTTAAGCGACCTGATGCGGTAGGTGAAAATGTTGTAGGCACCATAGCCTGTTAGCAGCATGAATAGCCCGAGAAACCACCAGGTTTTGTAAAAAGGCGGTATCACCCTGATTTCAAACGAAGTAATAAGATCAGACCAGCTACCATCGGCATTGGTACATTTCACATCGAAATAATATTTGCCGTGTTTGATGTTTGTAAAATTGGCAAAACGTCTGTCGGCAGTCACCTCTTTCCATGCATTGTCGAAACCCCTCAGGCGGTAGGCGTATTTTATTTTATCGGGAAGGAAATAACTCAGCGCCGAAAATTCCACACTGAATGTTTTGTCCGACTCGCGCAAAATCAGCTTCTTCAGAAAATTAGATTCGAAACGCAGATAATCAGCAGCATTTTTTCGGTTGGCCGGCAACACGTTCTCGTTGAGAACGGCAATTCGGGTGATGGCAACTGTATTTTTTATCATCGGCGGAATATATTTCAGAGGGTCGAAAATAGTTAGACCTGACATGTGGCCGAAATACATTTTGCCATCACTTCCTCTGAAATAGGCATCCCAGTAAAACTGATTCGAAGCCAGTCCATCAACAATTGTAAAACTCCTGAAGTGATTGGCTCCGGGATTAAACGCACACAATCCCTTATCGGTACTCATCCAGATATTGCCGGCATCGTCTTCGAGCATACCATATATAACATTATCTAACAGCCCGTTGCTTACATCATATTTTGTAAATACCGGCTTCCCTTGTTGTTCATCGAGCAAATACAAACCATTGCCATTGCTCCCAAACCAGAGGCGTCCATCGCGGGTTTGTAATATACAGTTAATCTTTTCGATGATTCCCGATTCGGGATTGCTTAGTTCGAAATGAAAATGCCGGTAATTGATTTCATTCTTTGCAAGATCACTTTTGCTAAGGTCGATACAAAAAAGTCCGTTGCCGGTACCAACCCAGAGCCGCCCCGACTCGTCGATGGTCATACCTGTTATCAGCCTCAAAGCTTTGGCATTGGGTAGCGACGAAAGGATATGGCGGAATGAGCGTGTTTTTAAATCAACAAAATCGAGCCCTGCACGTGTACCCACCCACATCCCGTTGTTTTGCTTATCCGGTGCGAGTGCTGCCACAAAATTGCTGATGATGCGGCCGGGAGTGCTTCCGGTATCAATAAAACGCTCAAAAACAGGATTGTTCTTGTGCTTTTTTTTCATGAAATTGAGCCCCATGCCCCAGGTCCCAAACCAGTAATTACCTTCATGATCCTGGGTAATGGCGCTGATCGAATTGTGACTTAATGACGAAGCATTGCCCGGCTCCGAAATAAAATGCCGAAACTCTTTGCTTCCTTTCTTCCTGAAATTCAGGCCACCTTCAACTATGCCCACCCATAAGTCGCCTTCATCATCTTCGTAAATGGCATTCACCGGGTTATTCGACAAACTGCCTTGAACACCTGGCTGATGTTTCAGATTGCTGAAAAACTGCTGATCAGGGAAAAGCATGTTCACACCACCCTTTTCAGTTCCCACCCATATGATGTTGTTGTCGGCGTAAATACTACTCACAAAGTTGTTGTTGAGTTTTTCACCAACATACCCCTGATCGGAAGTGATTCGCCTGAACTGATTGGTCTGATAATCAAAAATATTCAACCCAATGAGTGTTCCTACAAGAATTTGACCTTCGTTGCTGCGGGCAATGTCGGTAACGGCATTCGACGACAGACTTTCTTCGTCGTTCATATTATGCGTGTAATGCCTCAGATTTTCCGAACTTAATTCATAACGATACAGTCCTGTAGCTGTTCCAATCCACAAATTTCCGGCATCGTGAAACAGCACATTCACTGCCCCTGCCAGATTTCGCAATTTCTCATCGCCCCGCAACCTGCTGTACAAAGGGGCACTGCCTTTGATCAGTCTGAAAACCTGATTGTCTTCGGCAATGAATATACTACCGTTCAGCAACATGATATCGGCAACATTTTCGCTTTTGTAAACTTCTTCGAGCACAAAACTTCCGGCATTATTCACTGATAATAAGGAAATTCCCTGACTGTGTCCAAGCCACAAACGATTATTTTCATCTTTGCGAATAATATGAAAACGTTGCTTCAGATTGTTTTTATCCATCCGGAACAGGCTGGCGGCTTCAGACACTACGCCTGTCTGATAATCGAGAAAAAACAAACCATTATCGGTGCCAATCCAAAGATTGCCGGCATTATCTTCCTCCACGCAGTTCACAAAATCGCTTTGCAGGTGTGTATCGCGCTGAGTACTGTTATATTGCAATAAATTATACCCATCGTACCGATCGAGCCCCTTGGCAGTGGCAATCCAAATAAAACCACGCGAATCTTTAAATATTTGATGAACAAGATTCCGCGACAGCCCATCGTCGGCAGTGATATATCTGACTTTATAAGGTGTAGCTGCAGATGTAAATACCGCAACAGCTAACAGCAATATGAATATTGATTGCTTCATTTCGAAAACGATTTCCGCTTGTTTTTCATGCACAAACAAAAATACAACAAGTTTTCGGGATATGGTTCAGATTGAAGTTTTATCCTCCCATCATGTTTTTTTATCCTCCCCGGGGTGTATGTTTTTTTAGTATTTTTGTGGAGGTAAAAAAACAGAATATGAGATCGATTTACTGCATTGTAATACTAACCATTATCGTAGCCAACGCATTCGCTCAGGAGAAAGTGTTTTTTCACCGTTCCACTGGAGCTCTGCAAAGCATCAACAAAGCTGATATCGACAGCATAACCTTCGATACCATTAGCTCAGGGCTTAGAATTCACAGAAAAAATCAGTCAATCACAACCATGCCTACTGCCTCCATCGACAGTATCAAGATATTCGAACTTCCTGTTGTTTCTTACAGTCCGCCAACCTATACCGACGATTACTCGTCGATTTCGGGTTGGACCAACCGATTGAGATGGAATTTAGCCAATGTGCACGACCCCACAGTAGCCAAAGACGGCGATTTTTATTATATGTATCAAACCGATGCATCTTACGGAAATGTGCATAATGGTCGTGGACATTATCCCTATCGACGTTCACGCGATCTGGTTAACTGGACTTTTCTGGGTTTTGCTATGCCTAATACCCCGCCAACCTGGGTGAAAGATTCGCTCAATGCCATGCGGGCACGCAACGGTTTGGTTGCCATCGATAATCCTCTTTATGGGTACTGGGCGCCGGTAGTGCGCAAAGTCGGCAACAAATACCGGCTCTATTACAGCATGATTGTCGACAATTTCATCAGAACAGGATTACCCAACACTGCTGCCAATTTCGATAATTCCTGGACCGAAAGAGCGTTCATTGGCATGATGGAAACCGAAAGTCTCGAAAGCAATGTTTGGGTCGATAAAGGTTATGTGATTCATTCGGTAAGCGACCGTGGCACTAACTGGTTCCGTTCGAGCTATACCTCCGACTGGAGTGGTTACTTCATGTGGAACGCCATCGACCCTACTTACATCGAAACACCACAGGGCGAACACTGGCTAATCTACGGATCATGGCATTCGGGAATTCCGGCTGTCAAAATCGACCCTATAACCGGCAAACCATTCAGACTCAGCACACTGGCCGACTATGGCATTCGTATTGCCCGCCGGCAAAATAATGACAACAACAGGTGGCAGGCACTCGAAGGACCCGAAATTATTTACAACCCCGATACTAAATATTATTATCTTTTCCTGGCGTACGACGAACTGTCGGTAGCTTACAACACCCGCGTGGCACGTGCAACCAACATTACCGGTCCATATTATGGCATCAATGGTGCAAATATCACAACGGGTGCCGACTGCTTCCCTATCATCACCCATCCCTATAAATTCAACAACCACTCCGGATGGGTAGGATTTGCTCATTGTGCTGTATTTCAAGACACTGAAACGAAGCAATGGTATTATACCTCACAGGCACGACTGCCCGAAGGCGCCGGCGGCAATGCTTTTGCCAATGCTATCATGATGGGCCATGTGCGCAAAATTGTGTGGACCGACAATGGCTGGCCGGTTGTGTTGCCGCAGCGTTACGCCAATGTGCCTCAAACAATCATCACCGATGAAGATCTGGTGGGCACCTGGGAACACATCACCCTGAGTTACAGCTATCAGATGCAGCGCACATCAACAACCCTTACACTACATCCCAACTACATTGCCACCGGAGCACTGAACGGAAACTGGTCGTACAACGCCAACACCAAAACCCTCTCCATCGGCACCACACGCCTCAAAATTGAGCGGGAACTCGATTGGGAAGCTAACCCCAGAGTCCCCACCATTGTGTATGCAGGCCTAAACAGTTCGGGTCATTCGTTGTGGGGAAAGAAATCGCAGTAAAAAACTCACAAATCATTTATAAACGACAGAGAATCGGCAGAATTCAAGGAAATGAAACTTGTTGATAGAAAAGGAAATAGAATCGGGGAAGCACCCTGAATCAACCTCCTTGATAAGCACTGGATCGGTTATGTTAGCATCACTGTTGAATGCGCTGCTGTTACCGACAACAAGTTCACAGTCACTTATCGTGGTTCCTTCTTCCATCGCAGAAAGGCAATCAATATTTTAAAACTTTACTCCCCATGAAAATGAGGGTAATATCGGGAACATAGAGAATGATTTTAGAACCGGATAGTACTGTTCGTCCTTCTTTTCATGACTAATAAAGTAGTATGACGGGTTAGCCCGGTTATAAATATTGAATATCCCGAAGGAAATTGTGGCGATGTATTTGTTTTTTAACAGATATTGGTGATTAAATGATATGTCGGCCCTGTGAAATGGTTTCATCCTGGCATTATTGCGTTCAGTTTCAATAATGCTGAAGCGTTCACCATGCACATTGTTTGGGTAGAAGAAAGCAGAATATCTGAAATCCGGTTCAATTGTAGGATATACGGCTGTTGGGAGAGTAAACGGTCTGCCCGACCTGTATTGCCAGCTCGCGGTAACCGACCATTTGTTGTTAAGTCTTATTTCGGCTACTGTGCTAAGTGCATGTCTGATATCTGTTGATGATGCAAACCAACGTCCATAATTCAGCTCATTGAATTTACTCCGGGCTTGCATCAGTGTATAGTTGGTAGTTAACCGAAGATTTGAAATGCGAAAATTTGAAGAAATATCTATACCGGTTGCCCAACCCTTGCCCTGAGTGAGGTATTCCGATTTATTGTTAGTTATATAATTGGAAGCAAGTATCATGGTTATTGCATCAAATCCATCCCTGAATTCAACCAGATTTGTCATATTTTTGAACCAAACATCAGCCTTAACAGAAATGGAATGACGATGAGAAGGTAAGTCAAGAGCACTTCCCAAAGAGTATATCCGGGATGTTTGTGGTAATAGTTTTATGTCGGATGGGTAGAACTGCTCCAGTGTGATCCCCAGACCGGGATTTGCAACACGATGAATGTGTTGTGTCATTTTTGAAAATGATGCACTTACAGAAAACTGCTCATTGAATTTCTGGTGAACTACCAACCTTGGTTCCAATGATCCATACATTTTATCTTTATTCCCATAGCTTGTAAGTCTGACTCCGGCATCAACAACAAGGTTTTCATTTTTGTAGTTTGCCTGAAAATATGTGCTGCCCTCAACAAAACGGGAATCTTGATTATCTGTAGAGTTGATCAGTGAATCATTGATAGAAAGGTTGTAAGGAGAGAAGGAGTAGCTCCTGAACGATAACCCCGTTTCTGCCAACAACTTATTACTGAATCTCATCGACAAGTTGTCATCGAATCCCACTGATCCTATATTGCTTTGTATATTAAATAGCTGGTTTTCGGCGTTGTTTGAAAACCTGAAGTGTTTCAAATAACCAAAATTGTATAAGTCGTAATACAGTTGAAGCTTGTTTAATAACTTATCAGACCAGTTACTCGTCAGATTAACGTTTATATTTTGCTGTTTGTTTTCCTGAGTGAACTCAGATATTCTACCCGACTCAGTTTCATTGTTTGTATATCCATCACTATTCAGGAAACAGGATATTTTGACTGAATGTTTATTGTCAATCACATAACGAAAACTGCTGTTTATGTCGGCAAAGTGCATCCCGATTTTTCCGTTATTAATCTCATCAAACAATGACAAAAGGCTTATTAAACTGTAATTGGATATCCGGCCCGAGAAAGAAATGCCGGCTTTTCCGCGAATTACCGGGAGATTGTATGTTAGTTTGGAGGAAAGTAATCCTATTTCTGTATCGCCACCCTTTGTATGCAAATCAGGTTCTTTGGTCTGAACATTAATTACCGAACCAATACGTCCGCCAAACCTTGCAGGAAAACCTGCTTTGTAAATAGTGGCACTTTGGATTATGGATGGATTAAAAACCGAAACCATCCCAAACATATGCTGTGTTGAATATACCGGGATATTGTCGAGAAGGAAAAGGTTGTGACCATGCTGACTCCCCCTTACCTGTATGTCGGCAGCTCCTTCGCTGCTCGGATTTATACCGGCACTCAAACTTAGAGACCTTAGTATGTCGCGTTCACCAATCATTGCCGGAAGTGATGCTAATTGTCTCTCTGATATAAAAACCTCATTGGCTGGTCGTTGCGTGAAATTTGAGCTTGCCACAACCTCAACTACCCTGAGTGCTAATACTTTGTCGGGTGTTTCAAGCTTAAATAAAAAACTCGTGTCGGCATTTAAAGCGACTTCAATTTCTTTTTTGATATAGGGATAATCATCCAGAACGAGGGTATATACACCCCGGGGCATATTGAAAAGTATTTCACCATGCTCATTGGAGTTTACTGTTCGGTTATACCCGATAATCCTGACAGGGAAGTTTGACAGCACTTTTTCTGTACGAATATCAATTATTTTTGCTCTGAGACGAAACCTGGATTCTGCATTTTGGGAAGTCAGGTTTATCACATAGAATAACATGATTAGCAGCAATAAAAGCTTCTCTTTGGTCTTCATTTTAATGGTACCGTATAAGTTGTACTAACATAACTTCCAAACAATCCGATACCATTACTGATATTGGAGTAATGAGGTAAAATACCATTAAAAGATCCCATCAGAGCTGTTATATCTCCATTTGAGAAATGTTGCATGTTGCTAATTGATTTGGCTGCAAGAAATCGGGCAAGGAAAGTATCCACGTTATGTAAATGTAAGGTGTAATTCTGAACCGAATCGGCAACAGCAATCCGTTTACTAAAATAGTTTTGTCTGATAAATGTCCCTCCGAAAACCAGTGAGTTTCCCAAATGATTTGTCAGGATGCAATAATTTTCAGGCTTTATATCAAAAGTAGCCTCAAGCAATCCCGACACATATTCGTTTTGAGCTATACCTTCTGTGCTCTTCGTGAATTTTGCACTTTTAATTTTAGCATTATTACTGTCAGGTATGGTAGTGGCCGATGTTATAATAAATCCGGGTAGATTTACTTCTAAATAATATGTTTCTCCGGCAACAATTTTCAATTCCCTGTTCAAATCAGAATATATATTATCACCGGGCGATTTACCTCTTAATGTCACCCAGTCGGAAGTTTCACTACGGAGTAAAACTTCTGCTTCCTGATAATTGACTGTATCTGTACCCGAATTATTCAATGAAGTTCTGTTGAGATAAACGCCAACCTCATTGCCAGGCGATAAAATTGCAAAAACCACAGGAAGACTTTCAGGTTGCCAAAGTTCATCCTCAATACTAATCCTGCCACAGGAGCCAAGAAATGCTATGGGTAGGATAAGGATTATCAGATATTGCTTAGATTTCAAATAACATCATATTTAAACAGTACCTTTTTTTCAGAAGGTAAAAGCAATTTTGACTTCTGAATTAAAACTATCTGCTGAAAGATAACCGATTCGGCGGGCAGAGTTTGTAAAGAATTGTTTTCCATTGAAATCTATATGATAAGGTATATATCCCAGGTTTACTTCGAAGAACCATCGGTTTTCAAAAGAGTTACGATAGCCAATGGTTGGAACTGCAGTGATATTTACATTCAAACCATCGGGTAGCCAGTTTTTTCTGAGATAATTAACCGGCTCATGTAACAACATAGTTCTGGCACTTAGAGGTAACGATAAATACCAGCCAGTATTGTTAAGTATCTTTTTTTGATGTACGTGCCGGTTTTTGTAACTGAAATACCAACGCGGTTCAATTCGCATATTCAGTGTAAGTTCGTATTGATACCTGTATATTGTTGTTGGTTGATACCCATGATTAGGGTCATCAATTACTTCGATTCTGTTGAATGCGCTATTGCCAAAACCAACAGATTTGAATAGCGACCAGGTATTCGCTATGCGATTTTCGTGGAAATAGCTGATTTGCGTTTCAACAGAACCGGCCTTCAAACCCATATAGGTACCCGGCAAAAGACGCACAAAATCGAAATCAACCATAAGCCCGGAAATTTGCTTGCTAATTTTGATTTCAGATTTATCTACGTTCAACTCATTGAAGAAAACTTCTTCCTGTGCAAAGAGAAACATCAATGGAGATGTAAGAAATAAAATGATTATTAACGATTTACTCATAGAAATTTTAAGGTGTCAAACATATTGATAGTGAAACAAAAAGCGTGTCTTTAGTACATTAAACTACATATTCCAATAACCCTGGTAAAACCAGTAAGAGTTGAATACGAATGATGTATATAACCCTTTTGCCATTCACCACTAAAACTGCAGCGACCAGTTAAATGTAGGCATTACCGGAAAGAGCGAAAGTGATTTTATCAGGTTTTTGGTTTTCCCTTCAGAATCAACATCAACTCTTTGAATATATATGAATGGATTCACAAAATTTGATGCAATTTCTATTTCAGGATACTTAAGACTGCTAATAGAGATTGAG
>CAYGJI010000009.1:47510-49709 GCA_964350125.1 uncultured Paludibacter sp. | reverse complement strand
TAAGTCAATCATCGTTTTTCCACCAGTTCCAAATGCTGCTGCACTCCCTGATGATTAACATCCAAAGCTGCAGCTTTCTTTAAAAATTCTGATTCTTTCTGCATGTCGTTTTTGCCTGAATACCCCAAACCCTGCAGATACAGGCAATGAATTTTGTTGCGCAAAGTCAGGTCGTCTTCCCAGATTAACAAATCAGGCAAAGAAACAGCAAAATAATCCATTGCCAGCACATCATTCATATGTTCTTCGCCATAGGCAATCAGTCTGTTGAAACGGGCTTCTGCTTCTTCATATCTTTTAAGTTTCAACAAAGCCATACCCTGATAGAAAATCTTGTCGGGTTTCTGATCGTTATAGAAAATAGCGGCTGCAGGTTCCTGAATTCCATCTTTGGCCTTTTCCCAACATTCAATAGCCTTGGTTTCATTGCCCAATCCTTCGTATGCGCAACCCAGCCAGTACAGGAAGTCATTCTCCTGAGCACCCGACAGTTTACCCTCACCCAAATGATGCGGATAATCGAAACAGGATTCGAGCAACTCAATGGCTTGCTTGTATTTAGCTTCATTGAGTGCAAGCTTGGCAAGTTCGACCCGGCACAACTGATATTGCGCAGGCACTTTCCCTTCTCCCCCTTCCCAGGGATGAAATTTTCGGCTGTCGATAAGCTCCTTGGCACGTAAATACTGTCCGGTAGCATTACAAAGCGTAACAAACTCAAGATACAGGTCGTCGCGTTGTGCCACTAAATCCGTATAATTATCCAAAAAAGCAAGTCGTTCGGCATGCGGTCTGCAAAGTCGCTTATAGAGCTGATCCAGCTCCATCAGTACACGCGAATCAGTTTGATCGAGTTCGAATGCCTTTTCTAATGAAGATAATGCTTTTTCAGCCTCATTCATTTTATTGAAATAAGCCAGTGACAAATTGCGGTGAACGGTAGGGAATGAATCATCAATCGAAACCGAAAGTTCCCAGCAATTTACAGCTTCAGCATATTGCCGCTTATCGTACCACAAGTTTCCGAGGTAAAACGGCGCTTTTGCATCGGCAGGGTTTAAATCGACAGCACATTGCAGCGCTGCAATAGCTTCGAGTCGGTTCGGGAAGCAGAATTCGGGCGCGTGCTGAGCAGCTTTTACAAGTACATCGGAAGCATCACCACCCGAAAGTCGTATTGCATGAGCCATATAGTAGTAAGTCATGGGAGTGGTAGCGCAAACCTGAGTACCTTTTTCCAGCAATGCTACTGCCTCTTCATACATTCCGGCAGCATTATAATCGAGCGCAACAATCTCATAATTATGTATTTCGTTGCGCATCAATTTATGCATCTTGTCAAGATGATTCTCGTCTTCTGAAATCAGATATCGTTCGAAAAGACAACCGAAGTTGAACAAATCAATTTTCAGAGAATCTTCAATCCAGCTTAAAGCGTCTTCCTTACGATTTAATTTACGCAGGATAGAAGCTTTGAGTGCACGCCCCTTATGATTATGCCAGTTACGCACCAGCGATTTTTCAATCTCATGGAGCGCGTCTGAGAGATGATTTCTCAGGCAGGAGATTTGTGCACAACCAAAGTATCCTGCATCCTGCATGGCCGCATTCCAGCACGATTTGTAAAACGCATCGTAGGCCTGTTTGTATTTCGCCTGATACTGCAAACACAGTCCGAGGTTGTAATGCGGTTCGCCATCGTAAGGATTCGGATTGCGCTGCAGTTGCGTTTCTATTGCTTTGCGAAAATAAGGCTCAGCCTTTTCGAACTGTCCGCGTCGCATCAGCCACAAACCCATCGCGTTGTTATTACGAACATCCGAAGGGTCACGGCGCAATGCTTCGAGGTAATAATCGGTGGCATTGTAAGTTGCATGGCGGTATTGCTCCAGGTGCAGGCCGGTGAGATACAATTGTTCGCAGGTTGGAGTATCGGCCGGCGATAAAGCAGCTTTGGCAGGTTCGGGTAAGGGTCTTTCCGATTTTTCGTAGCGGATCGCAAGTAATTCTGTTCCGTTTGCATCCAGAACGATAAGCTCAGGCTCATCTGCGTTAATCTTTACTTCTTTCAGATAAACCGATTCGGGAGAGAGTGTTGTGGTTTCAGAGAAAATAATTACAGACTCTGAAGATAAAACAGATTCTGAACTTCTTTGGTTAGAAAGAATATCATCCCCCGTTTTGGAACAAAGTACCTCA
>CAYGJI010000009.1:45387-47410 GCA_964350125.1 uncultured Paludibacter sp. | reverse complement strand
TTGAACCTCACCCCCTGCCTGAGAGTTTTGAACCTCACCCCCTGCCTGAGAATATTGAACCTCAGCCCCTGCCTGAGAGTTTTGAACCTCACCCCCTGCCCCCTCTCCTTGAGGAGAGGGGGAGTGCACTGAAGGAGATAGTGCGGAGTATGGGGTATTGGTTTTAGGTATAGAAGGCAATTCATCAAGGATATTCTTTATCTCCATAGCCACCCGGTATGAGTCTGCAAATACTTCCTTATTATTAAATCTGATAACATTAAACCCTTGATGATTTAAAATCTCAGTTCGTAATTTATCTTTTTCTTTTTGTTCAGGACTTAAATGAACATCACCATCAACTTCAATAATCAGATTCTTTTCGACGCAGAAAAAGTCAGCTATATACCCTCTGATAATATGTTGTCTTCGTATCTTATATCCAATATTTCTGTTCCTTAATCTTTCCCATAATATTTTTTCTGCTTCTGTGGGTGTGGTTCTCATCTCCTTGGCAATTCTTATAAGCATGTGCCACGAATCGGGGTCAGTAGAGAAGTTGGCATGAAAAGTTCCTTGTTCCCATCCCTGAATCTGCTGTCCATCTCCCATCTCCTCAAGGAGAGGGGGCAGGGGCATTACTATACTGTGCGGCGTACTGGTACGACGCAGTCCACCTCCCCTCTCCTCAAGGAGAGGGGGCAGGGGGTGAGGTTCTTCCTTTTCCAAAAGTGGGTGTAGTTTACCCTTCAGCACAACCTTCACATCCTTCATTACTGAAGTTGCAAAAACCTTAACAACCACTACATCACCCTTCATATCCAAATTCAGCAACAAATCCTTAGATGCATTTTTTACAACTCCCAACTCGCGGTAAGGTAAAAAATACTGGGTGAAGGTTTTTTCCTCATAAGGATTGAGCCAGCTGAAGTCGGGCTGATTATCGGTAAAAACACCGGCCATCAGTTCGATATACGGACCATCCTCATCGGTCAGGTTTCTGTCCCATGCTTTTCCGAAATCGCCATTGCCCCAGGTCCATTGCTTTTTACCCGGCGAGATATGATGATTGGCCACATGAAGCACACCTGCCTGAGTATCATTCTCATAACCACCCACAAAATTAAATTCGGAATTGATGGCCATATACGAAGTTGGCACCGGAATATTCTTATAATTGGAAATATCCACTCCGGCTGAATAATCGACTTTATAATAAGTACCTGTCGCAATGGGAAATGTTGATACATCGCGCTTGCCATGATCAAAAACAGCATGCACATCGGGTGGAAAAACCGACTGATAATGCTCATTCACTGCAACAGCCGGATTTGCCCACCAAAGGAAAGTTTGCGGCACAGGAGTGGGATTATACAACCTGCCTTTTATCTCAAGATAAGCCTTTCCGGGATGCAAAGTAAAACCTGCCATTCCTTTTTGATGGAACATGCGTTCGTATTCATTAACCCAAACGGTCACACTACCGTCGGCGTTATTTTCTATGCTGTAATCGACCGGCAGGAATGTACTCGGTCGGTGATGTTGTGGCCAGTTAAACTCAATACCTCCTGAAATCCAGGGGCCTGTTAAACCCACCAACGCCGGCTTAATCACCTGATTGTAATAGATGAAATGGCGCTGTTTAATTTTGTCATAGGCCATCTGAACCCGTCCGCCCAATTCAGGCAGAATCATTACCTTGAGGTATTCGTTTTCGAGATAAACTGCTTTGTAAGTTTTGTCGGTTTTTTCATCCGAGATTTTTTCTATCACCGGATAAGGATATACCACTCCGCTACTTCCCTGATAAACACGCTTCTCCAGAAAAATCGGATTTTTCTCGGGCTTTCCGATTTCGTAAGTCGGAATAACGACCGGCTCTTCCCACGCTTTAACTTCCATCTGTATTCTATTTATTTATGATATAAAATTTGTTCTCTAAATCCAAACACTTCTCCAAATTCCCCTCTCCCCGGGGAGAGGGGGCAGGGGGTGAGGTTCTCCAAATTCCCCTCTCCTCAAAGGGATCAGGGGTGAGGTTCTC